>JBBRWV010000028.1:0-30342 GCA_038248985.1 Phycisphaerae bacterium
CCACGCCGGACACCCGGTCCGCACCGGGCTTGGTCTTCACTACATCGACTTTCAGGAGCATCCCCCCCCGTAGCGACGCCCCATCGTCGATTCACGCACGAAAAAAATATTCTCAAGGTCGAACTGCGGAAGTCGGGTTAAACACAGGCACTTCCCGCTCCCCTTCCAATTCCACACCCGCCCTTTTCGCCAGACTCATATCCGCCAAATACCCCGTCATCAGCAGCACAAAGTCCGCCGGCACCTCATACTCCGTCCCATCCTGCCGCCGCAGCACCACCTCTGTCGCCCCAATCCGCACCGGCACCGTATTCCAATGCGCCGCCATCACCCCGCTCTTGGTCAGCGCCGCTAACTCCGGATACAGCCAGTACTTAATCGATTCCTTGCGTACCTCTCCCCCCCGATAACTCAGCGTCACCTCCGCCCCCGCCCGCTGGCACCGCAGCGCCGCCTCCACCGCACTGTTCTTCCCTCCCACAATTAGTACGCGTTTACGAAAATAAGTATGCAAATCACCCAGATAATGCGTCACATGGCCCCGATTTTCCCCCTCAATCCCCAGCAAATTCGCCCTTTCCGTCCCCCCACCGTCAAAATCACCCGCCGCACCCGCACCCGCTCATTTTCCACCTCCGGATTCAGCGTCTGCGAAATCTCCAACTCAAACCCCTCCGCACACCGGCAAATCCCCACCACCTTTCGATACGTTTGCACGCGCAAATCAAACTGCTGCACCACCCCGCGCAAATATGCCAAATATTCTTCCCGCGAAGTTTTTTCCTGCATCACCCCCTGCAGCGGCACACCCGCAATCGCAATTCTCTCCGGTGAACTAAACCAGCGCGTCCCCGGTGCCCACCACTGAATCGTCGATCCGATCTGTCGTGACTCAAAATGCACATAGCTCAGCCCCGCGCGGCGCAGCGCCACGGCCATCTCCAAGCCCAGCGGCCCGGTCCCGATAATCGCAATGTCCTGCACATCTGCCATACCCCCGATAATAGCCGCCGCGCCGAATGACCGCGAATTCTCCTACATCGCCTGATAAAATATGAATATCAATATATAAACATATATGAATTTAATAGGCCGTTTGTGTCCGAAAATAAACCTCTATTTCTCCTCAAATCCGGGTAAAAAATATCGGTCGTCAACTCCCGCCAAATTCTCGAAAATTCGCTTGCCCATTGCGTTTTCTGAGGTAAATCATGGGTGTCCACCATGCGATGGCGGACCCGGGAGAATGAGAGAGAGAGGCAACGGTTGACCACGGTTCTGTGGTGCGGCCGAACTCCCCCGACAACCTGAAACTACCACGAGCCAAACGGCTTCGCGCGTTACATACCAGGTAACCCATGCGGGTTTCCGCGCGCTGAAGCTATGTACCCTGTTCGTCTCATTCCAAGGAGAGAGTCCCATGCGCATTGCTTCTTCCCGTTATCTCGCCGCACTCGTCGGCGTCGCCGCCCTCGCCGCAGTTTCCCAGACCTCTTTCGCCACCGTGACCGCCCCGCCCGACTGCGGCGACTGCGTCAAAGACTACAAAATTGGCGATTACTGCGACGTAACCATCACCTCGAATTCTGCCGATCCGGGCCTCGTTGTTCACACTGACATCTTCAACAGCGTCTACGGCAAAGAGTTCAGCCTCTCGGATGGCGAATGCAAAACCTTCAAACTCTTCTCCATCTGGACCGATGAAACCTACGTCAATGGCGATGACACCGCGCCCAAAAATATCACCGTCAACCTCGGCTTTGCCAATCCGCTCGTCAACGCCGAACTCGACGGGGAGACCGTCGGCGTGAAAACCTTCCTCGGCATCCTCCAATACGGCCAGGTTACCTGGGGTGCCCCCGTCGTCATCGACCTCCCCGGCGACCGCAACTTCACCGTCTCCCTCAGCGACGCCCCCTTCAACAAAGGCCTCTTCGGACTCAACGAAGGCGAGTGCTTCGGCGCCGATATCTGCGTCACCATCTGCCAGAATTCTTCAGTTTGCGATGAAGGTGGTGGCGATGTTCCCGAACCCGCTTCCCTCAGCGTCCTTGGCCTGGGCGCCGCGGCCCTGCTCGCCCGCCGCCGCCGCCGGTAATTCGTTCACTTGGTAACCTTTGTCTCCCGGTTGCCACTCACAGTTCGCCAGACGCGCCCGCGCCATCGCCGGGCGCGTCTTTCTTTTTTTGCCCAACAATTTCCCACCCCACGATTCGCTTGAAACTTCCACCCTGAACCTTGACACTGCTCATCCGTATTCCGCATCCCTTTTTTCGGAGTCCTCATGTCCTCCATCTCTCCGCTCATGATTTCCGTCTCCGGCGTCCGCGGCATCATCGGTTCATCCCTCACGCCCGCCGTCGCCACAGAGTTCGGCCAAGCCTTCGGATGCTTTCTGCAAAACCGCCGCATCCAATCCCCCGCCGCCACCGCTCCCTCCTCCCGCCTCAAAGTCGCCATCGGTCGCGATTCCCGCCCCTCCGGTCCGCTCGTTTTCCAGGCCGTCTCCGCCGGTCTCATGTCCGTCGGCGTCGATGTTGTCGACCTCGATATCGCCACCACACCCTCCATCGCCCTCTTCGGCCGCTACCTCAAGGCCGACGCCGCCATCGCCATCACCGCCTCGCACAATCCCATCATCTGGAACGGCATCAAATTTCTGCGTGACGACGGCATCGCCTTCCCGCCCGCCGAAGCTGCACAAATCAAGCAAACCTATTTCGACAAACCCTGGTTGAAGTCCGGCCTCGCCCCCATCGAAAAGCTCGGCCTTTTCTCCACCGATTCCCGCGTCCACGCCCACCACATCCAGACCGTCCTGCAGTATTTCGACATCCGCGCCATCGCCCAGCACCGCTACAAAATCGTCCTCGATTCCGTCAATGGCGCCGGCTGCATCGGCACCCCCATGCTCCTCGGAAAACTCGGCACTGAAACCGTTCACATGAACGATCAAGCCACCGGCCACTTCGCCCATGTGCCCGAGCCCACCAAAGAAAATCTTGTCACGCTTTGCGAAAAGGTCAAACAAACCCGCGCCGTCGTAGGCTTCGCACAGGACCCCGACGCCGACCGCCTCGCCATCGTCGATGAAAACGGCACCTACATCGGTGAAGAATACACCCTCGCCCTGTGCGCCTACGCCCGCATGCTTTCCAAGCCCGGCCCCATGTGCGCCAACCTTTCCACCTCACGCATGATCGACGACATCGCCGCCCGCTTCGGCCAAATCGTCTACCGCACGCCCGTCGGCGAAGCCAACGTCGCCTCCAAAATGATGGAAGTGAACGCCGTCTGTGGCGGCGAAGGCAACGGCGGCATCATCGACCTCCGCATCGGCCCCGTGCGCGATTCCTTTCTCGGCATCGTCATGATCCTCGACCTCATGCACCGCACCAACAAATCGATTTCCCAACTCGTCAATGACATCCCCCGCTACTCCATGATCAAAACCAAATTCGAATGCACTCCCGAGCAATCCGCCAAACTCGTCGCCGCTGTAAAAAAGAAATTCGCCGATCAAAAACTCGACACGCAGGATGGCGTGCGCATTGATTGGTCGGGGGAAAACGGCGGCTGGGTCCACGTCCGCCAAAGCAACACCGAACCCATCGCCCGCGTCATCGCTGAGGCCGCCGACGAAGCCACCGCCAACGCGCTCATCGCTCAGGTGCAGGTGCTTCGCGGATAAGGTAAAATAAGAAGCTTATGCTTGCGAAACGAATCATACCGTGCCTGGATGTTGACCGCGGCCGCGTCGTCAAAGGCGTCAAATTCTTCGACCACGTCGATGCCGGCGAACCTGTCGAACAGGCCATCTTCTACGATCAGGCCAAGGCGGACGAACTCGTCTTCTACGACATCACCGCCTCCCACGAAGGCCGCGGCATCATGGCTGACGTCGTCCGCAAAGTCGCCGACTCCGTCTTCATGCCCATCACCGTCGGCGGCGGCATCCGCGTCCTCGACGACGCCACCCGCCTCATTCAGGCCGGTGCCGAAAAAGTCTCCATCAACTCCGCTGGCGTCAAACGCCCCGAATTGCTCCGCGAAATTTCCAACAAGTTCGGCCGCTGCGCCACCGTTCTCGGAATGGACGCCAACCGCGTCATCCAGCCCAAAGGCTTCCGCCCCGCCACCGGCCCCAGCGCCCTCATCCCTCGCAAAACATGGCTCGATGACCGCGGCGTCCCCATGGAAGAAGTCTGGGAAGTCTTCGTCAACGGCGGACGTGTCCCCACCGGTATCGACGTCCTCTGGTGGGCCCAGGAAGCCCAACGCCTCGGTGCCGGCGAAATCGTCCTTAACGTCATGAACGTCGACGGTATGAAAAAAGGCTACGACCTCGAAATGACCTCCGCCGTCAGCACCACCGTCACCATCCCCGTCGTCGCCAGCGGCGGTGCCGGAAAGCCCGAACACATGCTCCACGTCCTGCAAGACGGCCCCGGCGGTGGAAAAGCCGACGCCGCCCTCGCCGCCTCCATCTTCCACTTCCGCGAATTCTCCGTCGGCGAAGTGAAAACATTTCTGGCGATAAACGGCGTCAACGTTCGCATCACTTAAACGTCTTGAGTCTCGACCATGCATATTCCCCATGAAAGTTGGCGGATCGTATCGGCACCTCATGATTGGTGGACGTCCGGCTTCACTCCTTCCCGTGATCCCTCCTCGGTCCGCGTCAACATTCGTACGGCGCTTTTCAGAGGCCATCCCGCGCTCCCCTCAAAGCTCGAAGTTCGCATGACTGTTCCTGCGGGCGGGGATCTCGCTGCGAACCTGATTCGCGAGAATCTCATCGCGAGCGTCAATAGGACCATCATTCAAATACTGAATCGTCTCGCACAAAAACAGACACCCGGCGACAAAGGTGGATTGCTTTTAGGCATCACCGAATACATAAGCCATGTTTCCTTGGTGGCCTACGTGTGCGGGCCCGCGGAAGTCTCCGCGAAGCTGGAGAAAAGCCTCGCCCGAAAGAATCTCCTGGGCCTAACCATTACCCACTCGCCGGATCCTTCCTGGTCCGCTTATGAAGAACTTGCCAGACTTGCCGATCTGTCGCCCCGTACTCTTGAAGCGGCCTTGAAAGATCTGTACGAGCCCGAGAGCAAGCCTCATCCGGCAGCAAAGTCGAAACCTGCACTGGTCAGATGGGTCATGCAGCACCCGCCTTCCTGTCTCGCTTCCGTTTCCGTCTGCAATCCGCGCCGTGTGAAACCGTGGAACTGTGTGGCGGTGGAATTTCAACTTCTCTCTCCAAGGGGTCTAACCAATTGCCATGTCTACTCCGATGAACGCACCATCGATTCCGCACCGGGTGGGGCATTCGATTGCACGCCCCTGAGCGTCCAATGGTTGGGCGAATCCGAGTTTTCGATCATTCTGGATGCCTCCCGCCACGGCGATCAAGGCCGGCAGTATCCCCAGAACCAAATCCTCGGCAATCACCCCGGCACGCAGAGAATCTGCAAGAAATGTGGACACTCGATATTTACCGTCGCCATCATGTTCGACTATCACGAATCAGTTTGCGACATCGGGGCCGACGATGCCACTGCACCCATGGAAGACCATTTCTGTAGCGTTGAACTTCGCTGCAAGTGCTCAAGCTGTGGTCGCCGCCTAAAACTTGCGTTCGGCGAACTGTAGTAGGATGTCCTTTCTTCGTGCCTCCCGCGAGTTATCCGTCGGCGAAGTCAAAACGTATCTCGTAAAAAATGGCGTCAATGTCCGCGTCGCTTAAGTTGCGATGCCGGATCTTCACTGGAAAAAAAACAAAAAGGCCGCACGATCGCAAGACCGTGCGGCCTTTTTTCAAATAGGAAATTAGCGGGCGTGACGCCTCCGCGCCAGCAACATCACCCCACCCAACGCCAACACGCCCAGACTCGCCGGCTCGGGTATGGCCTCCGCACGCCACACCCATTCAATCGTGTCGCTCGCCATTCCCGCAAACGGCACACCCGCAGCATCCCCGACATACACTTCATAGCGCGCCCGGTACGTATCCTGCGTCGGATCCAGCACCGCATACACATTGTGCGTCATCGATCGCGTCGCCCATTTCCATATCTCACCGTCACTCGTGAAAATCGGACCATACGAAGGCTGCGCCGGCGGCCGCTTGTAGCTCTCCAACCCCGCATCCTGCTCCAACCGCTTGATCCAAATATCCGTGCCTTCTGGCAACACGCTCATATACGCCAAATTGCCGGCATTCCACGCATACTGAAAGTTGTAGTCCTTGCCTTCCAGCACCGCGTAAAGACCCTCAAAATGATTCGGCGCAGCCAGCGGCCGTAACATCGGCACTTCGTCCGCGCTCAATTGCTCCACATACTCCATGTTGCCGTTCATCAGCGTCACCGATACGCCTGCGGAACTTATAAAAATGTCCGTATGAATCATCGGCGCCTGCTTCATCCCGACTTGCCCGCCTCCGATCATCGGAATCGCTCCGGCTTGGGCAACGCTCGCCGCCCCCGTCATGAGTCCCGCCATCAAAGGAAATGAAAAAATAAGCTTCATCAAAATACTCCAAAAATTAAGTACAGCTATTGAGCCGTACCAGGATTCCAATTATCGATACCCACCGTGGGATCGAATGTGCGTTTGAACACGTCGGCCGCGACGTGTCCGTCAAAAAACAAAAAATTGCTCAGCGTGCCATGCCGGCGCATGTCCACTTCCGGCGCACCACCGATCAACCAGAAGTGCGCCATCACGTGATCCGCCATGGAAGACGACAGCAACTCCGCAAACAAAATCGTGTTGGCCGGTCGCGGAATACTCGCCAGTCGCGGATACGTGGGGCCGCTGGCTTGGCCCACCACATCTCCCGCTTCCGCCGACGTAAGCTCCGGCCACACGCTCTTTCCATAGCTCCACGTCGCCGTCCGCTTGTCGGACGGACACCGGTAGAGCGTGCGAAACAACCGGTCAAACTCCGGACCTGCAACAGCCTTCTGTCCCGGCGCTAACTGCGGAATCAACGCGTACCCCCACGGTACTGTCCCGTAGCCATATGCCGAATGCGTGCTTCGCGGAAGGTAGTCATCATTCTCCTGCGTGTACGTCGCCACGCCCACGCCGATCTGGCGAAGTTGCGATCCGCACACCGCTCTCCTGGCGGTCTCCCGCCCGCGCTGCAGCGCCGGCAGCAGCACGATCAAAAGAGTCGTGAGAACCACAACCACCACCAGCAACTCCAGCAGTGAGAACCCACGCAATCTGCGCATGGCATTCCTCCTGTGTGCTTGTGAATTGTCCTGGAAAAAAGAAACGCCGCCCTACCCTCGCGGCGGCGGAACCGCCGGCCGTGCCGCCAACTGCGACTGAACTTGTGCGGCCATCTCCACCACTACCCCCACCTGCGCCGGTGACAGCATCTTCACCGGGCGCCATTCCAAAACCCATGAAACGTTGTTGCCCCCCGACCACGACTCCCCGCCCGCACACGCCGCGGATCGAACCTCCAGCCGTATCCCCACTCCCGCGGAACCCGCTTCCTGTTTCTCAGCCGCCGGCGTCTCCGCCTTATCATGTACCAGTTCCCCTTCCTCTCCCGAATCACTGCAACACGATTTCTTCTTCACCACCACCGGCTTGCTCACCGCACAACAGCAATGCGCCCGGCACGATGCCGCATCCCGGCACCCGCAGTGATGCCCCATGCACGGAAACCACTCCTCCCCCGCGGCCAACTCCACCGGTGACGCTTCCGCAAAAACAAACACGATCCCCGTCGCGGATAAGAACACCGCGAAAATCAGCACCAGAACCAAAAGTAAGCGAAATAAAAATCGCATCTACAATTACCCTCTCCAATCGTAACATACACCATATTTGATTACTCGACAATCTCCCCCGCGTGATCGTCTAGCCTACCATTACCCATGTAACGAAATAAAATATCACCCTATTCATGCCGCTCTGAACACTCGCCACACCCTTGGAATCTGCCCGAAAAACAAAACCAAATCGTGTCGTTTTATTAAGATTCAAACGCCCGCCGCCATAGTTTATTCACATTTCGCAAGATTTTGATCCATCCACTCCCTAATTACAGATTAATAGATCGTATATTATTATTTATCCTGTTTTCCAGTGACGCTCGTCCTTATATGTATCTTTAAAAAACCATGTGCCAGCGCTTTGACCCATTCAACTCCTTGCCGTAATATCAGGATGTCGACTTCGTGCATTGTTTCACAAAATGCCGCGCAAAGCACCTTCGCTCCACTCCTCCTGTCCTCTTTGCCTGCACGCGTTTTTCTTCTTCCGTTTCTCTAGATCGCTCTTCCTTGTATTCCCCAACCTGTCCCGTATTTCTGGATGATGGCCGCATGGAAGCAAAACCACTCTTCATCTTTCCCAAGTGGTCCAACAAACTCACGCTGGGCCTCCTCCTCTTCCTCCACACCATCCCCCTCTACGCCGGTGCCCTCGTCGCCTACGGCCTCGACCCCGTCGCCCTCAACGTCGGTTACGCACCCCAGCAACCCATCCCCTACAGCCACGCGCTCCACGCCGGCCAACTCGGCATCGATTGCCGCTACTGCCACAACACCGTCGAAAATTCCTCCTTCGCCGCCATCCCCCCCACCGATACCTGCATCAATTGCCACAAAGGCATCCGACCCAACAGCGAAAAACTCAAACCCATGTGGGAAAGCTTCAACTCCGGCAAACCCATCCCCTGGGTCAAAGTCCATGACCTTCCCGATTATGTCTACTTCAACCACTCCGCCCACGTCGGCTCCGGCGTAAGCTGCGTCGAGTGTCACGGTCAGGTCAACCACATGGAAGTCGTCGCCCAGGTCAAACCCCTCAACATGGGCTGGTGCCTCGAGTGCCACCGCGGTCCCGAAACCTATCTCCGCCCCCGCGACAAAGTCACGCAGTTAGATTGGCAGCCCACCATCCCCGCTGGTAAAACGCTCAAGCAGGCCCAGCAGGAACTCGGTGCCAAACTTAAAAATGATTACCACGTGCAGCCGAATGTCGACTGTATCACGTGTCACAGATAATAAGTTCGAGCAGTAAAATCAGCAGTACGTCCTACTCCCCAATTGCCACTAGGCATGATGCATTATTCAGCGCGAGGCGGTTTTCGCATGGCCAATAAGCTCACCAATGGAACCACCCACGGGACCGGAAAAAAGTATTTCCGCAGCCTCGATGAAGTGGCCCAGACTCCACGCTTCAAAGAGTTCCTCGAACGCGAGTTCCCCGTCGGCGCCTCCGAATGGCTCGGTGCCTCCCGTCGCACCGTTCTCAAAATCCTCGGTGCCAGCGCCGCCCTCGCCGGCCTCGCCAGTTGCCGCCGCTGGCCAGCCGAACAACTCGCTCCCTACGCCCACCGCCCCGCCAACCGCTCCGACGGCGTCCCCGTCCACTATGCCACCGCCACCGAAATCGGCGGCGTCGGCATCGGCCTCGTCGCCAAAAGCTACGACGGCCGCCCCACCAAAATAGAAGGCAACGTCAATCACCCCCTCAGCGCCGGCGCTTCCTCCACCCTCATCCAAGCCAGCGTCCTCGATCTCTACGACCCCGACCGCAGCCGTAACCTTTACTCTCATGACAAATCCGGCAAATCCATTATCGCCACCTGGGATGAATTCATCCAAGCCTCCGAAAAAATCCCTGCCGACGGCAACGGCCTCGTCGTCCTCAGCGAAGCCTCCCGCTCCCCCTCCATCGCCGCTCTCCGCAAAAAACTCCCCCAAGCCAAATGGTTCGAATACGAAGCCGTCAGCACCGACGCCCAGCGCGCCGCCGCCAAAAAGCTCTACGGCCGCCCCCTTCGCGCCGTCCCCTCTATTGATAAAGCCCAGGTCGTCGTCGCCGTGGAAGCCGACCTCTTCGCCGGCGATCTCGACTGCATCAAGTACAGCCGCGATTTCGCCGCCGGTCGCAAACTCCACGCCTCCCCTGATCGCTCCTCCACCATGAACCGCCTCTGGTGTATCGAATCCACCTTCTCCAACACCGGTGCCAACGCCGATCACCGCCGCGGCGTCAAACCCTCCGAGGTCTTCACCGTCGCCGGCGCGCTCCTCCAAACTCTCGGTGGCACCCCCCTGGAATCCACCAAGCTCGACCCCTCCCTTCGAGATTTCGTCCAAAAACTCGCCGCCGATCTCGAAGCCCACAAAGGCCAGTCTGTCCTCATCGCCGGTGCCCGCGCCAGCGCCGATGTTCACGCCATCACCGCCTCCCTCAATGAACTCCTTGGAAACGTCGGCAAAACCGTTCACTACTATGCCGACCCCGAAGATCCCCGCTCCGATACCGACTGGACTCCCCATAGCCAGCAGCTCCAGGCTTTCAACGACGCCGCCACCACCGCCGACGCACTCCTCATCATCGGCGCCAACATCGCCTACACCGCCCCCTCTGATCTCAAAATCCCCGAAACCCTCGCCAAAGCCAAACTCTCCATCCACCTCGGCACCCACCGCGACGAAACTGCCCGCCTCTGCACCTGGCACCTCCCCCAAGCCCACTACCTCGAAGCCTGGGGCGACGTCCGCACCTTCGATAGCACCGTAAGCATCACCCAACCCCTCATCGAACCCATCTTCGGTGCCAAGAGCACCATCGAAATCCTCTCCATCCTCTCCCGTGAGAAAAAATCCGGCTACGACATCGTCCGCGAAACTGCCGCCGCCGATTATCTCGCCGGCCGCTTCTCCGAATGGAACTGGAAAAAAAGCCTCTTCGACGGGCTCGTCGCTGGCTCCGCCCGCGCCCCCGAAACCATCGGCAAGTCCGATGCCTTCACGATCTTGCCCGCACCTTCCGGCGGTGACCTCGAACTCACCTTCATCACCGACAAACTCCACGATGGCCGCTACGCCAACAACGGCTGGCTCATGGAACTCCCCGATCCCATGACCCGCCTCACCTGGGACAACGCCCTCCTCATCAGCGAAGCCGACGCCAAAAAACGCGGCATCTGGAATAACGAAATCGTCACCATCACCGTCGGCTCCACCAACCTCGACGCCACCATCTTCGTCCTCCCCGGCCAGCCCGTCGGCTCCGTCGCCCTCGCCCTCGGCTACGGCCGCACCTCCGCCGGCTCCGTCGGCAACGCCGTCGGCACCAACGCCTACCTCCTCCGCACCAGCAGCAATTATCTCTATATCCCCCAAGTCACCCTCGCCAGCACCGGTCGCAAAAATGACCTCGCCTCCGTCCAGGATCACAACGTCATCGACGCCGTCGGTGCCAAACGCAAAAAAGCCCTCATCCCCGAACTCGTCGTCGAAGGCACCTTCGCCGATTACGTCCATAAACCCGCCCTCGGCACCCGCAAAGTCGTCTCCCTCTCCATGTTCAATGAACACAAATATGACCAGGGCCACAAGTGGGGCCTCGCTATCGACCTCACCACCTGCACCGGCTGCTCCGCCTGCGTCATCGCCTGCCAGGCCGAAAACAACATCCCCATCGTCGGCAAACGTCAGGTCCTCGGTGGCCGCGAAATGCACTGGCTCCGCATTGATCGCTACTTCAAACACGAAGGCGACCACACCCAGGCCCTCCATCAACCCGTCATGTGCTTCCACTGCGAAAACGCCCCCTGCGAAGAAGTCTGCCCCGTCGCCGCCACCACCCACAGCGACGAAGGCCTCAACATGATGACCTACAACCGCTGCATTGGCACCCGCTACTGCTCCAACAACTGCCCCTACAAAGTCCGCCGCTTCAACTTCTTCGACTTCAACTCCGGCACCATTGAAAACCAGTACATCCCCAACCTCCTCCGCGCTGAAAAATCCGAACTCATCCACATGCAGAAAAATCCCGAAGTCACCGTCCGCAGCCGCGGCGTCATGGAAAAATGCTCCTACTGCGTCCAACGCATCGAAGGCGCACGCATCAAACTCCGCGCCGAAAACCGCGCCACCGCCAATGACGCCCGCATCGCCGATGGCTCCATCCAAACCGCCTGCCAGCAAAGCTGCCCCACCGGTGCCATCGTCTTCGGCGATCTCAATGACCCCCACGCCCGCGTCACCAAGCTCCACGCCCTCGCCCAGTCCTACGGCCTCCTCGATCCCGAACTCAACACCAAACCCCGCACCCAGTTCCTCGCCAAAGTCCGCAACCCCCTCCCCGATCTCGACGCCGAACTCTACCGCAGCGAAGATGAAGCCGAAGGCTTCTACTGGCAACACACTGAACACTCCGCAACCCCACCGGCAGAACACTCTCACCCCGATGATCACTCCCACTCCGCAAGCTCCGCATCCACCCCACACAGCGCCCACTAACGCCCCGCTGATACCTAATGAAGGAACCTGTGCAATGACGGCACTACCCCTCGACAAACTCACACCGCCTCGCCCGCGCGATGTGGAAATCGACAACACCGGCAATGATCCCGCCCAGCGCGCCGTCCTCGTCACCGGCAGCGCCGGCTCCATCCATCAAGTCACCGAACGCGTCTGCGCCGTCTGGGAAGCCCCTAAACCGCCCCGCGCCTGGTACATCGCCTTCGGCATCGCCAACGTCTTCCTCATGATCCTCGGCGCCATGATCGGCTACCTCCTCTTCACCGGCGTCGGCGTATGGGGCCTCAACCGCCCCAACATGTGGGCCTTCGATATCACCAACTTCGTCTTCTGGGTCGGCATCGGACACGCCGGCACACTCATCTCCGCCATCCTCTTCCTCTTCCGCCAAAAATGGCGCACCGGCATCAACCGCTTCGCCGAAGCCATGACCATCTTCGCCGTCGTCTGTGCCGGTACCTTCCCCGGTATCCACGTCGGCCGCGCCTGGCTCGCCTACTGGCTCGCACCCCTCCCCAATCAAATGGGCATGTGGCCCAATTTCTTCTCCCCCCTTCTCTGGGACGTCTTCGCCGTCAGCACCTACGCCAACGTCTCCATCCTCTTCTGGTACATGGGCATGGTCCCTGACCTCGCCACCTTCCGCGACCGCGCCAAAACTAAACTCAAATTCATGATCTACGGCCTCCTCTCCCTCGGCTGGCGCGGCTCCAATCGCCACTGGCACATCTATGAAAAGGCCTACCTCCTCCTCGCCGCCCTCGCCACCCCCCTCGTACTCTCCGTTCACTCCGTCGTCTCGTTTGACTTCGCCGTCTCCCAGGTCCCCGGCTGGCATACCACCATCTTCCCCCCCTACTTCGTCGCCGGTGCCATCTTCTCCGGCTTCGCCATGGTCATCACCCTCGCCATCCCCGCCCGCAACCTCTTCGGCCTCAAACAATTCATCACCCTCCGTCACCTCGACAACATGGCCAAAATCATCCTCGTCACCGGCTGCATGGTCTCCTACGCCTACCTCCTCGAATTCTTCATCGCCTGGTACTCCGGCAGCCCCTTCGAACAATTCCACTTCATGAACCGTGAGTTCGGCAACATGTGGTGGGCCGGCTGGATTATGTTCTCCTGCAACGCCATCGTCCCCCACCTCTTCTGGTTCAAATGGTGCCGCCAAAATCAATTCGCCCTCATGGTCATTTGCCTCCTCGTCAACGTCGGCATGTGGTTCGAACGCTTCGTCATCATCGTCGTCGGACTCACCCGCGACTTCCTCCCCTCCAGTTGGCACAACTACATGCCCACCTACGTCGAAATCCTCACCCTCGCCGGCTCCTTCGGCCTCTTCTTCACCCTCTTCCTCCTCTTCTGCCGATTCCTCCCCATGGTCGCTATGGCCGAAATCAAAGCCGTACTCCCCGAAGCCAACCCCCATCATCATCATGGCCCCCCACAATCGCATCCCGAAGATCTAGCCGTTTCCCAGCACTGAACCCTTTACCCCCTTGAGGCGTAAGCCTATGTCCACATCCACCACCCACTCCTCCACGCGGGCAGACGCACCCCGTCTCTACGGCTTCCTCGCCGAGTACGGCACCAGTGGCGAAGTCCTCCACGCCGCTGAAAAAATCCGTGACGCCGGCTACACCCGCTGGGATTGTCTCACCCCCTTCCCCGTCCACGGCCTTGATGCCGCTATGGGTATAAAAAAAACCATCCTCCCCTTCCTCGTACTCGGCGCTGGCCTCACCGGCATGACCATCGGCATCCTCCTGCAATGGTACGTCAACACCCCTCACCTCCAGTCCGCCAGCTCCTACATCGTCTCCAGCTACCCCCTCATCATCTCCGGCAAACCCTACTGGTCCCTCCCCGCCCACATCCCCGTCATCTTTGAACTCACCGTCCTCCTCTCCGCCGTCACCTGCTTCCTCGGCGTCTGGGGTCTCTGCGGTCTCCCCAAGTTCTATCACCCCCTCTTCAACTCCGCCCGCTTCCGTCGCGTCACCGATGACAAATTCTTCCTCGCCATCGAAACCGAAGACGTCAAATTCAACCACCAGCAAACCCTCGCCCTCCTCCAAAGCACCCATCCCACCGCCATTGAAGAAGTGAAGGACTGACCATGTCCAACAAAGTGTTATTCGGCCTCGTTGTCATCGCCCTCCTCGCGGGTGTCATCCCCTTTGCGCTCATCGCCCGCAGCCGCTCCAAAACCAGCCATAACCCCGCCATCCACATGTTCTTTGACATGGACAAGCAAGGCAAATTCAAACCCCAACGCGCCTCCCATATGTTCGCCGATGGTCGCCAGATGCGCCCCCATATCCAAGGCACCGTCGCCCAGGAAGACCTCCAGCTTCCCAATGAAAAACTCAATGACCCCGCCGCTCCCCGCATGGTTAACGGCCCCTCCCAAACCTACACCATCGCCTCCCCCGAAGCCGAAGCCGCCATCCTCCTCGGCCGCATCCGCCCCGCCGCCATGACCGATGCCCAGTTCGCCGCCCTCGCCCCCGCCAAAGACCCCAACGACAAAAATCAAAACTTCTACGTCTGGACCATCCCTGCCGACCTCAAAATCACCCAAGAATTCCTCCAACGCGGCCAGGAACGCTACACCATCTACTGCCTCCCCTGTCACGGCGAATCCGGCTATGGCGACGGCATGGTCCATCGCCGCGCCGCCGATCTCCAGGCCGCCGGCTCATCCGAAGCCTCCGGCTGGACCGCCCCCAAAACCTACCACGACACTGAAATCCGCAACCGCCCCGATGGACACCTCTACAACACCATCACCCACGGCATCCGCTCCATGGCCGCTTACGACAAACAAATCAGCGTCAATGACCGCTGGGCCATCGTCGCCTACATCCGCGCCCTTCAACGCAGCCAAAATGCTCAGACCACCGCTGTCACCCCCCCTAACTGATCCCCTACGGAGTATTCCTCGTGGCCCATCTCGCAGCCAAACTTGAACCCCACCGGCTCTCCCTCGGCACCACCGGTGCCGGCCTCGCCATCGCCGGCCTCTTCGTCGGTGCCGCCGCCCTCGGCGTCGCCGCCTACTACGGCCTCACCGACGCCGCCATGCAAAAACACTTCTACCACTCCTACCTCTTCGCTTTCTGCTTCTTCCTCACCATCACCCTCGGCGCCCTCTTCTTCGTCATCGTCCACCACCTCAGCCGCGCCGGATGGTCCGTCACCCTCCGCCGCATCGCCGAAGGCCTCTCCATGAACTCCTTCCTCATGCTCATCCTTGCCCTCCCCCTCCTCGCCATGGTCGGCGAACTCTACCACTGGTCCCACCCCGAAGCCGTCGCCCACGACCCCATCCTCAAGGGCAAGTCCGCTTACCTCAACGTCCAGTTCTTCCACATCCGCCTCGCCGCCTACTTCATCATCTGGTGCGGCCTCGCCTGGTTCTTCCGCGCCCAGTCCGTCAAACAAGACCGCGACGGCAACCCCCAACGCTCCCTCCTCATGGAAAAAGTCGCCGCCCCCGCCATCCTCCTCTTCGGCTTCTCCATCACCTTCTTCGCCTTCGATTGGATCAAAGGCCTCAACGCCCACTGGTTCTCTACCATCTTCGGCGTCTACTTCTTCGCCGGTTGCTTCCTCTCCTTCGTCTCCCTCACCGTCCTCATCTCCCTCTGGCTCAAAAAACGCGGCCTCCTCGGCCACGCCGTCAACGGCGAACACATCCACGATCTCGGCAAATGGATGTTCGCCTTCACCTTCTTCTGGGGCTACATCGCCTTCTCCCAGTACATGCTCATCTGGTACGCCAACATCCCCGAAGAAACCCAGTTCTACATCCCCCGCCAGCTCAGTATGTGGGGCTCCCTCACCGTCATCCTCCTCCTCGTCCATCTCCTCATCCCCTTCCCCGGACTCCTCAGCCGCCACTCCAAACGCTGGACCTCCGTCCTCGCCTTCTGGGCCGTCTGGCAACTCTGTGCCCACGCCATCGACCTCTACTGGCTCATCATCCCCAACCAATGGATCAACGAAATCCCCGCCACCGTCACCCACGATCACCATACCTCCATGCCCCTCCAGGTCGCACTCCCCCAACTCGTCGAATCCACCCACAGCATTTACACCCTCAACCCCCAATACGCCTCTTTCCTCGATCGCATCAACTATAATTTCCAAACCGGCCCACTCGCCATCACCCTCCTCTGCTTCATCGGCATGGGCGGCCTCTATCTCTTCTCCACCGTGTTCGCCCTCCGTGGCAAATCCCTCGTCCCCCTCAAAGACCCCCGGCTTCCCGAAGCCCTTCAGTTTGAGAATATGTAATGCAGGAACCCTCGCACATGGATAAACAAGACTACACCACATCCCCTCCCATCGACCCCAACACCCCCGGTGCGCCCATCGTCAACACCACCTCCGGCGGCCACGTCGAAGGTGATGACATCAACGTCCCCTTCGTCGCCATCCTCATCACCACCTGCGCCATCCTCCTCGTCATCCTCGTCCTCGGCCTCGAAGCCTGGTTCTTCCATCAGGACAACGCCGAACGCACCGCCAAATCCGTCCCCCAAGGTGCCCCCGGCTCGCCCCTCGGCATCCTGCTCGAAGAACAAACCGCCGAGCTCCACACCCCCGGCCCCAACCCCCGCCTCTCCACCAAAGAAGCCACCGTCCACCGCATCGATATCAATTCCGCCATCGACGATACCGTCACCCGCTACAATACCCTGAACACCCCTGCTGCACCCCGCTAACTATCAAGGAGGTCACTATGATTGAGGTCACTATGATTCGCTCATTCAATATCTTCCCAAAATTCACCGTCGTCTGCCTCGTCGCCGCATCCCTCCTCTGCGCTGCCCTCCCCGCCCGCGCCCAATATTCCCTCGGCAACTACGGCCCCGGCGGTGGCGAAGGTGCCAACGCCGCGCCCAACCTCGCCGTCATCAAAGAAAAAACCAACGCCCAGCTCCCCCTCGATCTCCCCTTCACCACCTCCGATGGACGCTCCGTCAAACTCGGCGACCTCTTCGACGGCAAACCCGTCATCCTCTCCCTCGTCTACTTCTCCTGCCCCAAACTCTGCGACCTCACCCAGGAAGGACTCGTCAACGGCATCGCCGACGGCCCCCGCAACCTCAAACTCGGTGAAGATTACAACGTCATCGTCGTCTCCATCGACCCCGAAGAATCCCTCAAAGCCGCCGCCTCCAAACGCAAAAATTACCTCGCCCGCATTGATAAACCCGAATCCCAAAAAGGCTTCACCTACCTCACCGGCTCCGATGACGCCACCCGCACCCTCGCCGCCACCGTCGGCTTCGGCTACATCCGCAACAAAGACAGCGCCGATAAATTCTCCCACTCCACCGGCATCTTCATCTGCACCCCCAGCGGCAAACTCAGCCAGACCATCCTCGGCGTCAGCTTCGAACCCGACACCCTCCACTTCCGCCTCCGCGAAGCCGCCGGCGGACGCCTCGGCTCCGGCATGCTCAGCGTCGCCCTCACCTGCGGCGCCATGACCTATGACCCCGCCACCGGCACCTACTCCCACAACAAATACTTCTGGGCCGGCACCGCCACCGGACTCCTCACCCTCCTCGCCCTCGGCACCTTCCTCTTCGTCATGTGGCGCGGCGAATACCGCAAATCTCACCCCTCACCCACCGACACCTCCGATCCGTCCAATCCCAAACTCGCTTGATTTCTCTTGAATGGATGAGTGAACAATGACCCCCCTCGCGTACTTACTCGCTGATGGTGATGCCACCTTCTGGCTCCCCAAACAAGCCTCCAAAATGGCCGTCAATACCGATTGGCTCTTCTACGCCATCCTCTACACCTCCGCCTTCTTCTTCGCCATCATCGTCGCCGCCGCCCTCTTCTTCATCATCAAGTACCGCCGCCGCGCCCTCAACGAAACCACCCCCCTCATCACCCACAACACCACCCTCGAAGTCATCTGGACCGGCATCCCCCTCCTCATCGTCATCGGCATCTTCTTCGTCGGCCTCAAAGGCTTCATCGATCTCGAAAACCCCTCCTCCGACGCCTACGTCATCCAGGTCACCGCCCGCCAGTGGAACTTCGAATTCACCTACCCCAACGGCGGCACCTCCGACACCCTCTACGTCCCCTACCAAAAACCCGTCAAACTCGTCCTCTCCTCCACCGACGTCCTCCACGCCGTCTACATCCCCGCCTTCCGCATCCAACGTAATGCCATCCCCGGACGCGATACCCAGATATGGTTCACCGCCACCAAGCACTCCCCCGCTCCCGGAAACACCCCCGAAAACCCCGGCGGCTTCTCCCTCTTCTGCACCCAGTACTGCGGCAATGACCACTCTCACATGCACACCCGCGTCCACGTCCTTGATGCCGAACCCTTCGCCAAAAAACTCGTCGAACTCGCCAACCCCTTCAAATCCAAAGACCCCGGCTCCAATAAGGAACACTGGATCCCCTACGCCCAGGTCGGCCAAAAACTCTCCGCCTCCAATGGCTGCTTCCAGTGCCACTCCGTCGATGGCAAAGCCGGCACCGGCCCCACTTGGAAAGACCTCTTCAAGTCCGACCACAAATTCTCCTTCTCCGATAAACCCGGCTACACTCTCGCCAAAGCCGACGACGACGCCAAGTGGGACGCCTACTTCCACGAATCCGTCCTCAACCCCGGTGCCAAAATCAAGGATGGCTTCCAGAACCAAATGCAGTCCTTCGCCTCCTCCTTCAGCGGCGATCCCGGCACCGCCAAAGATGAAAAACTCCGTGCTATAATTGAATACATCAAAACCCTAGGACCCGATTACCAGGGCCCAACCCTCTTCGGAAAACCCGTCCCCCAAGACAACGTCACCCCCGAAATGTATGAAATCCAGCCCCACCAAGTCTACCATCCCGAAGCCTTGAAATCACTCGAACCTGCAGCCTCCGCTCCCGCAACTCAGGACGCCAAGTAAACAAAAAGGGAAGTTCCTATGTCCACCATCACTCCCGATCTCATCCGCTCCGGACCGCCGCTCCACGGCCCCAGTTCCAACTACCTCACCCACAGCCACGGCATCGCCTCCTGGATCTTCACCCTCGATCACAAACGCATCGGCGTCATGTACCTCATCTCCGTCCTCTCCGCCTTCTTCCTCGGCGGCGTCTTCGCCATCATCGTTCGCTCCCAACTCATCTTCCCCGAAGGCGCCATCTTCACCGGCTCCCTCGATGCCTACCGCATCTACAACCGCATGTTCACCCTCCACGGCGCCGTCATGATCTTCCTCGTCCTCATCCCCGGCATCCCCGGCGCTCTCGGCAACTTCATCCTCCCCATCATGCTCGGCGCCAAAGACGTCGCCTTTCCCCGCCTCAACCTCGCCAGCTACTACCTCTACGTCGCCGGCGCTCTCTTCGCCATCTTCGCCATCCTCATCGGCGGCGTCGAAACCGGCTGGACCTTCTACACCCCCTACTCCGCCACCACCGATATCGACAAAGTCGGCATCGGAAAACACGCCGTCGAAATCATGGTCTTCGGCGTCTTCCTCCTCGGATTCTCCTCCATCTTCACCGGCATGAACTTCATCGTCACCATCCACAAACTCCGTCCCCCCGGCATGACCTGGTTCCGCATGCCCCTCTTCCTCTGGTCCATCTACGCCACCTCCCTCATCCAAGTCCTCGCCACCCCCGTCCTCGGCATCACCCTCCTCCTCCTCATCGCTGAACGCACCCTCAAAGTCGGCATCTTCAACTCCGAATACGGCGGCGACCCCGTCCTCTTCCAGCACTTCTTCTGGTTCTACTCCCACCCCGCCGTCTACATCATGATCCTCCCCGCCATGGGCATCATGTCCGAAGTCATCGCCACCTTCTCCCGCAAACACATCTTCGGCTACCGCTTCATCGCCCTCTCCTCCATCGCCATCGCCGTCCTCGGCTTCCTCGTCTGGGGACACCACATGTTCCCCAACGGCCAATCCGCCCTCCTCGGCTCCATCTTCTCCTTCCTCACCATGCTCGTCGCCATCCCCTCCGCCATCAAAGTCTGGAACTGGCTCGCCACCATGTACAAAGGCTCCATCGACCTCAAAACCCCCATGTGCTACGCCCTCGCCTTCCTCTTCCTCTTCACCATCGGCGGCCTCACCGGCGTCTTCCTCGGCGCTCTCTCTGTCGACGTCCACCTCCATGACACCTACTTCGTCGTCGCTCACTTCCACTACGTCATGTTCGGCGGCACCCTCATCGGCTTCCTCGCCGGACTCCACTACTGGTGGCCCAAAATGACCGGACGCATGTACAACGAAACCCTCGGACGCATCGCCTCCGTACTCGTCTTCCTCGGTTTCAACCTCACCTTCATCCCCCAGTTCATCATGGGCACCCACGGCATGCCCCGACGCTACGCCACCTACCTCGTCGAATACCAACCCTACCACGTCGCCAGCACTATCGGCTCCTACATCCAACTCGTCGGCTTCCTCCTCATCGCCTCCTACCTCATCCATTCCCTCTACCGCGGTCCCAAGGCCCCCAACAATCCCTGGGGCGCTGCCACCCTCGATTTCGACTGCTCCTCCCCGCCCCCGCATGATAATTTCTCCACACCCCCCGTCGTCGCCGATCCCTATGACATGAACCGCATGAAGTGGGATCCCAAACTCCGCGGCTACGTCAAAGACGCCAACTACATTCCCCCGGTTGAGCACTAACCCAACCGCGTCACCTGCACCCCAATCCGCCCCCCACTATCGGAGCCCAGCGAATGTCCACCATCCCCAATGACTACCCCAGCGCCCTCCCTGATCCCAACGCGCCCCATGATGAACACGACCACCCCAGCTTCCTCGCTCATCACTTCGAATCTGCCCAGCAACAGTTCGACGCCGGAAAGCTCGGCATCTGGCTCTTCCTCACCACCGAAATCCTCCTCTTCTCCGGCCTCTTCTGTGCCTACGCCGTCTACCGCGCCAACCACCCCGAAGTCTTCGAATTCGCCCACCTCTACCTCAACAAATGGTGGGGTGCCACCAACACCGTCGTACTCATCTTCTCCTCCCTTACCATGGCCTGGGCCGTCCGCGCCGCCCAACTTGGTCAGAAAAAACTCCTCGTCAACCTCCTCGCCGTCACCCTCCTCTGCGGCCTCGCATTCATGGTCATCAAAACCATCGAGTACAAAGACAAAATCCACCACGGCACCCTCTTCTCCGTCTTCTACAAACCCGTCCAACTCCCTCACGGCGTCACCGCCGAAAACCTCCTCGGCCCCGCCGACGCCCTAACCGCCCCACCCGCCATTGACGCCCCCGAAGTCCACACCGCTCCCGCCGGCTACGCCCAGCAGCAATCCAAAATCCCCCTCGCCGCCGTCGGCCCCGCTGGCCTCTCCCCCTCCTTTGAACCCCGCGCCTCCGCCGATGGCGCCACCTCCCTCGATCACGAAAACCCCTGGGTCGGCCCCGAACCCCGCAACGTCGCCGTCTTCTTCTCCATCTACTTCCTCATGACCGGCCTCCACGGAATCCACGTCCTCGCCGGCATGGCTGTCATCCTCTGGATCCTAATCCGCTCCGCCAAAGGCGAGTTCGGACCACACTACTACAACCCTGTCGACTTCGTCGGCCTCTACTGGCACGTCGTCGACCTCGTCTGGATCTTCCTCTTCCCGCTCCTCTACCTTATCCATTGACGACCCCCTGAACCCCGTCCCCTAACCCCCTCAAAAGGTGCCCCATGTCCCAACACTCCCAGCCCGATGATGACCACGGCGTCGCCCACGTCATGCCCGCCAAAACCCTCCTCATCATCTTCGCCCTCCTCATGTTCTTCACCGTCGTCACCGTCGCCGTCACGCTCGTCCCCTTCGGACCCTACGCCCTCCTCGTCGCTCTCGTCATCGCCGTCATCAAGGCCGCACTCGTCGCCCTCTACTTCATGCACCTCCGCTACGACAACCCCTTCAACTCCGTCGTCTTCGTCGGCTGCCTCATCTTCGTCGGCCTCTTCCTCGCCTTCTCCCTGACTGACTCCACCGCCTATCAGCCCACCGTCTACAAAAAACAAGCCGCCAAAATCCAGCAAATCGACGTCAACAAACTCCTCGAAGAAGCCGCCAAAGAACAATCCCCCAGCACCACAAACCACTAAAAAAGATAACCCCATACCCCCATTCTACAAGCCTACGCACCGTCAACGCCGGAACCCTCAAACCATGACCAACCCCCCGCCCCCCGACATCCTCCCTCCCCCATACCGCGGCGCTACCGGCAAAGGCGACCTCCGCATCCCCGGCGCTGGCTCCATCGGCATGGCCATCCTCATCATCTCTCTCTCCACCCTCTTCATCTCCAGCATCGCCGCCTACCTCCTCATCCGCAGCAAAACCCAGCACTGGCCGCCCCCCGGCTTCCCCGCCGTCCCCAACTCCCTCTGGCTCTCCACCCTCGTCATCCTCCTCTCCTCCTTCACCATGTACGCCGCCCTCGCCGCCATCCGTCACCCTGCCCCCCACCCCGAACGCAAACTCCTCCTCCGCCTCTGGCTCACCTTCGCCCTCGGACTCCTCTTCCTCCTCCTCCAAATCTTCAACTGGTTTGAGTTCTACTCCGCCATCCCCGCCCACGCCACAATCCAGGGCGCCTACCTCGGCATGTTCTACGTCCTCACCGCCCTCCATGCCGCCCACGTCCTCGGCGGACTCATCCCCATGACCATCATCCTCCACCGCGCCCGCCACGCCCGCTACTCCCCCAACTACCACCCCGGCATCCGCTACCTCAACGCCTACTGGCATTTCCTCGACATCATCTGGATCGCCCTCTTCCTCGTCCTTTACTTCTAAAAAAAATCAAAAAAACCCTCGACATTCACCTCTTACGTGTAAAATCTCGCTCGGCGCATAAAAAACCCCAGAGACATCACCAGCCTTGCGACCGGGAGAGGTTCCTCTGGGGACTGCACTTATATTGTAGAAAGGCAACCGGAAAATGCAACTCTGGTTTTACAACGAGATCGCCGTCGCTCTCTCCACTCCTCGCCTCGACGCCTACAAAACCATCCCTACCGATGATTTTGAGACCTTGGCACGATATATCTGGAACCAGCGACTCTGTGAAGCTGCCTACCCAACCCTTGAAACCCTCGAAGTCGCACTCCGCAACTCTCTCCACAACGCCGCCACAATCCACTTCCATTCCCCCGAATGGTTCAATTCCGGCATCCTCGACAAAAACGAGTCCATCGAAATTGCCAAAGCCAAGGATGTATTGAAACGGGAACGCAAACCCAACGACCCCGGTCGAATCATCGCCGAGCTTGGCTTCGGCTTCTGGACCAGCCTCTTCGCGTCTCATTACGACCTGAAGTTTTGGCATCACATGCTCAAAACCGTGTTCCCCCACATGCCCAATCGTATTCGCACCCGTGCCACTGTCTCCGATCGACTCCAGCGAATTCGTCGTTTCCGCAACCGCGTCTTCCATCACGAACGAATCATCCATCTCCCCCAACTGCTCATTCGTCACGCCGAAATGCTTGAAATGATCACTTGGATCAATCCTCCGCTTTGCCATCTCCTTTCTGTTACGGATCGGTTCACTTACACGTTCCTTAACGGATTGATTCAATCCCGTGAAGATTTGCGCTCCCTGCCCGCAGTCAAAAACCAATGATTGCGCCCCTCCTCCTCCCCCTCAAAATAAGCTTCATTACCAATCTCTGGACACTCCCCCATCCCTCGGCCCTCGCCCGCCGCCGTTCCGCTGTCTCTCGCTCCCGGTCCGTCGATGAACCCCCTCACCTTCAACCCGCCGCCGCTTTCGCCCGCATCTCCGACAACCTCTTCCGCGAATCCCGATACGTAATATCCCACTGCGTAATCGTCGAATATAAATTCATCGCCTCCCCAAACCGCCCGTTCTCCTCATACGCCCGCGCCAACCAGTAATGCAGCTCCTTCGACTTCGTATCCCCCGTCTCCGCCAGTTCATACGACTCGATCGCCCGCTTCAGCGTCTCCATCGCCTCATGCTTCATCCCCTGCGTCAAAAAGCTCCGACCCAGAAAATGCAAAGCCTCCACCCGATGCTTCGGATTGTTCTGCGCCTGCTGAAACATCCCGATCGCTTCATCATATTTCCCCGCCTCATACAACCGCACCCCATACTCATACATAAACAGCATGTCCGTCGGAAAATGCTCCACCCGCTCCTTAAATTCCCCCACCTCAAACGCCAGCCGCTCCTTCCGCACCTCCGCCAGTTGCTCCCCCGTCTCCTTATCCTCCGGATCCCCCTTCAACGCCTCCACCAGGAATCGCATGTTCCGCTTGAATTGCTTCATCCGGATCTCCCCGATCGCCATCTTGTGCCGATAAACCCCCGTCTCCTTATACGCCTTATTCAGCACGTCAATCGCCACCGTCTCATGCGTCTCGTCATCCATCATACGCAACGCATTCACATACTTCGTAATGACCTGCAGCTCTTTCGTGTTCTTCTCGTATTCCTTCCGCGACAGCTCGATCTGCGCAATCTTGTAGTCGTCCGACTTGCTCAGGCTCTCTTCCTGCATCAATTCCTTCGTCTGCTCCCGATCCTTGATCGACCCCTTGAAACTCTCCGACTGCTCGTAATTCCCCTTCTCCAAAGTCTCCTTCGCCGACAAATCCTTCGCCCGCGAGCTCAACCCCAAATCCGTCGGCTTCAAAATCATCGCCTGCTGCAACGCCTCCGATGCCTTGCTGTATTCCTTCATCTTGTCGTACATCTCCGACAACTCCAGGAATATCTCCAGCTTCGGCGTCTTCGTCGTCCGATTCGCCGCCAGCAATGTCGGCCCTATCCACAACACCACGTCCTTCAGCTGCAACTCCACCGCGTTCCGGATAATCGTCAGCATTGACGGTATATTCCCTGGATCCTTCGCCAGAATATACTCCGCGTTCAGCATCGCCTCTTTCGCCGACTTCCCCTTGTACGGCAGCTTCGGCCCCAGTATCCCCCCCGCCGCCTTCCCGCCCTTCACCTTCCGCGTCAACGACACATCACGCAGCGCCGTGTGCTCCGCCACGTTGAACGGCTCCCGGTTCAGACCCTCGATATACATGTCAATCGCGTAGTCATAGTTACCCGTCGCCGCCACCGTCCGGGCCCGCTCAAAAAAAGCCCGCCCCTTGCCCGGGCCTTCCTGCGGATTGGGTACTGCGCCTGTGCTGCTGGGTTCTGCCATATTAATTTCACCTTACGCCCGGGTGTGAAAAAAGGATTATTCATCGCGCGATGTGGGACTAACTCCTGACCGTACCACATGATGCCGACAAGTCAAGAAAACCGCACCTCCCATTTTCGCCGCTCCTCCGCTGTTACCCCTCCCTTTTCTAGCTTCCCCTCTTTCACCCTTCCAGACTTTCTGAAAATTTCCGCAGCCGCACCTGCGGAAAGTCCGCCTCCATCGCCCCCACGTCCGCCGTATTGTCCTCCTGCGACATCTGCACCTGATCCTTATTAAACGGCAGCGGCAACGGCAGCGACGCCAAAAACTTCCCATACCACGCCGGTATCCCCACCACCGCCTTCCGCCTCCCTCGAAACCGCGCACTCGCCACCCCCAGCATCTCCCGCCACGTAAACCTCTCCGGCCCCGCAATGTCATAGCTCCGCTTCCGCGCCGCCGCATTCGTCAACGCATCCACAAATATCTCCGCCACATCCTCCACATGGATCGGCTGAATCCTGTGCGGATTGCTCTGCCCCCAAAAACCGCTCCCAAAAAACGGCATAAACAAATACGGCGGTGCCTTCCCCCAAGACCACATCCTCAACATCTCCGTAAATTCCCCTCCTTTCCCAAAAATCAGCGATGGCCGAAAAATCGTAAAATCCAGCCCCGACCCCCGCACAATCTCCTCCCCCGCATATTTCGACTGATGATATCGCGACACCGCCCCGCGCCGCGTCCCCAACGCCGACATATGCACATACTTCCTCACCGTCCCCGCACGCTTTAGCGCCTCCACCACATTGCGCGTCCCCACCGTATGCACATTCTCAAAAGTATCACGCTTCTCATCAATGATCCCCACCAGATGTATCGCCGCCCCGCACCCCTCCACCGCCGCCGCCCATGTCCCCGCCTCCGTTATCGAACCCGCAATCACTTTCAGCCGCGGATGCTCCGCCAGCCCCTTCGCATTCCGCACCACCGCCCGCACCTCCCGCTTCCCCGCCAGCAGCCGACGCAAAATAGCCGGCCCCACAAACCCCGTGGCGCCCGTAAGAAAAACCGGTGAATCGTCATCAGCCATCTTCAAATTGTACCCGCACCCACCCCGTCCACCATATCCCCCTCACCCCCCCGCCTGCATCGGCCTTGCCCCCGTATCCATATCCTCCCGCGTCACCGGCAAAAGTATCTGAAACTGCGTCCCCGTCCGCGACCCCTCGCTGATCAAATGCGCCCGCACCACACCCCCATGCAATTCCACAAACCGCCGCACCACCGCCAGCCCCAGACCCAGACCCTTCGATCCATACTCCATCTCCCCCGAGTGATGATGCAAAATGTCCGTCCCCGTGTAAAACGGCTCAAACAGATTCGCCAGCTCATCCTCCTTGATCCCCGGCCCCGAGTCCTCCACCAATATCTCCACCATATCCCCCACCACCTTGTGCAACGCAACCCGCACCACACCCCCGTCCGGCGAAAACCGTATCGCATTTGACAGCAAATTATTCAGCACATCCTCCAACTTGTCACGATCCCCATCCAACGCCGGAATATTCTCCGCCACGTCCAGCACCAACTTCTGTTTCCGCTCCGCCAAAAACGGCCGGTAATCCGCCGTCACCTGCAGCACCAGCGCCCGCAAATCCACCGGTGCCTTGCTCAACCGCGTCGTAAACTGATCGTTCCCCACCAGCTTCAACAAATTATCAATGATATGCGCCAACCGCAGCGTCTTGATCGCAATCTTCCCCAACGCCGTACCCACCGTCCCCGTCGTCTTCGCCCCCACCACCGGCTGCTGCGCCGCCACCGTTAACTCATGCACCTCCTGCACCAATTGCCGCTGCGCCAACTGACACACCCCCAAAATATACGTCACCGGCGTCCGCAGCTCATGCCCCGCCAGTTCCATAAATCGCCGCTTCGCCTCGTTCGAGCGCGCCAACTGATTCACGTTCTTCTGCAACTGCCGCGTCATCTCATCGAAGTCCTTCGCCAGATCCCCCAGCTCATCCCGCCGAAACGTCGTGTCCTCCAAATTCTCCGACAATAGCCGCACGTTCAACTCCCCACGCCCCACCGCCGCCGTCGCCTCCCGCAACCGCAATATCGGCATGATGATTTCCCGATTCGATATCGCAATCCCCAAAATGAACAACACCACGATCAACGCAAACCCGATCAACGCCCCGATCGCCGCCAACCGATAAATGTCGATCATCGCCTCCGACGAAGACCTGCTCACCAACACCGCCCAGTGCGGCAACTTCGCATTCGCAAACTCCGGGCTGCTCTCCGCGTCAAATTCCACCAGACTCGATCCCAAAATAATATCCCCCAGCAGAAGCCGGGGTATCGATACATGCGGGTTCGTCCGATGCGCCAGAAAAAACTCCAGCGATTCCCCCACTATCGCACTCGTTTCCGATGCGTAAATCGTCTTCCCCGCATCCACATCCACCAACTGCCCGCTCGCCCCCGCCATCGCCTTCGGCATATCGTAAACCGCAAACGTCAGCCACGTCACATCCAACTTATCCTTGATGATCCCGATCACCCGCATCGGTCCCTTCCCCCCCTCCGCATCGTAAATCGGCACGCACAATTCCAGGCAAGGCTTCCCCGTCGTCGGATCAATCACCAGCGACGAAACATACGTCTGCCCCAACCCCCCGTTAAATGACTCCTTCCACCACGTCTCGTCCGCCTGAAAAAAATCCCCCGATTTCGTATCCGCCGCAATCAACTCCCCCGCCGCGTTCGTCACCAGCATCTGCCGCAACTGCCCGTCAATCTCCGAAATCAGCCGCAACCGTTTCGCCAGCGTGTTCTGCAAAATGTTCACCAGCGCCGGCCCCTTCTCCGACAGCCCCCCCCACTGCCGGTCCATCTCCAAACTCGCTCCATCCGCCTCCGGTATGCTCGTCCCCGCCGCCCTCTTGATCGGCCCGGCATCCTCCCGCATTCGATTCTGCTCCCGCACAAACTGCTGCGTCTCCGGCAGCCGCGCAATATACGTAATGTGCCGCAACTCGCTCCGCACCCGGCTCGTCAACTCCGTCGCCGAATCATTCGCCATCCCAATGTACGTCTTCCGTATCCCCGAAAGCTGCATCGCCGCCCCGCCCCCCATAATCACGATCAGACTGATCACCAGCGGGAACAACCCCACCAGCATCAGCGTGCCGATCAGTTTGCGCCGAATGCCCAGACGCATCGAAAACTCCCAGCCAAGGCCGTGAACGAGGGGAGTGTACTATACGCAAAACCTCAACTCTTGCACCTGTTTGGGGCACCGCCCCCACACCTTTTCATCCCGCAAACGGATGCGATACCTCACCCCATTCATTATAATGCTCCATCTCGATTTTCCCCTTTGCGAGGTTTTACAGACCCGTGACCACCCGAAATGTTCCCCTCAATTCCTCCCCCGCCACCTCCACTGCCCTCCCAGTCAAAAAAAACGACGCCCTCCGCATCGCCCAGGTCGGCCTCGCCGGTGGTATCGGCTACGCCCACATCAACGAAATTGAAAAAAATCCCCACTTCCAAATGATCGGCGGCTACGACCTCTTCCCCACCCAACCCCAAGTCGCTGAAGCCCTCGCTAAACTCCAAAAACGCGGCGGCACAATCTACTCCTCCTTCGATCAACTCCTCGCTGACCCCTCCGTCGACGCCGTCGATATCTGCGCCCCTCATCACTTTCACCGCGCCATGGCCGTCGCCGCCTTCCACGCCGGCAAACACGTCCTCGTCGAAAAACCCATGGCCACCCACCCCGACGACTGCGCCGCCATGATCGCCGCCATGCACGCCAGCAAAAAAATCGGCGCCGTCCAAATGCAGCACGTCGGACGCTCCAGCATGACCTCCCTCCGCGCCGCCCTCCAATCCGGCGCCATCGGTCGCATCAAAGAAGTCTTCCTCAGCAGCCTCTGGTGGCGCACCGAAGAATACTACGCCCGCATCCCCTGGGCCGGACGACTCAAAATCGACGGCCACTGGTGCGTCGACGGCGCCTTCTACAACCAATGCGTCCACTACGTCAACCAAATGCTCACCCTCCTCAGCCCCGGCGAACTCCCCAGCGTCGCCTCCGTCAAAAATATCCGCGCCAACCTCTACAAATTCCACGACGCCGCCACCCTCGAAGCCGGAGACACCGCCTTCGTGCAAGCCACCATCGACACCCCCGACGCTCCCCAACTCACCCTCGTCGGCACCACCTGCAGCACCGAAGATCGCCACCAAATCGACATCCTCGGCGAAAACGGCCGCGCCCTCTGGAACGGCGCCGGCTACCTCTTCGTCGATAACCAACCCGTCCAGGAATTCCGCGATACCCAAAAAGAATTCGACGGCAACTCCCGCGTCTTCAACAGCTTCTACGACGCCATCCGCCACGGCACAACCCCCATCACCAGCTTCGACCAAATCGCCAAAGTCACCACCTTCATCAACGACTGCTACGAAGCCGCCGGCTGGAATATCAAAAAAGCCCCCTGGTCCGCCACCCAAACCCTCTTCACCGACACCATCGAACGCACCCGCCGCCTACGCCAACTCCCCCCCCACCTATCCCCCGCCCCCCCCTGGTCCTAACCCCATTTAGCCCCCGATCAATGACCGGGGGTAATCGCGCATCATCCTCCCAAGCCACCCCAAAAAAGCCACCCCTCAAAACTTTAGCCCCCGGTCAATGACCGGGGGCCAACGTGCCCCCCCCCCCCCCCCCCCCCCGGGCCCCCCCCCCCCCCCCCCCCCCCCCCCCCCCCCCCCCCCCCCCCCCCCCCCCCCCCCCCCCCCCCCCCCCCCCCCC
>JBBRWV010000029.1:0-30085 GCA_038248985.1 Phycisphaerae bacterium
ACAAGGACGAAGCGCATTGCGTGAACCAGATCGCCACGCGGCTTCTGAAGAACGGCGACATCCTGGCCGTCTACAACGAGGAGCGCTTCCCCTCACTTTTTACCCCCTCGCGCCTCCGCCCGCGCCCACACACTCACGATCCCCGCCGCCGCCGCCCGTTGCACTGACGCATCTTGGTCCTGTAATAACGGCACCAATCGCCCCTCCCCCGCCGGTGACAGGATATCCCCCAGCGCCAAAGCCGCCAAAACCCTCAATCGCGAATCATCATCCCGTAACATCCCCAAACAAAAGTTCCCCCCCTGCACCGATCCTTGTTTCGCCAACGACCGCGCCGCCAACAATTGCCGCCGCACTTCCATTTCCCGCGTGCCATTCGTAATTTTTAGGGGCTGCCGAAACGCCAGCAACAACGGATTCGCCGCCACTTCCTTCGGCAAATCCGCACACACCACGATCGCGTTCCATTGATCTTCCGCGTATTTACTCAGCGCCGAAGATGTCACCACACGCTGCGCTGAGGAATCCCCCAATCGCGCCAGTGCTGCAATATTTTCAAACCGCACCCGCGGATCGGTTTCGCCGCGCCGCGTCTGCAACAGCGGTATCGCGCTAGGGTTCCCCAACAACCCCAACACCGTCGCCGTGTTCGCCCGCGTCGTCGCCGAAGGATCCGTGATCATCTTCGGTATCACATTCATGTACGACGTATCGCCCAGTCGGTTCAACGCATAAATGCCCGCCACACGCACGGAGTTATTCACATCCGTCTCCGCCAGCACCACCAGTCGCGATTTCAAACGCAATTCCTTACGCTGCCCCGCCGACATCGCCGCGGCAAATCTTACAATCCAATCGTTGTCATGCAGACCCTGCTCCAACACTTCCTGCACCCGCGGATCTTCCAGCGGTTGCAGCGCTTCAATACAGTTCGCCCGCGCTCCCGGATCTTTCGATCGCGCCTGCACCTGCAGCAGCACAATTGACCGCTCCAATGCCGCGGATCGCACCTGCGCCACGCCCGACAATTCCACCTCTTCCGGACTCGCCGTCGGACCTCCACACCCTGCCAGGCACACTACTCCCGCCATCACCATCACATGGCCCGCCATCTGCAGCTTGCTCATTTTCGTTCCAATCATCGTCATGCATTCCCTACTTTGAGATTACTTGCTTCCTGCGCCACGCCCTTGCGCGGCCGCACCAGCGTCCAGCCGACCGTCAGCACACACGCCATTCCGCATAACATCGGAAATATGTCCCCAACTTGTGTATAGATCGTTTCCCGCGAATCAACCTCCACCCGATGCACCGCAAACCCACGTGCCCCGATACTCCGCCCCGCCTTGTCCACGACCAGTTTCACCACCCGACCATTCGCATCAATAAACCCTGAATTCCCCGTGTTCACACTCCGCGCCATCGGCACGCGATTCTCCACCGCCCGCAAGCATGAAGCCTGCAAATGCTGATCCAACTCCACCCACTGAAACCACCCCTCATTCGATATGTTCACCAAAAAATCCGCTTTCTTCCCCCCGTTCGCCTTCGTCATCCGTTGCGACGGATACGGCATCGTATCCTCAAAACAGATGGGCGTCCCAAACCCATAACGCTTCACCTCGCCACTCCCTTTCACCGCCGACACAGCCGTCGCCGCACTCGTCCCCGCCCCGTTCGCTCCCCCCACTCCCGGCGGATCCTCGATCACAAACCGCGTCCACCGATCCCCCGCCGCGATCGCATAATCTTCAATGTTCGGGCTGAACTGATGCATAATCGCCTTCGCCCAGCCCACTTCGCTCAGCGGAATAAATTCCCCAAACGGCACTCGATGCACTTTCGCATACCAGTCCACTGCCCCGCGTCCCGGTGAAATCAATACCGACCGATTTTGCCGAATCGACGATCCATAGTCCCCCCGCGGCACCAACGCTCCGATTCCTACCAGCAGATGCACGTCGCCTCGATCCGCTTGCACCTGCAACGCGCGAACGTACTCTTTACCCCGTTCCTGCGCCCATATCCAAAAGTCCGGATCCGCAAATCCTTTGAACGCCCCCTCCGGCGCATTCAAGTACTCCTCGTTGCAGAACAGCGGCACCATCGTCTCCGGCCATATCACCATGCTTGGCTTCGGATCCGACGCAATCGCTGCCCGCGACAACTCGTAGTGCCGGACAAATATCTCTTCCCGATTCCCCGCATCCTCCTTGTTGCTCTGTGGAATATTGTCTTGAATCACCGCCAGCACCGGCCCCGGCGTCGTCGTGTGCTGCGCCAGACGAAAAATCCCATATCCCAAAACAAAAACCAAGCATGTCGCCGCAGTGCCCACAACACGCTTCAATTGCGGATTAAAACGTGACCTGCCGCCCTCCACCCGCATCAACGGCAGACGCAGCATATCCACATAACATCCATTGATCACCCCAATGAAGAACGTCACGCCCCACACCCCGAAAATGTCCGCGATCTGAATGAACACCGGCACCGGTGCCAGGCAATTTCCCAGGTTGAACCACGGAAATCCCCCCAGCACAAACGACGATCGCACATACTCCACCGCCGTCCACACCAGCGGCACCGCCACCAGGGCTGGCATCCGCAACTGCACCACCAGCCGATGAACTCCTATCGCATAAACTGGAAAATACAGCGCCATGTACAACGCCACCGCGATGTACCCCCCCACCGTCACCGGCCCCAGCCAGAACAAACTCGGCACAAAAAACGCCACCCCCAACAAATAATACATCAACACCCACCCCCAGTTCAGCCGCCTCCGTATCACGCAAATCGTAAACGGCACCAGCGCAAACTGTGCCAAAAACCACCAGTAAAACGGCGGAAACAACAGCGGCATTAACACGGCCGTCAAAAACAGCATCAACACCGCGGATGAAAATTTGTGTCGCCCCACCGCCACGCCCTCCCCGGGCCTCTCCGGTTTGCCACCCTTGGGCTTATTCTTCGCTGCCTGTTTCTCAACTGCTGCCACAGCCACCCTCGCGTACCAAACAAAAAACAACAAAATTTACGATACGTCCCCCCTTCTTTGTTGTCCACCCGGTTCAAAAGCCATGCCGCCCGCCGGCGCTTCGCCACATACGCATTCGCTTTACGGTTTTGCTTCGTTTCGCTATAACCTTTCGAGTTTACTTTTTACACGCGGTCCATTTGCTGACGGGGTTTTTTCGCAATGCCCAAACGTACGGATATCCACTCGATTTTAATCATTGGGGCAGGCCCCATCGTCATCGGCCAGGGCTGCGAATTTGACTATTCCGGCACCCAGGCCTGCAAGGCTCTCAAAGAAGAGGGATACCGCGTCATATTGGTCAATTCCAATCCCGCCACCATCATGACCGACCCCGAGATGGCTGATCGCACTTACATCGAGCCCATCACCGTCGAAGCCGTCGCCAAAATCATCGAAAAAGAACGCCCCGACGCTCTCCTCCCCACGCTCGGCGGCCAAACCGGCCTCAATACCGCCATCGCCCTCTACGACGCCGGCATCCTTGAAAAATTTGGCGTCAAAATGATCGGCGCCAATCGCGAAGCCATTCGCCGCGGCGAAGACCGCAGCGCCTTCAAAAAACTCATGGAATCCATCCATCTCGAATGCCCCAAAAGCGGCCTTGCCCACTCCATGGATGAAGCTCGCCAGGTCGTAAAATTCACCGGCCTCCCCTGCATCATCCGCGCCAGCTTCACCCTCGGTGGCACCGGCAGCGGCATCGCCTACAACATGGAAGAATTCGAAACCCTCTCCCAACGCGGCCTCGACGCCTCCATGATCACCGAAATCCAAATCGATCAAAGCCTGATCGGCTGGAAAGAATACGAACTCGAAGTGATGCGCGACACCGCCGACAATGTCGTCATCGTCTGCTCCATCGAGAACTTCGACCCCATGGGCGTCCACACCGGCGACTCCATCACCGTCGCCCCCGCCCAAACCCTCACCGACAAAGAATATCAACGCATGCGCGACGCCTCCATCGCCATCATCCGCGCCGTCGGCGTCGAAACCGGCGGCTCCAATATCCAGTTCGGCAGCAACCCCAAAACCGGCGAACTCGTCGTCATCGAAATGAATCCCCGCGTTTCCCGCAGCTCCGCCCTCGCCAGCAAGGCCACCGGTTTCCCCATCGCCAAACTCGCCGCCAAACTCGCCGTGGGCTTCACGCTTGACGAACTGCCCAATGACATCACCAAGAAAACCGTCGCCTGCTTCGAGCCGTCGATCGACTACGTCGTCGTCAAAATCCCCCGCTGGACGTTCGAAAAATTCCCCGATGCCGACGAAACCCTCACCACGCAAATGAAGAGCGTCGGCGAAGCCATGTCCATCGGCCGTACCTTCAAAGAAGCCCTGCAAAAGGGCATCCGCAGCATGGAAGTAAAACGCTTCGGCCTCGGTCTCGACAAAATCGACAAATGGTGGCGAGCGCAGCAAGCCAAGTTAGCCTCCGGCGAGTCGCCGGGGGTCATCGCTCCTCAACCATCTGCTTCCGCTCTCGGTGAAAAACCCGCCAAATCCCTCGGCGACCGCGGCTCCGACATGACCCGCAAAAACACCGAAGAACAATCCGCCGCCACCTGGCCCATCCCCGAAGAAAAACTCAATCGCAAACTCTCCGTCCCCTCGCAGGGGCGCATGTACTACATTCGCTACGCCTTCAAGGCCGGCTACAACGTCGAACAGGTGTTCGCCCTGACGAACATCGACCCCTGGTTCTTGACCCAGATGAAAGAGCTGGTGGATTTCGAAGACGAATTGGTGGGGATCGAAAAAACCTTTCCACGTTTCAATGACAAGAACGTTGAGACCGACGCAAAATGCCAGAAGTACGCAAAACTTCTGCAGCAGGCGAAACAATGGGGCTATTCGGATGTTCAGTTGGCAACAGTTTGGAGCACCACTCCCGCCAACATTCGCAAGGTGCGCGAGGGTATGGGAATTAAACCCGTCTACAAACTCGTCGACACCTGCGCCGCAGAGTTTGAAGCCGCCACCCCCTACTACTACAGCACCTACGAATCCCCCATCCAAAAACTCGTCAATGGCAAACTGGAACCGGTGGCTGCCGATGAAATTCGTGTCAGCAACAAGAAAAAGGTCATCATCCTCGGCGGCGGCCCCAACCGCATCGGCCAAGGCATCGAGTTCGACTACTGTTGCGTGCAAGCCGCCTTCGCTGCCAAAGAGCTCGGTTTCGAATCCGTCATGGTCAACTCCAATCCCGAAACGGTGTCTACCGATTACGACACCAGCGATCTCCTCTTCTTCGAACCTCTCACCCAGGAAGATGTTTTGAACATCGTCGAACGCCTCAACGGCAAACCGCTGCAAAAACGCGAATCGAACCACAATAAGCCCGATCGCTTCGCGCCAGTGACCGCCCTCGATGCCAATGCCGACGGCCTCGTCGCCGGCGTCATTGTCCAGTTCGGTGGCCAAACCCCCCTTAACCTCGCCCGCGGCCTCAAAGACTACGGCGTCCCCATCATCGGCACCAGCGTCGAGTCCATCGAAGCCGCCGAAGATCGCGAAAAATTCAACGCCATGATCAAACGCCTCGGTCTCAAACAACCCAACGGCGGCACCGCCCGCAGCGCTGAAGAAGCACGCATCGTCGCCAAACGCATCGGCTATCCCGTGCTCGTCCGCCCCTCTTTCGTCCTCGGCGGCCGCGCCATGGAAATTGTCTCCGACGAAACACAACTAAACTACTACATCCAAAACGCCGTCGAAGTCGCCGACGAACATCCCGTCCTCATCGACAGCTTCCTCGGCGACGCCACCGAAATGGATGTCGATTGCATCGGCGACGGCAAGGAATACATCGTCTGCGGCCTGATGGAACACATCGAAGAAGCTGGGATTCACTCCGGCGATTCCGCCTGCTCTCTCCCGCCCTTCAGCCTGCCCAAATCGATCATCGACGAGGTGCGCCGCAATACCCTGATGCTCGCCAATGAACTAAAAGTCGTCGGCCTCATGAATATCCAGTACGCCATCAAAGACGACCAAGTCTACATCCTCGAAGTGAACCCCCGCGCCTCGCGCACCGTGCCCTTCGTCAGCAAAGCCACCGGCGTAAGCTGGGCCCGCATGGCCGCCAAAGTCATGATGGGCAAAACGTTGAAGGAACTGGGAATTGCCGGCGAAGTGGTACCCACCAAATGGGTCGCCGTCAAAGAATCCGTATTTCCCTTCAACAAGTTCCCCGGTGTGGATGTGATCCTCGGACCCGAGATGCGCAGCACCGGCGAAGTCATGGGCATCGACGCGAATTTCGCCGTCGCCTTCGCCAAAAGCCAGATGGCCGCCGGCGGCAGCTTGCCCACCAGCGGCACGATCTACATCTCCGTACGCAACGGCGACAAACAACGCGTCGTCCCCATCGCCCGCAAACTCGCCGATGTCGGCTTCAAACTCCTCGCCACCGGAGGCACGCACCGCGCCCTCACTGAGGCCGGCGTTCCGTCCGAACGCGTCAACAAAATCGCCGAAGGCCGTCCCAACATCATTGATGCCATCAAAAACAAGCAGGTTCATTTGCTCATCAACACGCCCACAACCAAGGGCCCCAAAACCGACGAAGGCACAATTCGCTCCGCCGCCGTCATGCACAAGGTCCCCATCATCACCACCATGACCGCCGCCGAAGCCGCCGTCGAAGCCATCGCCGCCATCAAATCCGGTGACTGGGGCGTGAAAAGTTTGCAGGAATATTATGCCGAATGAACGGCCGATGCCGGGCAAAACCGCCAGCAATCCGCCGCCCATTTTCACATTTCAATAATTTCCGAACGTTCGCTTAAGAAGTCGGTATAATCCTCCCACATATGCGGACGTATGTGCCCCGCTCCTCGCACTGGAAAGAAGTTTATGCCTGAGACTGTTTCGAACGCGCTGGTCACCGCCCGTCGCGAATTTGTCGATCTCTGGGGGCAAATGGCCAATCACTGGGGCATCAACCGCACCATGGCCCAAATCCATGCCCTCCTCATGATCTCCCCCGAACCCCTCACCGCCGAACAAATCATGGAAGATCTCCAAATCTCCCGCGGCAACGTCTCCATGAACCTCCGCGACCTCATCAACTGGGGTATCGTCCGCCGCACCAGCATCCCCGGCGACCGGCGCGACTTCTTCACCACTGAAGCCGACGTCTGGTCCATGTTCCAAATCATTCTGCGCGAACGCAAAAAACGCGAACTCGATCCGTTGCTCACACGCCTCGATGAGTGCCTGGTCCATGTGGGCAAAAAATCCGAAACCGCCGACGAAAAAGCCTCCCATGAAGTATTCGTAAAACGCGTGACCGAATTACGCGACTTCTTCAACACCTTCCATCGCCTCGCCTCCACCCTCCTCGACAGCCAGCCCGGCAGCCTCGCCAAAGCCGTCAAAATGATCGACAAAATTATGTGATGGACTCCCATGAAGACCATAGCGGTTTATTGCGCATCCTCCTTGGGGGCGGATCCAGTCTATCGTAACGCGGCCACGACGTTGGGAAAATTGCTCGCCCAACGCCATATCCGACTCGTCTACGGCGGCGGCAACGTGGGATTGATGGGACAAATCGCCTCAACCATGCTCTTCCACGGTGGCCATGTAACCGGCGTCCTGCCTGAGTTTTTCCAGACCTGGGATATTGGCCAAATCGATTTGCCCGAACTACGCATCGTCCAATCCATGCACGAACGCAAAGCCCTGATGGAAAAACTCGCCGACGGCTTTATTGCTCTCCCGGGGGGACTCGGCACCCTCGAAGAACTCGCGGAAATTCTCACCTGGGCCCAACTCGGCCTGCATCACAAGCCCGTCGGCCTCTTAAATGTCGCCGGTTACTACGATCACCTGATCGCCTTTTTTAACCATGCGGTGGGCACAAAACTGCTCAAGGAAAAAAACCTGCAAGCCTTGCTGGTCAGCTCCGATCCGGTGGAGCTACTCGAAATGATGGCCGCTTGGAAAGGTGCGCGGGAGTCGCAAGAGATCGCCCCGTCACAACTATGATCCGCAAGTTCGCGGGGGCGGGCCGGCGACGGAGCATCGTCAACCATCAATTTCTCATCAGCAAAAAAAAGACAGACCCGCGGTTTTTAAGGCCGCGGGTCTGTTCGAGCTACTTGGAACTGCTCAGGTGACTCTCAGGATTAACCCAAGAGACGCAGCACGGACTGGGGGCTGCTATTGGCCTGAGACAACACCGATCCTGCCGCCTGCACCAGAATCTGCGAACGGGTAAGGTTCGCGGTTTCCGTGGCGAAGTCGGTATCGCGGATCGCGCTGTTGGAGCTGCTCACGTTTTCCAAAGCCACATTCAGCGAGTTGATCGTCGAACCAATCACGTTCTTCTGGAACGCGCCCAGACGGCCGCGGACGCCCGCGACATTCTTGATGGCTTCGTTGACGATGTTCTGCGCCAAAGTCGTATCGCCATTGTTAACGGCCGCCGCTTTGCCCGAACCGAGATCGGAGAGGCTATGCACCGTGCCGTTGTTGACGTACTTGCCGATGGAACTCGTGTTGACGTTGCCCAGACCGATCGACGCGGTATTCGCCGTGTTGACCTGTGCACCCAGGCTGAACGTCGCACCACCACCCGTGATGCCAAACGCCTTGGACTTCCCAACCGTGTTAACGGTCGAGTTCAAGGTCAGGTCGGCTTCGAAGTTGGCGGTCACAACCTTAACGTTGAGACCATTCGACTGCACGGCCGTGCCGTTGACAGTCACGGTCGCATTGCGCCCGGCGTCGTTCGTGTTGGTGACGCCTGACGTGTCCTTCGTGGCGAAGGCCGACGTGTTGTTGGAGTTGATGCTGACAAACTGGCTGGCGCCGTAGCCGGTCGAGGTGAAATTCACCGACTTGCTGTCGGACGAAAGTTTCGCCTGGATGCCGGTCGAATCGGTGAATTGGTTGACCGATGCGACGATGGCCGAGCTCTTGGTCGCCGAGGCGAACGAGAGTTGGACGGTGCCTTTGTTGCCCGCCAGGGAGATCGACGCCGTGCCGGACAAGCCCGCGCTTGAACCAGCAAAGTTCAACTGCCCGGTCTGCGCCGAAGCGATCACCGCTACGGTGACCGACAGTGTCGTCGAGCCGACCTTCGCGCTGTTGATCGACACCGACGTGAACGCCGATGTGGTCGCCAGACCCGAAGTCGTGTAGTCAAACGTGCCGTTCAAGAGCTTCGCGCCCTGGAACGATGCACTGTTGGAAATGCGGTTGATCGTGCTCAAGATCGAATCGACCTGCAACTGATTCGCGTCGCGTTCGTCCTGGCTCAAGCCCGCCTTGTTGGCCGCATTGCCCACCAGACCCTGCATGCTCACCAGCAAGTTGCTGATTTCGCCCAGAGAGCCTTCTGCCGTGCCAATGATGTTATCCGCACGTTGCGCGTTCGAGATGGCCACTTCCGTCGAGCGCTGCTCGGCGCGAAGCGTTTCGCTGGCGATAAGGCCAGCCGGGTCATCCTTGCCGCTGTTGATGCGGTAACCGGTGGACAGACGTTGCAGAGATGTCTGCAAGTTGGCATTGTTCGAGTTCAAAACGCGAACAGAAACCAGTGAACTTACGTTGGTATTAATACGTGACATTGTGGGATTCCTCCGTGAGTGAGTCGGCTGATGGAATCCACACATCGTTTCTCGTGCGCGGCGTGGCCCATCAAAGCCTTGCTGTATTTAGTTTGTCACGGGAACCTCTCCTGAGGTATCCCGAGCCAGCAAGGTACTTGCACCGGCTCGTGTTCTTCCGTGATTCACCCGGTCTGGTGTCATTACCTGCAACTCCGGGACAACGCCGCAGGCGATTCATGGTTTCAGATCTTGTCGTACCTCCCTGGCTTGAAAGCCTGTTGGCTGGTGACCCCAGTTTGCCCGGAGCCGCTGCGAATCCTGACGGATACCATTGAACCTGAATAACCTTCGGACGATTGGCCGAATCGGTTTAGTTCCTCACTGGGTTTTCCCGAACAGGTGATCATTTCTTCTTCCTCAGCGGCACCGGGCCGTTTCAACTGGTTTATTCGGCGACCTTCCAGGTCCGAAAAACGTGCGCGGCTAACTTAATAGTTCGTTTCCAATGGGCGGACGATGCTCCTTTGCTCGCCCGAGCGATGGCCGGGGAGAACGGCCCGATCTATTACACCGGGCCGCTCACCCGCCATGCTTCATGCCTGGCGATCCTCTTAGCTGCCCAGGAGACGCAATACCGCCTGCGGACTCTGATTGGCCTGCGACAGGACGCTCTGCGCGGCCTGCACAAGAATCTGCGAGCGCGTCAGGTTGCTGGTCTCAGTGGCGAAATCGGTATCGCGAATGGCGCTGTTCGAACTGCTTACGTTCTCCAACGCGATGTTCAGTGAGCTGATCGTCGAACCCAATACGTTCTTCTGGAACGCACCCAGCCGACCACGCAATGCCGCAACGTCCTTGACCGCGTTGTTGACGATCTGTTGCGCCAGATTGGTGTCGCCCGTGTTCACCGCCGCGCTCTTTCCTGAACCCAGATCCGACAACGTCAGCACGTTGCCGTTGTTGACAAACTTGCCCAGACTCGCCGTGTTCACCGTCGCTATGCCGATCGATGCACTGTTGGCCGTGTTCACTTGCGCGCCCAGGCTGAACGTCGCACCGCCGCCGGTGATCCCGAAAGTCTTGCTCCCGGCGTTCGTGTTCAACGCGGCATTCAACGTGAAGTTGATATCCAGCAGGTCGCCGAAAACCGCCTTCACTTTCAGGCCGTCCGAAGTGGCCGTCGTGCCGTTGACCGTCAACGTCGCATTGCGCCCATAGTTCGATGTCGAGTTCACGTTGGCGGTGTTCTTGGTGGTAAATGACAAAGCGTTGTTCGACGTAATGCTGACAAACTGGCTGGCGCCGAAATCGGTGCTGTTGAACTTGACCGACTTGCTATCCGCCGAAAGCGTCGCCAGCACGCCTGTGGAATCGGCGAACTGATTGATCGCCGCGACGATCGCCGAACTCTTCGACGAACTGGCGAAGCCCAGCTGTACCGTCCCCTTGTTGCCCGCGATCGCAATCGTCGCCGAGCCCGTAAGGCCGTTGCTGGAACCCAGGAAATTAAGCTGCCCCGTCTGGGCCGAAGAAATAACGGTCACCTTGACGCTGAGCGTGGTGCCGCCGATTTTTGCGCTGTTAATGCTCAAATTGGTAAACGCGGATGTGCTGTTGACGCCCGACGTGGTGTAGTCAAACGTCCCGTTCAAAAGCTTCGTGCCCTGAAATGACGCACTGTTCGAAATGCGGTTGATCGTGCTCAATATCGAGTCGACCTGCAACTGGTTCGCGTCCCGCTCGTCCTGGCTCAAGCCCGCCTTGTTGGCGGCATTGCCCACGAGCCCTTGCAGCGAAACCAGCAAGTTGCTGATTTCTGACAGCGAACCTTCCGCCGTGCCAATGATGTTGTCGGCACGCTGCGCGTTGGAAATCGCCACTTCCGTTGAACGCTGCTCGGCACGTAACGATTCACTGGCGATAAGACCCGCCGGATCGTCTTTGCCGGAATTGATTCGGTAACCGGTGGACAGCCGCTGAAGCGACTGTTGCAGCCCGACATTGTTCGAATTCAAAACTCGGACCGCAATAAGGGAAGGTACGTTCGTATTGATACGTGACATGAGAAATCCTCCGTGAATGCGCCTTCCACATTCCTATCCGCTGTCCGGCCGACTCATCCTTGAGCGACCTTCGACGGGTTGGGGGTGGTGTGGATGGCTGAAACTCTACAATGCTCCGAAATTTCATAACCGTTGTTTTGCACCGACCGGAGCGTCAAACGGTGCCTGCGGGGCTTGAAAGTGATAACCTCCCGGGCCGAGCCCAAATGAGTGCGACGAGTGGAACATCTACAAGTGCGATTGCCCGAGCCAGTAAATGTTTGCCCCCGGTTCTCACCGCAGGCCCGCACTACAAGGCAACCTCACGGGAATCTTATTCGGAGTGCTGAGTCGTTCTTCATGAGGCCGAAAATGCGTGAAAAAGGCCAATTTTGCAGGCAATATTGCGTCTGGATAATCCAGAGACGGCGGACGTTGAGACGCCCCGTTTTATCGGACATCACGCATTTCCGGACCTTCCTGCCCTCAATATTCTCGCGCAAAATTGTTGCAGCACCCCGCGCAGTCAACGACCCAACATGCTGAATCCACCTGATTTCATGGCGTTATCGGACGAAAATCCGTCACGCACGCCAAATCGCCAGGCAATTCGGCGCTTCCGTAACTCGGCACTCGCACACCCGCACCTGCCGCGCCCGATGCCCCGCCACCTTCTGCAACTCCCCATCCACCCCCCGCCCAATGACCTCCGCAATACGCTCCGCACTTGGATTCACCGTCGCCCTAAACGGCTCCACATCGTTCAAATGTCCGTTGCTCCACGGCCCCACAAGGCCCGCCACAATCCTCTCCGCCTCATGAAAATCCACCACCGTCTCGAGCGCATCCAGCGCCCCCGCCGCAATCTGCACCGTCACTTTCCAGTTGTGCCCGTGCAACGGCTCCAGCGTTCCGTCCGGCAATCGCAGTTGGTGCGATGCACAAAAAATGGTTTGAATCTCGATCAGATGCATACGGTTCCCAACATCAGCGGCCAGCCAAACTTACCAACAACTACTTGCCGATCTCCTGCGAACGCTTCGCCGCCGCCGCGACGGCCCGCATCAGCAACCCCGCAAAATCCGCCCCCTGCAACGATTCAATCGCCGCCTGCGTCGTCCCGTTGGGCGTCGTCACCTTCCGCCGCAACTCTTCCGGCGAATCTTTCGACTGTTCCAACAACGCCGCCGCCCCAATCAGCGTTTCCCGCGCCAACTGTGCCGCCTGCCCCGCATTGAGCCCCGCCGCCGCACCCGCCGCAGACAACGCCTCCGCCAGGTAAAACACATACGCCGGTCCACTGCCCGACAACGCCGTGACCGCATCCATCTTGTCTTCCGTCACGCGTATCGTCTTGCCCGCCGCCGCAAATATCCGCTCCGCCGCAAACAAATCCTCGTCCGTCGCATGCGTCCCCTTGGCCAGTGCCGACATCCCCTTGCCCGCCAGCATCGGCGTATTCGGCATCACCCGAATCACCCGCGGCTTGCCCCCGCTCCCCCCCACCGCCGCTTCGATAAACCTGCACGAAATTCCCGCCGCAATCGAAATAATCACCGCGTTCGGCTTAATCGCCGACTTAATCGCCGTAATGGCATCCGCGATGACGTACGGCTTCACCGCCAAAACAACAATATCACACCCCGCCGGCGACAACCCGTGCCCCGTCCCCGCGCTGCACGGAATGCCCAACTCCTCATTGAATATCCGCTGCCGCTCCGCATTCGGATCGCTGGCCGCGATTTCGTTGCGCGACACCAGCGCCGAACGAAGCAGGCCGCGCGCTATGGCTTCCGCCATGTTGCCGGCCCCGATAAATCCAATGGTGGCCATGGGTTTGACTCCTTAAATACAGGTCCATCCCAGTTTAAGGGGGGAACCGTAGAGGGTCGAGCGGTCGACCCACTCATAATGAATAAAATTGAGACTCAGTCGCAACAACAGCTTGCAACAGTATCCTCGACGTGTATAATCTCCGTGACTTATTGAGACTTAGTCGCAATAACGCCCGCAAAACCCGCTTCACCACCCCCAGGACCGTTCGCATCCCAACCCGAAATCACCCATCCGCCACAACCCTTTTGGAGCTATCCCATGGGCCATCCCTACCGACCAAACCCTTCCACCCCTCATTCGCGCCCCAACCCCCATGCCTTCACCCTCGTCGAATTGCTCGTGGTCGTCTCCATCATCGCACTCCTCATCGCCATCCTCCTCCCCGCCCTCGGCCGCGCTCGCGAAATGGCCAAAACCACCGTCAACCTCGCCAATCTCAAAGGCCTGGGCTTCGGCGTCGCCATGTACCAATTCGAAAACGATGGCTACTTCTTCGTCCATGAGGGAAACTACAACGCCCCCGGCACCTTCTCCGATGACACCAAGATCAGCGGCACCTTCAGCGATACCGCCGACCTCGAAGCCGCCGGCATGTCCAATGCCGACGCCACCAAATCCCGCCGCGCCCACTGGCCTGATTATGTCTATGAATACGCCAGCTCCCCCAAATTCTACAAAAGCCCCATGCTCTCCTCCGTCGAACTCGCCAACTTCACCGTCAACTTCGTCAAACCCGGCGTCTACACCAAACACAAATGGGGCGGCTATGGCTACAACTTCCAGTTCATGGGCCGCGCCTGGAGCTCCACCGCCCCCGCCTATCGCGCTAAAATGGATCGCGATGTCCTCAAACCCAGCACCACCATCGTCATCGCCGACAGCGCCGGTTCACGCAAAGGCGCAGCCCCCCCGGGCGGCCTCATGTCCAACTCCTACGTCGTCGATCCCCCCCTCTACACCATCACCACCGGCGCTCAAACCGGCAAATATTACCAAGGCGTAAACGCCGCCAATTCCGATGACGATCTCGCCACCGTCGCCCTGGGCTCCTCAGATTGGAAATGGCGCTGCTTCCCCGCGCCCCGCAACCTCGGCAAAGCCGGCTTCGTCTTCGCCGACGGCCATGCCGAAACCAAAACCCTCAAGGAAATCGACGACTTCAACGGCGATGGAATCTATGACAACGGCTACTGGAACGGCACCGGAGACTGCGCCCCAACCCCCCGCTAAACTCCCTGTATTCACACCCCCGGAACTCCGTCCCAACGAGTTGCCGGGCTTTTTTTCATCGGCAGGAATTCCCCTGCACAACAAACTGCGCTTCCTCATAAAATGGAGCCGCACTCTCCATGTCTACCCACCTTCATTACCAATGGCCGCTCCGCGCCAAAAAAAATGGCCCGCGTCGTCCGACACGGGCCATCCTATTCTCATCAACATGGGCCATCCGCCAACGCCAATTTACTTCTTGCCCTTCTTCGCCGACTTATCGCTGATCACCGCCTGCGCCGCCGCCAACCGGGCAATCGGCACGCGATACGGTGAGCAGCTCACATAGTTCATGCCCACCTTGTGGCAGAACTTCACCGAGCTCGCTTCGCCGCCATGCTCGCCGCAAATGCCGATCTTGATGTCCTTACGCGTCTGACGCCCCTTCTCAATGCCCATCTTCACAAGCGCCCCAACGCCCTCCTGATCCAACTGCTGGAACGGATCGGCCTTGAAAATCGCCTTGCCGCCGTCCTTCTCATTCGCCACATACACCGGCAGGAAACGCCCGGCGTCATCACGCGACAGCCCCATCGTCATCTGCGTCAAATCGTTCGTCCCAAACGAGAAAAACTCCGCGACTTCCGCCAGCTTGTCCGCCAGCAACGCCGCCCGCGGCACCTCGATCATCGTGCCCACCATGTACTTCACCTTGCTCTTGGCTGCCTTGATGAGTGCGTCGGCCACTCGACGTGTCTGCTCCGTGAGAATCGCCAGCTCCGTCCGATCAATCGACAGCGGAATCATGATCTCCGGGAATACCTTGATCCCCTTCTTCGCAACCGCTATGGCCGCCTCGATGATCGCCGTCACCTGCATGTCCAGAATTTCCGGATACGTAATGCACAACCGGCAGCCGCGATGGCCCAACATCGGGTTGGACTCATGCAACTGCTCGCAGCGGTGCCGGATATTCTCCGGGCTGATCCCCGTGATCTTCGACAGCTTGCTCACGCCCGCGTCATCCTTCGGTGTGAACTCGTGCAGCGGCGGATCGATCAGCCGGATCGTCACCGGCTTGCCGTTCATCGCCGTGAAGATCCCCATGAAATCCTCGCGCTGGAAAGGCAGCAGCTTGGACAACGCCGCCTTGCGCGAGTCCAGCGTCTCCGCCACGATCATCTGCTGAATCGCCAAACGCCGTTCTTCCGTGTCGAAGAACATGTGCTCAGTGCGGCACAGCCCTATGCCTTCGGCGCCCATCTTGATCGCGTTCTCCGCATCGTATGGCGTGTCGGCATTCGTACGAACCTTCAACGTGCGAATCGCATCGCACCACTTCATCAGCGTCAAATACGCCGGCGGCTGCTCCGGCTTGATGAGCGTCATTTCGCCCACAAACACTTCACCCGTCGAACCGTCCAGCGTCAGGTAATCGCCGGCGCGAACAATCTTCCCGCCAACTTCCATCTGCTGCGATTCATAATTGATCCGCAATGCTTCGCATCCCACGATGCAGCACTTGCCCCAGCCCCGCGCCACCACCGCCGCGTGCGACGTCTTGCCGCCCGTGGCCGTCAAAATCCCCACCGCCGCGTGCATCCCGCCCACATCTTCCGGCGAAGTCTCTTTACGTACCAGGATCACTTTTTGACCCTTGGCCGCCGCCGCTTCCGCCGTCTCCGCCGAAAAACAAACCTTGCCCGATGCCGAACCTGGCACCGCATCGATGCCCGTGGCAATCTTCGCATGCTGCAAAATCTTCCGGTCAATCTTCGGATCAATCACCGGGTAGAAAAGACGCTCGATGTCTTCCGGCGTGATCCGCCCAATCGCCTGTTCCTTCGTGATCAGGCCTTCCTTCACCATGTCCACCGCAATCTTGAACGTCGCCACCGGCGAACGCTTCCCCGTGCGGCACTGCAACATGTACAGCTTTTCATCTTCCACCGTGAATTCCAGGTCCTGCATTTCCTTGTAGTATTTTTCCAACTGCTTCCGCACCGCCAGCAATTCCTTGTACGCCTTCGGCAGGTTGTCGCCCAGCGTCGACAACTTCAACGGCGTGCGAATGCCCGCCACCACGTCCTCGCCCTGCGCGTTGATCAGGTAATCCCCGTAGAACACATTCTCCCCCGTGTTCGGATCGCGCGTGAAGCACACCCCCGTACCCGAACGCTCACCCTTGTTCCCATACACCATCGTCTGCACGTTGACGCCCGTCCCCTTGAGCTCCGAAATCTTCTCCACCCGGCGGTACGTCACCGCCTTGTCCGCTTCCCATGAACCAAACACCGCGATGATCGCCCCGTAAAGCTGATCGATCGGGTTCTGCGGAAACTCCGCCCCCTTGTTCAACTTGTAAAAATCCTTGAACTGCCCGCACAGCTTCTTCAAGCTCTCGGCCGGAATCTCCGGATCCGACTTCACCCCCAGCTCATGCTTCATATGATGCAGCATCTCTTCCATCGGCTCCTTGGACAGCCCCATCGCCGTGGTCGAATACATCTGGATGAACCGCCGATACGAGTCATACGCAAACCGCGCATTCCCCGTCTTCGCCGCCAAACCCTCCACCGACTTGTCATTCAATCCCAAATTCAAAATCGTTTCCATCATCCCCGGCATCGACCGCGCCGCACCCGACCGTACCGAAACCAGCAGCGGATCGTTCGCGTCCCCCAGCTTCTTCCCCATCGCCGCTTCCACCTTGGCCAGATTCTCCAGCACCTGCTTCTTCGTGTCTTCGCTCAGCTTCTTGCCGCTCAAATAATAGTCTTCACAACACGGAATACTGATCGTAAACCCCGGCGGTACCGGCAGCTTGGCCGCAGTCATTTCCGCCAGCCCCAGCCCCTTGCCGCCCAGAATCATCTTCGATTCACTTTCGCTCTTGCCCGGAAAAATTCCTTCCGCCTTGCCGTTGCCAAAGTAAAAGACTCGCTTGGCTTTGCTCGCCGGTGCCGCTTTGCTCGATGATTTGGACTTGGAAACAGGTTTGGATTTGGTGACAGCCACGAAAATTCCTCCGTCAGGTAAAAGTGCGATCACCCGCGCTGAAAAAGCTCGGCAAAATCGCTCGTTTGGGGATGGTGTTTCTGGTGAAACGAAGGGGAAAGTATAGGGACAAAGGCGGGGGTGTCAATGAATTGCGCCGATTCGATCCCCCCCGCGTTTTCTCCCCGAAATGCCTCCACCCCGCCCTCCCAATGCTCGCCCAATGCTCTCCCGTGCGCGCCTCCCGCACGCCCCCCCCATCACAATTCCTCAAGCCCGCCCTTGCATTTGCCGATACTCCTTGCTACCTTATTGCAAGATCGCACACATGTTGTGGGCGGGGAAATTTCGGGGCCGGGTTCGCCAAATACATTTCCAGAGTTCTCTCTATCTGACATAATGAACCCACGTATAATGACCACGCCTCGCGTGCCTCCGCTTCTTTTGGCGCAGCGCACCCGGCCGGTCCAAAGGAGTCTATTTTGACACAGCAGTTCCACCAACCCATCCTCAGCTTTCTCGGCGACACCGATGGCGTCCCCATCAAAGCCGCCGAACTCGCCGATCGCCTCAATGTCGCGCCCGAAGATCGCGCCGCCTTTGAGCTCGCCCTCGAAGACCTCGCCCAAAAAGGTCGCGTCCTCTTCAACACCGCACGACTCATCACCCTCCCCGCGCTCGGCAACTCCGTCACCGGCACCTACCGCCAGACCATGCGCGGCTTCGGCTTCGTCATCCCCGATGAACCCAATTCCCATGGCGACCTCTTCATCCCCGCCGGACAAAACTCCGATGCCGTCACCGGTGACTTCGTCGTCGCCAAGGTCGTCGTACGTGACAAAAACGATATGCGCGACCCCCGCCGCTCCATCTCCGGACGCATCGTCGAAATCCTCAAACGCGCCACCAATAAACTCGTCGGCACCCTCACCAAACAAAACAACCGCTGGGTCGTCATGCCCGATGGCAACGTCTTCCGCGGCCCTGTCGAAGTCATGGATGTCACCTCCCGCAACGGACAGGAAGGCGACAAAGTCGTCATCGAAATCGTCCGCTTCCCACAAAACGACGACATCGGCCAAGGCGTCATCAGCGAAGTCCTCGGCGCCAAGGGCGAACCCGCCGTCGAACTCGCCAGCGTCATCCGCCAGTTCGACCTCCCCCAGAATTTCCCCGAAGCCGTCGTCAACCAGGCCCGCACCGCCGCCCAAACCTATGACCCCGCCGACTATGCCAATCGCGAAGATCTCACCCGCGAAGTCATCGCCACCATCGACCCCGACGACGCCAAGGATTACGACGACGCCATCTCCATTCGCGCCCTCAAAGGCTCGCAGGCACGCCCCGCCGCCACCGACGAAGACGAGGATGAAGATGTCACCCGCCTTCTCGACGCCGATGCCCCCGGCGAAGCCGTCTGGGAACTCGGTGTCCACATCGCCGACGTCTCCACCTTCGTCCCCGTCGAATCCGCCCTCGATATGGAAGCCCGCGCCCGCGGTAACTCCACCTACTTCCCCGGCTTCGTCATCCCCATGCTCCCCGAAGTCCTCAGCAACGGCGTCTGCTCCCTCCAGGAAGCCCAGCCCCGCCTCACCAAATCCGCCTTCATCCGCTACGATGCCAAGGGCCGCGTCGTCTCCTCGCGCTTCGCCAACACCCTCATCAAAAGCCGCAAACGTCTCACCTACAAACAAGCCCAGGCCATCATCGATGACGCCAAAGGTGAAGGCCAACCTTACACCAAAGGCCTGCTCGACGCCCCGCCCAACCCCCATCTCCCCAACGTCGAAGCCCCCGTCCGCGACCTCCTCATCAATATGGATCGCCTCGCCCGCGCCATCCGTCAGCGCCGCCTCGCCGAAGGCATGATCGTCCTCGACCTCCCCGAAGTGGAACTCATCATCAATGAAGAAGGTCATGTCGTTGACGCCCAGCCCGAAGACGATGCCTTCACCCACAAAATTATCGAAATGTTCATGGTCGAAGCCAATGAAGCCGTCGCCCGCTGGATCACCCGCGCCGGCGTCCCCGTCCTCCGCCGCATCCACCCCGACCCCGACGTCATGTCCACCGAAACCGTCCGCCAGTTCATGATGGTCGCCGGACGCAAAGTCCCCAAAATCATTGACCGCAAAGCCATGCAGGCCATCCTAGATTCCGTCCGCGGCACCCCTGTCGCCTACGCCCTTCACCTCGCCATCCTCAAAACCATGTCCAGCGCCGAATACTCCCCCCAGGAAATCGGCCACTTCGCCCTCGCCAGTCAAAATTACGCCCACTTCACCAGCCCCATCCGCCGCTATGCCGATCTCGTCATCCACCGCTGCTTCAACGCCGTACTCGCCAAGAAAAAAGAACCCCGCGATAAAAAAAACCTCGGCCGTCGCAAAGTCCCCAGCGGACCAGAAGTCGAAATCGCCAGCGGCACACCCGGCGGTCGCCGCGGCGCTGGCCTCATGCCCGAAACCCTCGGCAACGTCCCCAGCTTCTCCACCCTCGTCAACCTCGGCAAACATATCTCCTTTACCGAACGCCGCTCCTCCGATGCCGAACGTGAACTCCGCGCCGTCAAAGTCCTCCAACTCCTCGCCGAACACGTCGGCGATGTCATCGATGGCGTCGTCACCGGCGTCACCGGCTTCGGCGTCTTCGTCCAATCCACCCGTTTCCTCGTCGACGGACTCATCCGCGTCAGCGACCTCCCCGACGACTTCTGGCAGTTCGATGACCGCGCCGGCGTCCTCCGCGGACAACGCACCGGACGCCGCATCGCCCTCGGCGACCGCGCCCGTGTCCAAATCGTCAACGTCAACGTCTCCGCCCGACAGCTCGAACTCCGCCTCCTCGAACACGGCTCCGCCATCGGCGGCGAAACCGAACTCAAACGCTTCGAACCCCGCAAAACCCCCAAGCCCCTCGGCGGACAGGGTCGCGCTGGCGACGATCCTCTCAATCATCCCCGCAAAAAAAATCTCGAAAAACGTCTCACCCGCAAAGAACAGGCTCGCCGAAAATCCTCACAACACCCCCCACAACCCGGCGCTCCCGGCTCCACCCCCAGTCATGGCCGCAACCACAAAAAAGGCAACAAAGGCTTCCGCCGCGGACGCTGATCCCTTCATCCGTTCCTCTCAACTATTTCCCCAAGGAGTTCCCCCATGAAATACCCCTCACGCATCCTCGCCCTCCTCCTTCCCGCCCTCTTGCTCCTCACCCTCGCCTCCTGCCAAACCGAATCCCGCGCCGTCGCCAACCGCAACGGCAAACAATTCTCCCGCAACCTCCCCGCCGGTGCCATGTACGGCGACGGCGGCGCCCCCATGCGCAATGATTTCTCCGGCCTCAGCCATTTCAAAAACACCTCCACGCCCCACGGCTACACCTCCCTCCCCGGCAGCAACTTCCGCGCCTCCTCCCCCACCGCCGGCTACAGCCCCCGCATGTCCCCCTGATTAACTTCCCCTGATTAACTTCCCTTGACTCCCCCTCCTCTCGCGAGTGATTTGCCATGCGCCTTCTCCCCCGCCTCCTCCTCGCACTACTCACCATCGCCGCCTTCGCTGCCTCCGCCTCCGCCGCCAACCCCATCGTCGCCGGCCCCGTCGTCGGAAACGTCACCGACAAATCCGCCCGCCTCTGGATGCAGTTCTCCACCTCCGTCACTGTCAATATCAAATGCTTTGAAGTCGAATCCGGCCAGGAAGTCTCCGGCATCACCACCGACGTCGAAGGCCCCTCCCCCTTCATCTGCGACACCCCCATCAGCAATCTCCAACCCAACAAAAATTACCGCATCGAACTGAAAATCGACGGCGTCCCCACCAAGCCCACCGGACCCGCCGTCGCCCTCCGCACCTTCCCGCCTCCCGGCGACGCCTCCACCTTCTCCATTGCCTTCGGCAGTTGCACCAAGCCCGAAGGAAAAGGCTCACTCCCCATCTTCCAAGCCATCACCGAAACCAAACCCCGCGCCTTCATCTTCCTCGGCGACAACGGTTACCTCCCCGGCAAACTCTCCGACTTCCCCGAAAAACGCCGCGACGCCTTCCGCTTCCTCTGCGATTTCCACAGCAAATTCAAACAGGAACCCGACCTCCAGGAACTCTTCCGCACCGTCCCCTCCTACGCCACCTGGGACGATCACGACTTCGGCACCAACGACGCCAATCGCACCTGGGTCTTCGCCAAAGAAGCCCAGGTCGCCTTCCAACGCTTCTGGCCCAACCCCGATTGGGGACAACCCGCCAACCCCGGCACCTATTTCTCCTTCACCCTCAGCGATGCCGATTTCTTCATCCTCGACGCCCGCATGTTTCGCGACCCCGACCCCGACCCCAAACGCCACACCATCCTCGGTGAAAAACAATTCGCTTGGCTCCAGTCCAGCCTCAAAAAAAGCACCGCCACCTTCAAAATCATCGCCCTCGGCAGCCAGTGCATCGCCAACTACTCCAAATTCGACTCCTGGGCCCACTACCCCGAACAAAAAGAATTCCTCGACTGGCTCCTCCAAGAACAAATCCCCGGCGTCCTCTTCATCAGCGGCGACCGCCACATGGGCGAGCTCACCATCAAATCCCCCGATGAAAAAACTCCCCACGCCTACCCCCTCGTCGATCTCACCAGCTCCCCCCTCCACGCCAAGCTCGCTTCCCCCGACACCGTCGCCCTCAAAAACCCCGACCGCTCCGGAAACGCCGTCGTCGAAAACAACTTCGGCACCCTCGACTTCGGTGGACCCGCCGGCAAACGCTTCATCACCCTCCGCCTCCGCGACGAAAAAGGCAAACCCCTCGTCGAACAAACCATCTTCGCCTCCCAACTCCGCAGCAAATAACCCACCCCTACCCCCTGCCTCGCCTCAACCCGCCCCCTTCGCCGCCGCCACAAAATCCCGCACCTTCAATAAATCCTTCACCCCCGCCTTACCCTTCACCTCCACCCCCGATGAAACATCCACCCCATACGGCCGCGCAATCCGCACCGCCTCCGCCACATTCTCCGGCGTCAGCCCCCCCGCCAAAATCAGCGGCGGCAACCCTTCCAACTCCCCCGCCTCCCGCGCCTCCGCTATCCAGTTCCATTCAAACACCCGCCCCGTCCCGCCCTCCGCCATAACCGAATACGTATCGCACACCACCGCCTGCGGACGCGATGCAAATCGACCGATCAACCCCCGCAAATTCGTCAGCGAACTCCGCGACACCATCGGCACCACCACCCACCAATCCAGCACATCATTCCATCGCGGAGACAACCTCTGCTGCTCATACGACGTATACGTCTGAAACGTCCGCAAATTCAACGCCCGCTCCAGCTCCACCGCCGACACCACACCCGCCTCATCCCCATCAATATGTTCCACCAACCCCACCGGCATCACCATCGGCGGCAGCTCCCCCAAAATCGCAATCGCCCCCGCCATATCAATCTTCCGCGGCCCCTGAAAAAAATTCAGCCCGATCGCATCCGCCCCCGCCTCCGCCGCCCCCGCCCCATCCTCCGCCCGCGTCACCCCACAAATCTTCACTCGTACAATCGACACAATCACATCCCATCAAATACGTTCCGCGGGCCCATCGCCCTGCACTCCCCGATAATAGCATCCCCTCCCCAAAACGCATCCACCTCCTTCCCACTAACCACTGACCCCTTCGTCCCCGCCCCTTGCCCCCACCGCACCCAACGCGATAATCCCCCTACACCCTCTCCTCCCCCAATCCACTCATAAGGATCAACATGCCCACCAACACCAACACCCTCTTCTCCCAACCCTCCTGGCGCCTCACCGGAAAATCCGTCGACGCCTCCCTCACCGTCCTTGGCGGACACCTCGCTCCCGTCACCTTCAACCTCCGCGGTAAAAAAATCCAACCCTTCGCCATCGCACCCTGGCACAGCGAAAAACTCGACCCCGCAACTCCCACCATCCTCCGCGTCCTCCGCGGCGATTTCTTCTGCTTCCCTTTCGGCGGAAACACCCGCCCCTTCAAAAAAGAACAACACCCCGTCCACGGCCAAACCGCCAACGACCCCTGGACCCTCGAATCTTCCTCCCGCATCGATGACGCCGTCAGCCTCCATTGCTCCATGCTCACCACCATCCGCCCCGCCCGCATCGATAAATTCATCATCCTCCGCGACCGCGAAACCGCCCTCTACCAAAAACACATCATCTCCGGCGCCTCCGGTCCCATGAACCTCGGCCACCACGCCTGCATCCAATTCCCCGACTCCCCCCGCTCCGGCCTCATCTCCACCTCCCCCTGCGATTTCCGCCAAGTCTGGATCGAACCCACCGAATCCCCCGAAGCCCGCGGCTACTCCGCCCTCCTCCCCGCCTCCTCCTTCAAAAATCTCCACCGCGTCAACACTGTCTTCCATAGCACCCCTGCCGATCTCTCCCGCTTCCCCGCCCGCCGTGGCTATGAAGACATCGTCATCAACATCAACAAACCCGCCCCCAAACTCGCCTGGACCGCCATCACCTTCCCCCGCCAACGCTACGCCTTCATCGCCCTCAAAGATCCCCGCATCCTCCAATCCACTCTCCTCTGGCACTCCAACGGCGGACGACACTACGCCCCCTGGAACGGCCGCCACGTCAACGTCCTCGGCGTCGAAGACATCACCTCCTTCTTCCACACCGGCCTCGCCGAATCCGCCCGACCTAACGCCCTCACCAACCTCGGCATCCCCACCTGCCTCAAACTCTCCCCGCGCCAGCCCACCATCGTCAACTACATCATGGCCGTCGCCGCCATCCCCCCCCGCTTCGATCACGTCGCCCGCGTCGTCCGCGAAAAAGACCATATCACCCTTCTCAGCCAAAGTGGTAAGATCGCCCGCACCCGCGTCAATGTTGATTTCCTGTTTTCCTCCGACTAAGTGACCATACGTATGCCCCAAGAACTCACCCTCCCCGCCGTCCCCCAAAAACTCGTCGCCACCGCCGATGATCTCGCCGAGCTCTGCGCCCACCTTCGCGCCCTCGGCTCCTTCGCTTTCGATACCGAATTCATTGGCGAAAACTCCTACCTCCCCGTCCTCTGCCTCATCCAAGTCGCCACCACCGAACGCGTCGACCTTATCGACCCCCTCTCCATCGACCGCGCCGCCATGCTCCCCTTCTGGCAACTCATCGCCGATCCTTCCATCGAAAAATCCGTCCACGCCGGCGACCAGGACATCGAAATCGCCTGGCAACACTCCGGACTCGTCCCCGCGAACATGTTCGATACCCAGATCGGTGCCGGCATGCTCGGCATCGCCTACCCCACCGCCCTCTGGCGCGCTGTCGAATTCTTCTGCGCTGTCACCCTCGAAAAAGCCCACACCTTCTCCGCCTGGGATCGCCGCCCCCTCAGCAAATCCCAGTTCACCTACGCCGTCGACGACGTCCGCTTCCTCCCTCACATCCACAATGAAATGAAAGCCCGCATCGCCGCCCTCCACCACGACCACTGGATGCGCGACGCCTGCGACACCCTCTGCCGCGAAAAATCCCAAACCCTCGACGCCCGCAAAAAATTCGCCCGCATCAAAGGCGCCTCCTCCCTCGACTCCGAACAACTCAGCGTCCTTCGCGAAATCACCGCCCTCCGCGAACAACTCGCCTTCGAACACGACCTCCCCGCACGCGCCTTCCTCAAAGACGATGTCCTCCTCGAAACCGCCCTCCGTAAACCCCGCGACTCCTTCGCCCTCGGCGGCATCAAAGGCATGCCCCGCAACGTCGCCGAAAACTACCGCGACCAATTCCTCGATGCCGTCGCCCTCGGCCAAGCCGTCCCCCCCAGCGAACGCCCCCAACTCTACGTCCCCCCCGAAGACTCCGCCGACATCAAACGCTTCGCCGAAATGCTCTGGGTCGCCGCCCAAGCCATCTGCCTCGGCCAGTCCGTCACCCCCGCCCTCGTCACCAGCCAAACCGAAGTCCTCACCCTCGCCCGTCTCCTCCACCGCAATCGCCCCGTCGATCAGCACCCCCTCCTCCACGGCTGGGCCACCGAATGCCTCGGCCAAAAACTCCTCGCCTTCGCCGCCGGAAAACTCACCCTCGACCTCTCCCTCATCGCCGACTCCTTCCAAGCCAAATTCGCCACCCCCTCCTGACCCTAACCCCTGACCCCTCGGTACCCTATGTGCGGCATCGCCGGCTTAATCAAATTCACCCACTCCCACCCAGCCCCCTGGGCACCCCCCGCTCATGATGTCTCCGCACTCGCCGCCATGTCCCAAGCCCTCGCCCACCGCGGACCCGACGGCCACGGCCTCTTCCTCGACCCCCGCCCCTTCCACACCGCCGCACTCCTCCACCGCCGCCTCGCTATCATCGACCTCCCCACCGGCCATCAACCCATGTCCAACACCCGCGAAGGCTCCCACGTCCATGTCGTCTTCAACGGCGAAATCTACAACCACGCCGACCTCCGCGCCCAACTCCAATCCGCCGGCCACCTCTTCTCCACCGATCACTCCGACACCGAAGTCCTCCTCCACGGATGGGAACAATGGGGCACCGAGCTCCCCTCCCATCTCCTCGGCATGTTCGCCTTCGCCATCTGGGATACCCGCCCCTCCCCCACCGACAACCTCCCCCGCGACACCCTCTTCCTCGCCCGCGACCGCCTCGGCCAAAAACCCCTCTACTACGCCACCCTCGAAGACGGCCTCGCCTTCGCCTCCACCATCCCCTCCCTCCTCGCCTGGCCCGAAGTCCCACGCCGCATCCCCCGTGAACAAATCGCCCTCTACCTCCTCCTCGGCTACCTCCCGCCTCCCCAAACCCTCTACCGCGACATCTCCCAACTCCTCCCCGGCGCCTGGCTCATGCTCCAACGCGACCTCCTCACCGGCAACCGCTACTGGACCCCCACCCACCACGACGCCCCATCGCAATCCTCTCCGCCCTCCACCCCCAGCACTCAGTCCTTGCGCCAGCTCCTCACGCAATCGGTAGCTTCCCAACTCCTCGCCGACACTCCCATCGCCTGCTTCCTCTCCGGCGGTATTGACTCCTCCATCATCGCCGCACTCATGCAACAACAAACCCTCGCCCGCGGCGGCAACCCCATCACCACCGTCTCCGTCGGCTTCTCCGAATCCACCTTCGACGAAACCGCCTTCGCCGACCAAGTCGCCCAAAAAATCCGCTCCCACCACACCCGCCTCGAAGTCCGCGGCGATCAAAACATCATCGAAACCCTCCGCCTCCTCATGCGCGCCTCTCTCGGCCAACCCTTCGCCGATTCCTCCATCCTCCCCACCTATCACCTCTCCAAAGCCGTTCGCCAAATCGCCCCCGTCGCCCTCTCCGGCGACGGCGCCGACGAACTCTTCGCCGGCTACGACCGCTACCGCGCCCTGACCCTCCTCTCCGACTACGGCCGCCTCGCCCGCTTCCTCCCCCGCTCCTCCCCCATCGGCTCACTCGCCAAACGCGAACGCTACCGCCGCCTCGCCGCCGCCGCCCGCGCCTCCCTCCCCTCCGAACGCTACTCCCGACTCATCGAAATCTTCCCCCGCGCCGACCTCGAAAAACTCCTCGGCCCAGACACCCTCGACTACGCCCCCTCCCCCGCGGAGTACGGCCTCCCCAACTCCGCCAGCGCCCTCCAACTCGCCATGATCCGCGATCAGCACGAATACCTCCCCGCCGACGTCCTCGCCAAAGTCGACTCCGCCTCCATGCTCTCCGCCCTCGAAGTCCGCTCCCCCTTCATCGACCACCGCCTCGTCCAATTCGCCAACTCCCTCCCCGCCGAACAACATCTCTTCGCCGGCTCCAAATCCCTCCTCAAACAATCCTTCCCCGACCTCCTCCCACCCGCCATCCTCAACCGCTCCAAAAAAGGCTTCGCCGTCCCCATCGGCACATGGTTCCGCACCTCCCTCCGCGACCCCCTCCGCCAACTCCTCACCGCCCCCACCAGCTTCGTCGCCACCCACCTCCACCTCCCCGCCATCCTCAACCTCCTCGACGAACACCAATCCCAACAGCGCGACCACACCCACCGCCTCTTCGCCCTCCTCATGCTCGAACTCTGGGCCCAGGAATTCCCCTCCACCCTCGAATAATTAATTCTGTATACTACTGAGGAAGGAGCTCGCGTATGGTACGCCCACTCGACGAAGCCGGTCATCTGCTCACCAAATTGAACCGCGCCGAAAAAGCCCAACTCCTCCAATGGGTCGCCCGCGATCTCGGCGACGCCTTCCCCGGTATCGAATCCCGCCCTGATGTCCTCGGCGGAGAACCTTGCATCGTCCGCACCCGCATTCCCCTCTGGGTCCTCGAACAAGCCCGCCGCCTCGGCACCTCCGACGCCGACCTCCTCCGCGCCTACCCCTCGCTCCGCGCCGAAGACCTCTCCAACGCCTGGGCCTACGCCCGCAGCCACGCCCTCGAACTCGACCAGCAAATTTCCGACAACGAGAAAGCCTGACCGTGGCCCAACTCTACGCCAATCAAAACTTCCCCTTCCCTGTCGCCCAAGAACTTCGACACCTCGGACACGATGTTTTAACCGTCCTCGAAACCGGCAAGTCCGATCAAGCCTGGCCCGATCATGAAGTCCTGGCCTTCGCCGTTCGTCAACACCGCGCCCTCCTCACTTTCAATCGCAAACATTTCCTCCGCCTCCATGAATCCTCCCCCCACCACGCCGGCATCATCCTCTGCACCTTTGACCCCAACTTCTAAGCCCAGGCCGCTCGCATTCATGACACCCTCCTCCACGCCAGCAATCTGGAGTCAAAAATCCTCCGCGTCAACCGCCCCCCAACCGCTTGATCCCCCCATCCAGCCCCACCGCCCCGATCAGGCTTGGAACACCATCACCCCCCCCCAGTAGCGACGCCCGCTTGCGGGGTCCAAAAAAACAGCACGACGAACTCGCCGTGCTGCTTCAAAAAAATTAAAACTCCACCCCCTACGGCTTAATCTCAACCTCCATCACCTTCCAATCCGCCCCATCCTTCCTCAATTCCATCTTCACCCGCTGCTTCCCTTTCGCAAACGTCGCGACCCCCTCCAAACTCGCCCGATCATTGGTGATGTTCGTCTGGAAGAACGTCGTATCCTCCAGCTTCCCTTGCACCGCCATGGAATCCGCAATCGCCTGCAACTCCATCTGCGACATCCCGCTCGTCTTCGCCTCCGCCGCCACCACATTCCCCGCCGCCATATCCTTCAAAAACGCATGCGAGGCCTCCCGCGGAGCGGATGTCGCCGCGATCACCACACCCAACGTCGCCAAAATCACTCCCCAAAACATCGTCCACGCCACCAAACTCACCACCCCCAATATCCCCCCCACTATCGCCATCCACCGCCCCGTCACCCCCGGCTTCCTCGTCTTCACAAAACCAATGATCCCTAACAAAACCGCCAACACCCCGCTCAAAAACGGTATGCACCCCAGCACCCCAAATATCAAACTGCACAACGCCGACTTGCTCATCCGATTCGCCGGCAAACTCACTACAGCTTCACTCATCTTTCTATCCTTCTCAAAAAACTTCTCCCGCGGATTCTAACACGACTCTCTCCCAACACCTCCAAATTAATCCCCAATCTCCAACTTATCCACCCGCAACCCCTCCGCCTTGTTCTCACTCGTCTTCACCCACACCCGCACCGTCTTAACCCCTCCCTCAAACTCCACCCGCGACGTGATCCGCAACTTCATCTCCGCCCCCAATCCCTCCGGCATCATCTCCGTCATCGAAATCCCCCTCGGCTTCCCCAACTTCTTCACATCCTCCCGAAACTTCTCCACATCCGCCATCGTCAAATTCTTCGTCGTCTCCACCACCGGCCCCTGCCCATCCACCAACGACGCCACCAACTTCTGTCCATCCGTCTTGCTCGCCGCCTCCCCAAATCGATAAATCCCCGTAGCCCACTCCACCCCATACCACGCCGCCACTCCCATCCCACCCCACGCCAACGTAAACAAAATCCCCAATATAATCCCCACCGTCGCCATCCCCCGCCCCCGCACCACCGGCCCGCCCCCTTTCAAAAACCCCATCACCCCCAGCAAAACCGCCAGCACCGAAAACCCCGGCACACATCCAAAAATCCCCAATATCAACGAAAATATCGCACACTTACTCGTCCGCGTCCGCACCGGCACCACCTGCGTCATAAACTTCCCCTAAAAAAACAAACCCAAACCAACCCAAAAAAAATCCGCGTCCCTCGTCCCTCATAAGTCACCCGTCGTCGTCGTTCGTCGTCGTCATCGTGATCCGTCGTGCCGTCGTGTCTCCGTATCTCCGTGCCTTGTATGTTAACCACACCTATGGCCAACCTTCCCTCCATCGTGTCTACTTACCCCCGCCGCGTCCGCGTGACGACGAGCGGAGCGAGGAGTCATGCG
>JBBRWV010000030.1:0-29899 GCA_038248985.1 Phycisphaerae bacterium
ACGCGGCGGGTGTGTGTGAGCGGGCAGGGGAGACCGACGTTCGCCTTGTCGGGCGTTTTTCCGGCGCCTGGGGGGGGGGGCGGGGCGGGGTTCCCCAACGGGGAGCGTGTGCGCGGAGGGGCGGCGCAGTAGGTGGGGCCAGCGAATAATAGTGCGGGTGGATGAATTATTTAGCGGGTTTTTTTGCCGCGGCGGACGCGGTCTTTGCTGTGACTGCCTTTGTAGCGGCCTTTCTTGGCGGGCGGTTTGGGACGCCGGGCGACGGTCTTGGGAGCGCGTTTTTCCTTGGCTTTGTCGGCCGCGCGTTTGGCCACGGTATTGCGACGCGGCGCTTTTTCCTTCTGGCCCACGCGGTCTTCGGCCTTGGCGAACGAACGATGATGGGAGCGGACGGCGAGCTTGACGGGCACTTCGGAGAAGGGGAGGCGTTCGCGCAACTGGCGGATGAAGAAACGGCGATATTCTTCGGTGATGAGGTCGGGATCGTTGACGAAGAGGACGAGGGTGGGGGGCTTGGTGCCGATCTGCGTGGCGTAGTAGACTTTGACTTTTTTGGCGGTGGGGCTGGAAGGGCCGCGGAGAAGGAGAATTTCTTCGACGGCCTTGTTGAGTTGGCTGGTGGGGAGGCGCGTGCCGGCCTGTTCATACATGACCTGGGCGAGCTTCACGAGGTTGCCGATGTTCACTTCGTTTTTGGCGGAGATGAAGGCGATGGGAGCGTAGTCGAGACGGGGAAGGATTTTGCCGATGTAATTTTCGTATTTTTCAGCATCGGTTTTTTCCGAGACGAGATCCCACTTGTTGATGACGACGACGCAGGGGCGGAATTCTTCGGCGATGTAGCGGCCGAGTTTTTGGTCGACATCGCCCATGTCGACAGTAGCGTCGATCATCATGAAGACGACATCGGCGCGACGGATGGAACGCTGGGCGCGGTGAAAGGCGTAGAATTCGAGATCGTCCCGGGTGATCTTGGCTTTCTTGCGGACGCCGGCGGTGTCGATGACCATGAAGGTGTGGCCGTCACGTTCGAAGCGGACGTCGACGGAATCGCGCGTGGTGCCGGGAACTTCCGAGACGATGACGCGTTGGCCGCCGCCGGCGAGGGTGTTGACGAGGGTGGATTTACCGGCGTTGCGTTTGCCGACGATGGCGATTTTCATTTCGGGGGTGGCTTGTTCAGTGGCGGCGGAGAAATCGAGACGTTTGAGGATGGCGGCGAGAAGGCGATCTTTGCCCTGGCGGGTGGTGCTGGAAACGGGGATGGCGTCGCCGAAGCCGAGGGAGAAAAAGTCGGCGGTTTGCAGGGCGAGCTTTTCGCCGTCGGCCTTGTTGGCGACCATGGGCACCTGCTTATTTTTGGTGCGGAGGTACTCGGCGACGGTGCGATCGAGCGGGACCATGGCGGCCTTGACGTCGATCACGAAGAGGATGAGTTGGGCTTCATCGACGGCGATGTCGATCTGGCGTTCGATGTCATCGGTGAGGTTGTCGCGGTCGATGACGCCGTAGCCGCCGGTGTCGGTGAGTTCGAAGGTGAGATCATTGTGGGTGACGGGCGTGGAGATGCGGTCACGGGTGACGCCTTCGGTGGGATCGACGATGGAGATGAGGCGACCGGCGAGGAAGTTAAGCAGGCTGGACTTGCCGACGTTGGGTCGGCCGACGATGGCGACGATGGGAAGGGACATAAATGGCTCAAAGCGAGAGACGCGAAAAGGGGAAAACATTCACGCGTATTGTAGTGCAATACGCGTGAATTAACGATGGACGCGGAGGATAGGGGCGATTCGTTGGTGAATTACGCGCCTTTGCCGCAGCATTGCTTGTATTTCTTGCCGCTGCCGCAGGTGCAGGGGTCGTTGCGGCCAATCTTGGGGGTTTCGTTGATGATGGTGGCGACGCGTTCTTCCTGCTGCTGGGCGGCTTGATCTTCGACGCCGGCGGAGGCGGCGCGTTCGGCGCGAACTTCCTGGGCGGCGGCGGAACCGGCGACGCCGTACGTGTTTTGCCGCTGGAAGTTTTCAACCGGATTCTGATAGACGTTTTTCATGACGAACTCGCGGCTGAGGCGGACCTTGAAGATCATGTCGGTGACTTTGTCGCGAATGCCTTTCATGAACTGCTGGAAGAGACGCGAGCCTTCACGTTTGTACTCGATGCGCGGATCTTTTTCGGCGTAGCCACGGAGGCCGATCGATTCGCGGAGTTGATCCATCGCATAAAGGTGGTCTTTCCAAGTGGAGTCAAAGATGTGGAGGAGGACCGAGCGTTCGAGCTCGGTAAGTTCAATACGCAGGAAGGCCTGGCCCCATTCAATGATGCGGCGGCGGCGGTCTTCGAGGGGTTCGTCCTGGAATTCATCGGGCTGCAGCGGGATGCCGAAACGAGCGGAGGCCCAAGCGGCGAGGGCTTCGGATTCCGGCAGCTTGGCGAGAGCTGCGTCGATTTCTTTCTCGACGCCGGTGATGGAAACACGGCTGATTTCGCAAAGCTTTTTATGGAGGAGATGCACGGGAGTGGCGCGAATTTCATCGCCGGTGATTTCGGCGCCGAACTTGCCGCGGACCCATTGCACGAGCTGTTCGGACGCGTAGATGTTTTCGAGGCCGCCGGCGCCGATGGTGACTTCCATGGCGTAATCGACGGGGTATTCGACCTCGCGGCGTTCGTAGCTTTCACGGGCGCGGCTGAGAATGAAATCGGCGGCTTCCTGCGGATTCTTGCCGATGAGTTCCTCCTGAGTGATGGTGAGATCGAACTTGCTGCTTACCCACTCGGCGAGCATTTTCTGGGCGTAGTTCTTCACCAGGAAGGGGGCAAGGGCGGAGCAATCCTTGCGATCCACCTGTTCCACCGCGGCTTCGAGAAGGGCGTCGAGAATTTGCTGGCGATCCATGCGTTTGAGCTGGGGACCGCTGACGTTGACGCTGAAATCTTTTTGCACCCAGGCGGAGAGGCCGTTGTAGTCCCAATCTTCGGGATCGGCGTCGGGGTCCATGAATTCATCGAGGGACGTCGTGATGGAGGTGCGGGCGAAATCGCGAGCGCGATCCCTGATGTGAATCGCGAGAACTCGGCTGTCGGTGTCGCGCAGCTCCTGCGGATCGATTTCGCAGTTGAAATTCTGCCGCACCCATTCCACCAGCACGGTGGGGACGTAATCGGCATCAATATATTGCGTGACGGCGTCATCGACAGATTCGGTGATGATTTCGAAAATCATCTCGCGGAGGTTAAGACCCTCGATGATGTGCTGGCGACGTTTGTAGAAATAGTTGCGCTGAATGTCGCGCACTTCATCGTATTCCAGCAGGTTTTTGCGGATCCCGAAGTTGCGTTCTTCCACTTTCTTCTGGGCGCGTTCGACCGCTTTGCTGACCCAGGAGTGCTCGATGGCTTCATCTTCCTTCATGCCCAGGCGCTGCAATGCGCGGAGGGTGAAATCGCCGGCGAAGAGCTTCATGAGCTCGTCTTCGAGCGAGAGGAAGAAGCGCGATTCGCCGGGGTCGCCCTGGCGGCCGGAGCGTCCGCGAAGCTGGTTATCAATGCGGCGAGCTTCATGGCGTTCAGTGCCCAGGACGTAGAGGCCGCCCGTTTCGACGACGCCATTGGCCAGCTTGATGTCGGTGCCGCGACCAGCCATGTTGGTGGCGATGGTGACGCGGCCCACGGTTTTCCCGAGCTTGTTGACGTATTGCTGGCCGGCGAAAACAATGATGTCGGCCTCGCGTTCATGCTGCTTGGCGTTGAGAACCTCATGTTCGATGCCGTGGCGGCGCATGAGCATTCCGCTGAGGCGTTCGGATTTTTCGACACTGGTGGTGCCCACGAGAACGGGCTGACCCTTTTCGTGCAGGTCCTTGATCTGTTCGACGATGGCGTTCCACTTGGCCTTTTCCGACATGAAGATGAGATCTTCCTGGTCTTTGCGCACCATCGTTCGATTGGTGGGAATTTTGACGACGTCGAGCTTGTAGGTCTTCATGAACTCTTCGGCTTCGGTCATGGCGGTGCCGGTCATGCCGCCGATGCGCTTGTAGAGCTTGAAAAAGTTCTGCAGGGTGACGGTGGCCATCGTCTGCGTTTCGGGTTTGATCTGCACGCGTTCCTTCGCTTCGATCGCCTGATGAAGGCCATCGGACCACTGCCGACCGACCATCATGCGGCCGGTGAATTCATCGACGATAATGATTTCGCCTTGCTGGATGACGTACTCTTTATCTTTTTGATAGACGACGTGGGCCCGCAGGGATTGCTCGAGCAGGTGAGGCCAATCCATGTTTGAGCCGATGTAGAAGCTGCCGACGCCGGCAAACTCCTGGGCTTTCTGAATGCCTTCGTGCGTGAGGTGGACGGATTTGCGGTCGAGCTCCACTTCATAGAGGCGGACTTCCTTGGTGAGTTTTTCCTCCAGGCCCGGAAGATCGGCCTGGGCCTTGCCGAGATCCGCTTCCATTTGCTGCGTCTTGCCCGCGTCCTTGGAATTCTTGATGTCGCCTTCGAACCCCTTGATGCGGGCCTTGATGGATTCGATCTGGCTGTTGATGCGATCCCACGGCTTGTGGGCTTCGATAAGCCGGCGCACGACTTCGTCGGCCGCCTTGTACTTGGGGGCATCATCATGCGCGGGGCCGGAGATAATCAACGGCGTGCGGGCTTCGTCGATGAGGACAGAGTCGACTTCGTCAACGATGGCGAAATCCTTGGGGCTCTGGCACTGATCGCCGGCGGACATTTTCATGTTGTCGCGCAGGTAGTCGAAGCCGAATTCGCTGTTGGTGCCGTAGGTAACGTTGCAATCGTACATGCTTTTTTTGACGGCATTGTCGTACATCTGCGCCTGGATGTAGCCGACGCTCATGCCGAGGGCGTGGAATGCGGGGGCGACCCAGGAGGCATCGCGGCGGACGAGGTAATCGTTGACGGTGACGACGTGGCAATGTTTGCCCTGCAAGCCCATGAGGAAGCAGGCGAGCGGGGCAACGAATGTTTTGCCTTCGCCCGTGGCCATCTCGGCGATGCAACCGTCATAGAGCACCATGCCGCCGATGAGCTGCACATCGAACGGGCGGGCGCGGAACGGGGGGCGGTCATCCGCGACGACGGCCCGGAGGGCGTCGTACATTTCCAGCGGGATGGGCGTGGTCATCCATTCATTTTCGCCGACGGCTTTGAACTTGATGTCGGTGTAGAGGTCCTGCAATTGCGAAGTCGGAAGGGTCTTGGGATCGAAGTTCAAGGCGGGGTTGAAACAATTGCGCAGGCCGATGTTGCGATCCATGGATTCGCGCATGAGGGCGAAGGCTTCGGGAAGGATGGCGGCATCGGTGGCTTCTTTCTTGCGAAGTTGGGCACCGAGTTCCTGGGCACGCTGGCGCATGTCCGCATCCGACATTTTGCGCACGGTCGGTTCCATGCTGTTGATCAATTCGACGCGCTGGCGGTAGCGTTTGACGAGACGGTCATTGCGCGAACCGAAGATGGAGGTGAAGGCTTTGTTGAAATAGGCGGCAACCATGGGAAGATCCTTTCAGGGCGCTGGCCACGAAAAATGACGTAGCCGCGGGATTGAATTATTGGAAAGGTGAGAACGGCAAACCGACGATCCAGTCGACGGTGCATGTGGAACGCACATGATTCACGAGTGTTTGCTCAGGCGTGCGCGGGGGGAGGCAGGTGGGTGTGCAGGCAGAGGAATTGGCACTGGCGCGGCTGCGGAGCGATTGCTGCGGCGTAGCCAAGACAGGTGGGAAGAACGACCAGTTCAAAGCGGCACAGTTCCAGCGGGGCCAAAAAGGCCAGCGGCGTAAAGGCGTGATCGCTGGAACGCAGATCGAACGCGAAAAAGCGACAGAGCATTTCCACGGTGGCGAGAACGTGCAGTTGTCGCGGCGTGAAAGCTGCTGTGGAAAAGCCGATGGTCTTTTGCGCAACCGGCGTGACGAAATGTGCAGCCGCTAGAGGTTCATGGGGGACATCGCCCGTGATGCGAACGATGGAACGGGGAGCGTGTGGTGCCTGTGCGGACACGGGTTGCGCGACGAAGAGGGCCAGCGCGCACGAAAGTGCCGCGAGCGTCGCAGGCATGTGCCAGGCGCGCTGACGGAGTTGAAACAGTTGTCCGCGGGGGTGCTTCACGGGTTCGATTTCCTCATTCGCTATGCATCAGAATCGGTTTTTTAGGTGTGAAAGTCAAGGTGCTGAACATTATAGGCGCTGGTCCGGCATGGGTTCGGCAGGTCCGATTTCGTGCGCGGCGACGGCCGCTTGGTGAATCTCGCGACAGCGATTGGGCCGCTCCGTATAATGTGCGGCTTGCTGATTTTGCAGGTTCTCAAACCGAGGAAATTCTGTGTCCAAGCCGCGGATATTGACGGGTGATACGCCGACCGGGCGCATGCATTTGGGCCATTGGGTGGGGTCGCTGGAAAACCGGGTGGCGTTGCAGCGGGAGTATGAATGCTATTTCATCATCGCCAACGTCCATGCGTTTACGAACCCCGCCCGCGCGGAGAACCCCGCGGATATCCGGCAAAGCGTGTTCGATATCACGCTGGATTACCTGGCCGCGGGAATTGACCCGATCGTGTCGACGATCTTCGTGCAGAGCGAAATACCCGCCATCGCGGAGCTGACGTTTCTGCTGGCGATGCTGATTCCGTTCTCGCGCGTAATGAAAAATCCCACCATTAAGGATGAGATTCGCGACAAGGGACTGGGGGATGATTATCCCTTTGGTTTCCCGATGTACGCCGTGGGGCAGTGTGCCGACATTCTGGCTTTTCGGCCGGAGCTGGTGCCCGTGGGTGAGGATCAATTGCCGCATCTCGAATTGTGCTGCTACGTGGCGCGGCGTTTCGACCAGCAATACTGCGGCGTAAATTCGCACACGAAAGACAAAGACTATGTGACGGCCGGCGGTGTGTTTCCGGTGATCCAGCCGAAACTGGGGCGTGTGAAGCGCCTGGTGGGCCTGGGCGGGCCGAGCGCGGAGACGGGGCAATTGCTCAAGATGAGCAAGTCGTTCAACAACGCCATTTTGCTCAGCGATGAACCCGACGTGGTGAAGAAAAAAGTGATGGGAATGTATACCGATCCGAACCGTAAAAAAGCGACGGACCCGGGCGAAACCGATCCGGCGAAGAATCCGCTCTGGGCCTTCCACGAGACTTTCAATCCGGATGTGGAATGGGTGCGGCAGACGCAGGAGAAATATCGCGCCGGTCAGATCGGCGACGTCGACTGCAAACGCAAACTCATCGAAGTGCTGGTGGCTTTGATCGAACCGATGCGGCAGCGGCGGCTGGAATTGGAAAAAGACCCCGGCTACGTGCTGAAGGTTTTGCGCGATGGAACCGCGCGGGCGAATGCTGCGGCCGAAGAGACGCTGTATCTGGCCAAGAAAGCGATGAAGCAGGATTACTTCCCGCGCACGCTGGCGCTCTAGCCACTGATCTCACCCGAGATTGCGCTTAAGTACGGTCCCTCAGGCCGCATTCACCGCCAGCAACACCTTGCCCATCGGTCCTGCGGCCAGCTTATCAAAAGCGGCCGGAAGATGCTCAAACGCATGAACGCTGTCAACCAGCGGGCGAGCAGAGTTCCTGTTCAGCAACTGCAGAACCGCCGTCCACGCCTGCTGCGTCTCGGTGATCGTGTATGTGCCGATGGCCACGCCGCCGATTCTCAGACGTCGAAAGAAAAGCGCTGCGGTATTGAAGCTGGGCACCGGGCCCGCCAGCCGCCCGACGACCGAGACGCGGCCGTTCATGCTCAGGGTGTCCAGAAGCTCGGTAAAAAGCGCCCCGCCAATATTTTCAATGACCAGATCAACCTTGCGTTGCGTCGCATCCAGATAGTCTTTGCTATGCCGGCGCCACTGGCTGTCTGCGGGATCGAGGACCAGATCGGCGCCGAGCGCATAAAGCCGGCTCCGTTTTTCTTCGCTGCGCGAAAGCGCGATGACCGTGTAGCCCAGTGCCTTGGCGAGTTGCACCGAGGCCACACCGACGCCCCCCGAAGCACCCGTGATCAGCACCACCGGCGGTGCCGCGGCTGAACTCGATGGAATCTCGCCCCATTGCGTGAGCGCCTGATAGGCCGTGATGTAGACGAGCGGCGCGCCCGCAGCCTCCTGATCGGACCATCCCGGCGGTACCACGGTCAAAGAGGCGACGGGAATCGCGGTCTTTTCGGCGAAGGTGCCCCATGTGCTCACCCCCACATCGGTGCGCAGCAGCAATCGCTTGTCACCGATTTTCACGCCCCTGACATTTTCACCAACTGCCGAAACAATGCCCACCCCATCGCGCCCGAGAATGTGCGGAAATGTCGGCCGCGCCGGATACAAGCCTTCGGAGAGATAGCGATCGGCCGGATTGAGCCCGGCATAGAGGATGTCAAGCAAAACTTCGCCCGGCTTGGGCAGGGGGGCGACAACTTCGCGCATGCGCAAGGCGGAGAGTCCGGAGAGCGAGTCGATGGTCCAGGCTTTCATGCGGATCCCTTTTTGGTACAGTTTGGCTCGAAATATTCTAGGCGCGGCCATAATAGATTGAAAAATGGATAGGCGCAAGGAGAAGAATGTTTTCCAAGTTTGCGACCTGCGCGACTTTCATATTTCCCCGCCGATCTGCAATAAAAATACAACCTTATCCATTACACTACTAGAGCCCCTCGATTCATTGTAATATGTCGGCCTTGGCGCTACCGGAATCGCTACGTCGGCGAATACTACACGCATTAAGGACCGGCCTGAATCAGGAATGCAGTTGAAACGGGATACTTGAACTCACGATGACAACCGAAGCAAAAAATGATGCCGCTCCTCCAACGACGACGGTACTCGATCTCGAGCTTGAGCCCTATCGTGATGGATTCTCGCGGCGCGCTGTCATTGGTGCTTTCTTCCTCGCGGCCGTCATGGTTCCCGCAGCCATCTACTTGTCGCTCATGCTCGGCAGTGGTTTGGGGGCGGCGGCTGATTGGGTCACGGTCATCCTCTTTCTCGAATTGGCGCGGCGGTCCTTTCAAAAACTGACTCGGCAGGAAATCATGGTGCTGCTGCACGTGGCCAGCTCCGTAGGTACGGGCGTTGGTACCGCGGGCCTGGCGGGCGGCGTGTTTGGCCAATTGGTCTGGAACTCCTACCTGCGAAATTCGAACGTCACGGAGCCATTCGGCCTCCACACCATGCTGCCCGATTGGGTCGCGCCCAGCGGCGGCGGACGGTCCCTCTGGGACACGGCTTGGCTTCCGGCCATCGGCGTGCTGGTGATTTCCCACATCCTCGGTCAAACCCAAAAATTTGTCTGCGGCTATCTCGCTTTCCGCATCACTTCCGATCTTGAACGACTACCCTTTCCAATGGCCCCCTTGTACGCACAGGGCGCCATGGCTCTGGCAGAGCATTCCGGCAGGACGGAAAGCTGGCGTTGGAATGCGTTTTCGCTCGGTGCCGGAATCGGCGCCGCCTTTGCCGTTCTCTCCACGCTGGTGCCTTCGGTGACCGGTACGCTGCTGGCCCAACCGCTTTTCCTCCTGCCCAATCCGTGGTGGGATATCTCCCCGTTCTTTCGCGATGTGTTGGGCATGAACGCGACGGCCGTGGTGATTACGGCCGATCTGGGGGCCGTGCTCGTGGGGATGATCATCCCCTGGCGCGTGCTGGTTGGATCGGTGGTGGGCACCGTTTTCTTTCAGTTGATTTTGAATCCTTACGTGCTGTATCCCATGGGGGTCCTCAAGCACTGGCAGCCGGGCTTCAACCCCGCGCAAACGGCCCTCAACAATTCACTCGATTTTTACCTGTCATTGACGATTGGCTGTGCCGTCGCCGTGGCCATTGCGGGTCTGGCCTCGCTGGCGTGGGGGCTCCATAAAAAGCGGTTGAAGCATCGCGCCGTGACTGTCGCCGTCGAAGACGGCACCGATGCCGCGACCGTCGCCATGGGCTCGCCCGTGGTGCACCCGCCCGAAGGCCGTGGCGATTTTCCCATCTGGCTCATGATCGCCATCTTCATTCTGACCTCCTTCGGTTACGTCGCCCTGTGCCACTGGCTCGTTCCCGATTTCCCCGTCTGGATGTTCTTCGCATTTGCCTTCCTCTTCACCCCGCTCATGACCTACATTCACGCCCGCATGGTCGGCATCACCGGCACGTTCGTCGGCCTGCCCATGGTGCGCGAAGGCACCTTCTTCATGTCCGGCTATGAAAAACCCGACGTCTGGTTCGCCCCCATTCCGCTGCATGATTACGGTGGCATGGCCCAGTTCTTCCGCCAGATGGAACTTACCCGCACCAAGTTCACCAGCATGTTGAAGGCCGAACTCCTGATCCTCCCCATCATGATGGTTGCCAGTTTCCTGTTCTGGTCCTACATCTGGTCGCTTGACCCCATCCCTTCGGAAAAATATCCGCCCGTGCAGGTATTCTGGCCCGTTCAAGCAAAAATGGCCGCCCTATGGTCCACCGCGCAAAGCTCCGGCTCCACCTTCCTGACCGACGCGATCAAGTGGCCCATCATCGGCCTCTTCATGGCGGTCACCCTGATGCTCCTCGGCGTGTTCGGCGCGCTGGGGCTTTCGGTGGAGTTTATCTACGGGGGAATCGCCGGCGCCAACATGGGCATCGTGCATGTGATATTCCCCGCCCTGATCGGTGCGATCCTGTCACGCTTTGTGTTCAGCCGCAAGTTTGGCGCGAAACAATGGAAGAGTTACGTGCCGGTGATCCTCGCCGGTTTTGCCTGCGGCGCGGGGTTAGTCGGTATGCTGGGCATGGCGATTGTCTTCCTGCAACGCTCCGTCAGTTCACTGCCTTATTGAGCCAACGCGTATGAGAACCGATAAGAAAATTGACCGCATCAAGCCCATCGGCTGGCGCACCGTCTTGTGGATGAGCTACAACGGCGTACGCCATCGCGCCGGTCGCTCCTTCCTCACCTTCCTCTCCATCGTGATGGCCGTGGCCTTCCTCGGCTACGTGCTCATCGCCGACGCCATCAGCGTTCAAATGAAGGTCGTGGTGGGGGGGGAACCCGGTGCCGACGGCCCCCCGCTGATGTGGGTGGTGGTCATATCGCTCGGCGTGTGCGTGTGCGGCATCGCCAACGCCATGCTGATGTCCGTGACGGAACGATTCCGCGAAATTGCCACGCTCAAATGCCTCGGCGCTCTGAATTCCGTCGTGCTGCAGGTCTACCTTCTCGAGGCCCTCGGCCAGGGATTGCTCGGCGCTTTCTTCGGCACCCTGTTTGGAATCCTCCTCGCCTGCATCATCGGCTGGATTTCCTTCGGCTCCGACCTCGGCCTCGGATTGCCCTGGCTGCCCCTTCTCAAAACCACCGGATGGTGCCTGCTTACCGGCATCGTCCTCTCCGTGCTGGGCGCTCTTTACCCCACCGCCCTGGCCGCCAAAATGGCACCGATTGACGCCATGCGCGCGAAATTTTAAGCAGGTTTCTAAGGACTGGTTTCCATGTCGCTACTGCGCCAACTCAATCCCGACCTCACCGTGGAAAACACCGTGATGGTCGTCAACGTCAAAAAGCAATACGTCATGGGCGACACCACCATTCACGCCCTCCGCGGCGTCACCATGGCCGTCAAACGTGGCACCTACATTTCCATCCTCGGCCCCTCCGGCTCCGGCAAATCCACCCTCTTTAATATGATCGGCGGCTTGGATCGCCCCACCTCCGGCGAAGTCTTCATCGATGAAGTCGACATCGCCCAGTTGGACCCCTACGAACTCGCGTGGATGCGCTGCCGCAAGATCGGCTACATCTTTCAAAGCTACAACATCCTGCCGACGTTAACCGCCCTGGAAAACGTCATGCTGCCGATGATCTTTGCCGACGTCCCGCAGGAAGAAGCCCAGGATCGCGCCAAGGAAATCCTCGACACTGTGGAACTTGGTAATCGCGTTTTCCACACCCCCGCGGAAATGTCCGGCGGCCAGCAACAACGCGTGGCCATCGCCCGCGCCTTCGCCAATCGCCCCGCCATCGTGCTCGCCGACGAGCCGACGGCGAATCTCGATTTGAAAACCGGCAAGCAGATCATCGGTATATTGCGCGATATGAACCTGCGGTTCGGCGTGACGGTGATCTCCGCCACGCATGACCACAAAATGCTCGACGTCTCCGATCAGATCGCCTGGGTGGCCGACGGCCAGATCGACCGCATCGAAGAACGCAAAGATTTGAATATCAAAGTGGGCACCATTGCCGGCGACGAACACTGACCAATTACGCCTTGCGGTCGTGAATCCACGAAAACGGGAACTTGGGCTGATTCACCAGCGTCTCCGTCACATGATCCGCCAGCCGATGGTAACGCTCCGACTGCTTGCACAGGTAGTCCTGAGCCTTCGCGGCCAGACCGCTCACCTGGCGATGCGGCACATCCCAAATCGATACCAGATGCTCAATGATCTTGGCGTAGTCATACACCGTGTACACGCCCGTGCGCTGCGCGACAACCGCGAAATGATCGAAAATATCCGGATCGTGCCCGTCATACATGAGCCGCCCCGGCATCGCTATCAATCCCTTGAGCATGTTGCGGAATGACAGCATGCCGCCCTCAGGATCGAGCTCAAAAATTTGCCGCATCATCTTGGTGTAAAAAGCCTCATGGCGTGATTCGTCCCCGGCGATGCGCGAGCAGATTTTATACAGGTTCCCATCGCCTTCCTTCTGCACAATCTTGGCCACGTTGTTGTGCGAAATCTTGGTCGCGCGTTCCTGGAAAGACGTATACACCAGCCCGTTGTACGGATCCGGATGCGTCTTGGGATTAAACCCCTCCGCCAGCAGATGGTGAATCGTCACCTCGATCGAACGCATATCCACCCGCCCCGTCAATCGCAGGTACGCATTGAGCAGATCGCCATGCCGATTCTCCTCCGCCGTCCAACCCCGCAGCCAAATCGCCCACGGTTCCTTCGTATCCCCGTGCTCATCCCGCGCCAGGGCATTCAGCGACACTGAATAAGACGGCAACGCCTCTTCCGTAATCATGTCCCCCACCAGTACGACCAGTATCTCATCGGTGAGATTCTGCGCCGGCACCCGGAACGATTCGATCTGCTCGCGCCACGATTCCTGCGTGAGGTCCGGCAGGTAATCCGTGGGCTGCCAAGCCTTGTCGCGCGGCGCCAAAAATTGCAAATTCTCGCCGACAAAAGACTGCATGCTGCGAAGTATTTCGTGGTGATGGGCGAATTCGGAATTGACTTCACTCACTCGGGCCTCGCTGCAACAAAATTACAAAACTCTGAATCCATCATATCGCGCAGCTGTCGAATCCCGATGGGCAAAATCGTGTAGAGTGAAAAATCAAAGCGATTCCAAGGTGCACCACACGCTATCGCGCGTCATTTCTTCTTCGCCGGCGCCTTGATCTCCGGCTTCTGTTCCACTTTTCCATCCGTCTTTTTCGGCGCCCGGTCCGACTCGCCACGGTCAATCGGGTTCGTCTCCGATGGCGGCGCCAGGATCGGCGAATACGCCCGCGCGACCTGAGGCCACGCCTTGGGCGACCACCCCTCCAGCTCCTTGCGCGACCCGTGGAAAAACTCCGCCGCCTCCGTCGCCTTCAAATGCTTCTCAATGAACATCTGGGCCGTCTTCAAGTCCACTTCTTCCGGCAGCACTTCCTTGGATATCAGCCACAGCAGCAATTTCGTGTCCACCGGCGCCGCCGCGATGCCAAAGCAATCCACGCATACCGCCGCTTCCACGTACGGCGTGATCCCCGCCAGGGATTGAAAATACGGCCGAATCTCCGTCTTCTTCATCTCGTTAAGTCGCTCCAGACGCATCTGGTGCTCGCGGTCAAAAATGGACTGCAGCGTCCGGTGCAACGCCGAGCAACGCGACTCCGCAAACGGAAACCGCACCCCCAGCAGCGAGGACAACTCAATCGCCGGCGTCACCCGCAACTCGTTGGCGTCCACCATCGCCTCGGTAATCTTGCGCTCGCCCACCGACGCCCGCGCCTCGTCGCAATCGTATTCCAAAAACGCCCGCACCAGCCGCGTCACCGGGTCCGTCGCCGTCGGCAGCTTCGCCGGTGCGTTCTTTACAAAACGGGCAATCGTCTTCTTCAAGGCTTCGACTTTGATGTTGAGCTTGTTCATGGTTCTTCCTGGTCCTTTGCGTTTGGTCGATGCACACGCGGCCGGATCGGCGCCGCGCTGCTGAGTCACTCCGTGGCACTACCCCGTCGGTTCCGCGTCCGACGGATGATTCTTCCGGGCATTCTCTTGCTCATTTCGCAGCGTGTCCGCCATGGCGTTGTCAATCGTCTTGAATATCTCCGCCTGCTTCTTCAGCGAGTCGTCCAGGTGATACGACAGCCGCGGTGCATACCGGATCGGCAGGTTGTCCGCCACCGCATCCTGGATGTAACGCCCTGCCGACGCGATGCCTTGAAATATCGTCTCCGGCGTCTTCTTCCCGCCCAAAATCGAAAGATACACCTTCGCCTCCCGCAGGTCCGCCGATACCTCCACCTTCGTCACCGAAATCAACGCTCCCGTCTGATCGATCCGCGGATCCGCAATGCCGCGCAACAACACGTTCGCAACCAGACGTCGAATTTGGGCGGCTAGCTTTTGTTGGCGTACATTCGCGGGCATTTTTCCGGCTCCGGAGGTTGGGGGGATGGGGGCGGATTCAGCGGCCCGAGATAATTTCGATCTGGTAATCGACGATCTCGGCCAGGCGTTCGTGTTTCAGGTGCTCCACCAGTTTGCTCAGCGAACTATCCAGTTGCGGTGCGTCCGTCCCGACCATGCAGATGCCCAATAAAGCGCGGGAAGGAAAATCCAGGTAATCCACTTCGGCCACCGAAACGTTGTGGTGATGATGCCACTTGTCTTTGAGCGAACGCACGATGCGCCGTTTGTCCTTCAAAGATTCGGCATCGCCGATGCGTATTTCGAGTTGGAGCACTCCAATCAGCATAGTTCAGTTTTTCCGAGTCCCGGTTGCCCCACCGTCGATCCCCGCCGTTCAGCCCGGCGCGAAATCTCCAGTCAGCAACCAGCCCTGCGGTTAAAGAGTTCGGGCCACGTCAACAGTCTTATACGCTTCGAGGCGGTCGCCCACCTTGATGTCATCATAGCCGGCAATTTTCAAGCCGCATTCGAGGCCGCTGCGCACTTCCTTGGCGTCTTCCTTGAAGCGCTTGAGCGAGTCGAGCACGAGGTTTTCCTTGACGACCACGCTCTCCCGGATGAGCCGGTACTTCGCCGACCGCGTGAACGAACCATCCGACACCATGCAACCCGCGATGGAGCCGACCTTCGAAACGCGAATGACCTGCCGGATGTCCGCATGGCCCAGCACCTGCTCCTGCTTCTCGGGCGAGAGCATGCCGGTAAGGGCCTTGCGAATGTCGTCGGTGATCTCGTAAATAATGCGATACAGCCGCACCTCGACGCCGCGCTCTTCCGCCATCTTGCGGGCGGTTTCGTCCGGCACCACCGAGAAGCCGATGATGATCGCCCCCGATGCTTCCGCCAAAACCACGTCCGATTCGGAAATCCCGCCGACCGCCGCATGCAGCAGCCGCACTTTGACTTCCTTCGACAGCTCTTCCGTCATGATCTTCTTGAGCACATCGACGGACCCTTGCACGTCCGCCTTCAAAATCATCAATAGTTCTTTGATTTCGCCCTTCTGAATCGTCTCGTACAAGTTGTCCAGCGTTACCTTCGCACGCTGCGCCAACTCCCCGGCACGATCCAACTGGAAACGCTCTTCCGAAATCTCCTGCGCCTGCGATGATTCCTTCACCGCAAAGAACCGATCGCCCGCAGCCGGCACCTTGTTCAGGCCGATCACTTCCACCGGCGTCGCCGGCGGGGCCACCTGCGTCGCCCGGCCCTTGTCGTCCGTCAGTGAACGCACGCGGCCCCATGCCGCTCCGCACACCAGCGTATCGCCGACCTTCAGCGTGCCGTTCTGCACCAGCACCCGCGCAATCACGCCGCGGTTCGGATCCATAAACGATTCGATCACCGCGCCACGCGCCGGCAACTGCGGCGAAGCCTTTAGTTCCCGCAGCGTCGCCACGTAATCCAGATACTCAATCAATTCCTTGACGCCCTGGCCCGTCACCGCCGAAGTCTTCACGACTTCCACATCCCCGCCCCATTCCGTCGGGTTCAAACCATGCTCGGCCAACTGACCCAACACGCGGTTGGGGTTCGCTTCCGGCTTATCAATCTTGTTCATCGCCACCACGATCGGCACGCCCGCCGCCTTCGCGTGGGCAATCGACTCTATCGTCTGCGGCATCACGCCGTCGTCGGCGGACACCACCAGCACCACCACGTCCGTCATGTTGGCCCCGCGGGCACGCATCGATGTAAACGCCTGGTGACCCGGCGTATCCAGGAACGTCACACGCTTCTCTTTGCCATCCGAACCCGGCAACGCCACCGTGTACGCGCCCACGTGCTGCGTAATGCCCCCGGCTTCGCCCGCCGCCACATTGGCCGAACGGATTTTGTCCAGCAGCGACGTCTTGCCGTGATCGACGTGACCCAAAATCGTCACCACCGGCGGCCGCGCAACTTTCTCCGTCGCGTCTTCAATCGCTTTGTATTCACGCTCGAAAACGGCCGCCAGCGCCTCGCGGGGTTTGATCACCAGCTCAATGCCCAGTTCCAGCGCGATCAGTTGCGCCGCTTCGGCTTCAATATTCTGATTCACCGTCGCCATCGTGCCCTGCTTCATCAGGCTGCGCACAATATCCGCCGATTTCATCTCCAACGCTTCCGCCAACTGGCGAATCGTAAACGGCGGCGTGATCTCCACGTGTGTCGGCTTCTGATTCACCGGCTGCTGGTGTGGCCGCAGTTGCTTCGACATCTCGCGCTTGCGATCCCGCAACGCCCCGGCCGCCTGCGCCAAACGCTCTTCACGTTCCTGCAAATCCAGCTCTCGCCATTCGCGAATCGCCGCTTGCCCCGCATCCCCATGGCGACCCGTCCCCGGCCCGCGACGCGTCGTGCGGCCCTTCTTCTTCGCTGCTTCCTCATCATCGATGATCGGAGCGCCTTCCTTCGTCACCCGCGCCGCACGCGTCGGCAAACCCGTCGGCTGCATCGGCGGCTGTTGCCCGCCAAATCCCGGAGGTGCGCCAGGACCACCCATCCCCTGGCCCTGCTGCTGGCCCGGGCTCATCCCAGGACCACGATTGTATTGACCACCACCGCCCCCATAAGCCGCAGGACGCGGACGCGGTGCCGGCAAATTATCCGGCTTATCCACCCGCACCACCCGCGGCCCCTGCATCTGCGCCGGCGACGGCTTCACCTGCGGACCCACTGGCGCCACCGACAACGGACGGTTCGGCACATTCATCACCCCCGCCGGCTTCACCAGCGGACGGATCGGCTTCTGCGGCACTTCGCCCGCCGTACGCACCGGCTTCACCGGCACCTCGACGACTGCATCCGTTTGCTCAGCAACTACATCTTGCCCTTCCCCTGCCTGACCTTCCACCACCCGCGTTTCCGTACCCGCTACCGCAACAGCCTCTGTCGACGCCGCAGTCACTTCTTCCGTCACCGGCGTCACCACCGCTTCGGTGGGGGGGTGAGCAGGCGGAACTGCTGTTGCCGCCGCCGTTTCGAGCGTCGTCGCGCTGCTCGCATCCACTCCCGCCTTGGCTTCTCCTGCTGTCGCCTCAACGGCTTCCACGGTGCCGGATGTTTCCTCCGCCGTCTCTGGGTGCCGCGCCCGCGATGGCCGCGCCGGCTTATGACGCTCGGTCGCTTTTGCTTCAGTTTCCGTGGGCGGTTCCGCCACCGCCGTCGTCGAGTCCCCCGCCTCATCGCTATGCACCGCCGCGCCCTTCTTGGCGCCGCGCTTGTGCGATGTCTTCTTCTGCTTCGAAAGATCCACGTGCTCCGTGGTCTCGATCGCGGTCTTCAATTCCCCCGCCGCAAACCATTCGCGAATCGTCAGCGCCAACCCGGCTTTCACCGCGTCGGTATGCTTAATAATGTCGGGCACACCTTCAGCCTGACACTTGGCGATGATCGCCTTGCTTTCGACACCCAGTTCCTTGGCCAGTTGGAAAACTTTGAGACTCAAGCAATGCTCCAGAGAAGGAAGTTAAAACCACAGAGAGATACTGCTGAACAGACTTTCATTTTATCAGGGCAAGTCGGCGTTCTTCAGTTCCTTGTAAATGTACCGGGTGTTTGTCTTTGACGAGGAATACGGTTCTTGGTTATTCAGTCGGCGTTTGGCATCTTTTCAAGCTTAAATCGTGTCGTTGCACCTCAAATGGCCTTTATTCATATTCATGCTCCCTTCTCTGCGCCGGCTTCCGCCGCCGCATCCACCACGGGTGCCGCCACCGGTGTCGGTGCTGCCTCCGCCGCGTCCAATGGCGACAACGTCGGTCCCGCCGCCACCGCAGTCGCCTCACCACCCGCTTCCGCCGGTGCGTGCGACATCGCCACATCCAAAGGCGAGGGGCCGCGCGCCGCATCGTCTGCCACCTTGCGGGCCGCATCTTCCGACGCAATACGCTTGGCTTCCTCCGACGCAAATGTCACCATCTTCTTCGCCAGCTCATCGGCAATCTGCAAATTCGCCACCAGCGGATCCGGACCTATCTCTTCCAGGTCCAGCAGGTTAATAATCCCTAGCGCCACCAGCAGATCCAGAATCGCTTCATCCACCCCTTCAATCGTCTTGAGCGATTTCTCCATGTCCGTCAGACCCTTGTTGTATTCCGGCGGCGTAAGAATATCGATGTCCCACCCCGTCAACCGCGCGGCCAGCCGCACGTTCTGCCCACGCTTGCCGATCGCCAGCGAAAGCTGATCCTCGTTTACCACCACCGTCGCCCGGTTCAGCTCAAAATTCAGCGACGTTTCCACGATCTCCGCCGGCTTCAGCGAATTCGTAATCAGAATCTGCGACGATTCATTCCACCGCACAATGTCAATCTTCTCCCCGCCCAGCTCATCCACGATGTTCTTGATACGCGAACCACGCACGCCCACGCACGCGCCCACCGCATCCACCTTCGTATCGATCGACGTTACCGCGATCTTCGTGCGATAGCCCGCTTCCCGCGCCAACGCCTTGATCTCGATCACCCGTTCGCCCACTTCCGGCACTTCCACTTCAAACAACCGCCGAATGAAATCCGGATGCGAGCGCGAAAGAATGATCTTCACCGCTGAACCCGCATCACGCACATCCAGCACCAGCGTCCGAATACGGTCGCCGTTGTTGTGCGTCTCGCCCGGAATCTGCTCCGACCGCGGCATGAAACCTTCCGCCCGGCCCACCGAAACAATCAACGCCCCGCCCTCAAAACGCGCCACCGTACCGGTGATGATCTGCCCCTTGCGATCCGCATATTCCTGAAAAATTGCCCCGCGTTCGTTTTCCCGGATCTTCTGGATCAAAACCTGCTTGGCCGTCTGCGCCGCAATCCGGCCAAACTCCCGATAGTCAATCAGCGTCTCGCCCTTGCGCACTTCAATATCGCCCGTCAAACGGTCGATCGCGCACGACACATCTTCCACTTCCCCGTAAAATTTACGGGCCGCCGAAAGCAGTGCCGCCTCGATATCCAGAAAGATCGACTCCTTGTCGAGGTTCTTGTCTCGGGCAATCGAATCGACGATACGGATTAGTTCCTGGTTCATTCTCGTTCCTGTGTGGGAAAAAGTATTCAATTGTCGGCAAGTCGCGCGGACAAAATGCCCGCATCACAACCTGTCGTACGCCTGACCGCCCGGCGCGCGGCTCACAAATAAGACGTCCCGCAAAAACAGCAACGGCGGAGTCAAACTCCACCGTCCATATTTCCGGCTTTCACCGGATTGCTTCTCGCCAGCTTTTCTCTTCCGCAGTTAGGAGGCAATCCTCCTTTCTGCATGATCAGAAAAACATGACACCGGGCAGGCGTTTTTTACAGCACCTGCACAGCGGGTCATCCGGCGGACGGCGCCGGAGTGACCGAGAAGATGATGCGACTTATGCAGCCGCATGACTTGGCTCTTGAGACAGCGTCACGTTCATACCGATGTCTCCGGGTTCAAAAACATGGACTCGGTTGAGGTCCACATACAGAGATATTATATCATTTGCCTTGATTTTGCCAAACTCATACGCATCCGCCCGGCAAACCAGCAGGTGATCCATGATATTCCCGTGGTTTTCCCCCAGCGTCGCGTAAATATCCACCTTGTCCCCCAGCGGCTCCACCACTACCACCTTCGCCTCCAACGCATTATCCGCCCCCATGAATTTGCCAATATTTGCCGGACACAGCGACTCCGGACGAATCCCCAGCAGCATTTCCTTCCCCGCATAACCCGCCGTCCGCTTCGCCATCACCCCGTTCAACTCAATGCGCTGCGTCCCGAATTTAAACTCTCCCTGCGGCGAACCGATCTTCCCCCGGAACATGTTCATCGGCGGCGTCCCCACGAACGACGCCACAAAACTGTTCACCGGACGCTCATAAACTACCAGCGGCGGCGCGCACTGCTGAATGAACCCATCCTTCATCACCACAATCCGATCCCCCAGCGTCATCGCCTCTTCCTGATCGTGCGTCACGTAAATCGTCGTCGTCTGCAACTGCAAGTGCAGCCGCTTGATCTGCGCCCGCGTCTCCACCCGCAACTTCGCATCCAGATTCGACAGCGGTTCATCAAACAAAAAAGCCTTCGGGTTCCGCACAATCGCCCGGCCCACCGCCACCCGCTGCCGCTGCCCGCCCGACAGCGCCTTGGGCTTCCGTTCCAGGTACGGCGTCAATCCCAAAATCTTCGCCGCTTCCAGCACCCGCTCATGAATCTGCTCTTTCGTCAGACCCAGCTCCCGCCGCCGCAACTGCAACCCAAACGCCATGTTCTTGTACACCGACATGTGCGGATACAACGCGTAATTCTGAAACACCATTGCAATGTCGCGATCCTTCGGCGGTATATTGTTGACCACCCGATCCCCGATCTTGATCGTCCCCGAGGAAATCTCCTCCAGCCCCGCCACCATCCGCAACGTCGTCGATTTCCCGCACCCCGACGGCCCCACCAGCACCAGAAACTCCCGGTCCAATATGTCCAGATCTATCGCGTTGACCGACGGCACCGGATTGCCGGCATACACCTTCGTGACTTTTTCCAGCGTGACCCGGGCCATATCTGTCCACCTGTGAGATGCGCAAAAATTCCGTCGCAATGAATGGTATTCCCCATTGTGGCCCTTTCCCCGTCCTCGGTCAATCCACAACCTTCTGCCCCTCGCCCATTCCGCCTCACTCACGGCTCCGCATTCGCCGGCCGCGTCGCCGTCGGCGCCGTCACCGCCTTGTCCGAACGTGTCCGCGTCGATTCCGTCGCCGCCCCCACATCCGGCACCTGCTCCTTCACCGACCCCGGCGCCGTCGCCGAGCCCGCCAGCCCCAATTCCTCCACCAGCAGCCCCAGCCATTCCTTGGTCAACGGCTCCTTCTCCGTCGCGCCATGCGCCGTCAACGTCTTGATAGCCCCGGCCCGTACCTCCCCTCCCACAATCAATCCCGTCGCCGCCAGACGCTGCGCAAACATCATCTGCGCCGCCAGATTCTCCGCCGGCGATGCCCCCGCGTCCGCCGTCGGTGGCACATCCACCGCCTTGTACAACTCCGGCGTCAATCCAATCCGCGGCGCCATCCGGAACATCCACGCCCGCACAATGGGACTCCCGCTCTGCATGAACGGCAGCACCGTCGCCTCCAGCGCCGCCCTCGCCGTCTTCAAATTCGCCGCCTCTTGCGCCGGCGTCGCATCATTCGGCGCTGGCACCCCCGGCAACACCGCCGCCAGCAAATAGGCCTGCCGCAACTGCTGCTCCGCCGACATGCTCGGTACCGCCGCCGCCAACTTCATCACATCATCCAGTGTCCGCAATGGCAACGCCGCGCGATCAAAATCACCCGTCGCCACCACCTGCCCCCCCAACCCTATCGCAAATTCCTTCGCCGTCCCACGCGGTGCCGTCAGCAGCGTCATCGACACCGGAAACGCCCGCAGCGGGTTATTCCGAAAAATATCCGCCAGCATCCCCTGATCCACCCGCACCTCAAACTCCAGCGACGACCGCCGCTCCAGACGATACGTCCGGTGTACATCATCTAGCGCAAACATCCCCAGCGCCAAACTGTCCATCCCCCGCGTCGTCCCCGCCAACCCCACCGTCGTCTTCACCACCCCCGCAGGCCCCACCGGCAATGCCCGGTCTGCCGTGTTCGTCTGCTTCACCGTCAAAACCACCGCCTCGCCCAATCCATAACGCCGCTTCGACAACTCCGCAAAAATCAGCACGAAATCCCGCGGCTGCCGATGCGCCGTAAACGTCGTCGCCGGCACCTGCTTCACCACCGCCGAAAATTCCTTCGACTTCTGCGTGTCCCGCAGCGTGATCCCTGCCCTTCGCGCCGTCTGCGCTACCTCCAGCGCCACCAGCCCCGTCGGCTGCGTCAACCAAATATCCTGCAGGATCTGCCGCGCCTCCTCCGTCTGCTTCAACTCCACGCATGCCGTCGCCCGCGCCACCTGCGCCATCAAATCCTTGTCCGCAATCAGCTCCAGTTTCTCCTTCGCCTCCTGCGCCTTCCCTGCCCGCAGCAAAAATAACCCCTCAATCCGCACGTACGCCGTATCCGTCGGCTTTGACACCTTCTTATACGCGTCCAGCCGCCCCTGAAAATCACTCGAAATTTCCGGCAAACGCATCAACTCCAACGTCAATGCTTCCGCCAATACCTCCGCGACCTCCGGCTCCGCCTTCACCCGCGCCGCCAGCTTCTCCCGAATCCGCTCCGGCAAATTCGCCAACTGCGTCGTCGCCGCCGCCCCTTCCACCGCCGGCGCCGCCGCCACTGCCGTCAATCCAAACACCTGCGCCGCCAACAACACCTCCAGCGGCGCATCCGGCATCCCCGTCACCGCCCGAAACAGCGGTTCCGCCTCCGCCCGCTTGTTGGCAATCCCATATTCCACCGCCAAATCCGTCAGCAACTTCGGCGATTGCACCCCCGTAAAATTCAACTGCTCCAGCCCCGCCAGCAGCCACATCGCCGCATCCTCATGCAGATTATTCCGCGCCAGAATCTGCCCCCCCGCAATCCACGAATCCGGCTGATACGGGCTCGCCAGCAAAATAGCCACCTGCGCCTTCAACTGCTCCATCGCCGGCGCCTTCGCATTCGCCGCAATGTTCGCCACATCCTGTAACGCTCCCACGTTCAAATCATTAAGTTGCAGCGCCGCCGCCAGCATCTTCTTCGTCTCCTCCGTATCCCCGCGCTCGTACATCAGTCGCGCCACCCGCACCGCCATCTCGCTCCGCACCTGCGGGTCCAGCTTCTTATTTCCCATCGCCGATTGATACACCCGTAGCCGGTCATCCACCGTCTGCGACGACAGCGCCAACAACTCCAAATACTGCACCTGCGCCACCAGGTTCCCCGGGTCCGCCTTGATGGTCATCCGCAGCGTCTCGCGCAGCAGATCCGTCTGTTTCGCCACCCGCGCCGCTTCCGCCAGGTGCCGCAATATCATCGGATTTGTCGGATCCAGCTTCGCCGCCGCCTGCAGCAACGCCGACGTCTCCCGTATCGCCAAGGGCACCGGTATCGACCCATCACGCGATTTCGTCCGCGCATCTTCCACCAGCACATCCGCCAGCAGTCGCCGCGCCGCTTCATCCAGTGTCTCCGCGCCCCACGCCTTCATCTCCCCCACCCGCAACACCCCCCCCGTCACCACTGCCGCACAAAGCCCCTGTACCAGCCACTTCTTCAGCCTGCGTCCGCCGTGCATAATTCCTCCGGCTTTGTCTCTTCTCAACCCCTCCGCACCGTGCGGACCTGGGCCTGCTACATCTTCATTGTCATAGGCTTATACATCTCCATAAGTGTAGAAGCAATCCGCCCCCGCCCCTTCCCCCGCCGTTCCGCTAAATCACAATTGTTCTCCCTACTTGATTGTGCCGATACACCACTCGTACAATCCACTCAGAGTTTTCAGGAGAATTAAATGTTTGAACGCTTTACCGACCGCGCCCGCAAAGTCATGGCGCTCGCCAATCAGGAAGCACAACGCTTCAACCACGAATACATCGGCACCGAGCACATCCTCCTCGGCCTCGTCAAAGAAGGCTCCGGTGTCGGTGCCACCGTCCTCAAAAATCTCGATATCGACCTCCGCAAAGTACGCCTCGAAGTCGAAAAACTCGTCAAGTCCGGACCCGACATGGTCACCATGGGCAAACTTCCCCAAACACCCCGCGCCAAAAAAGTCATCGAATACGCCATCGAAGAAGCCCGTAACCTCGGCCACAACTACGTCGGCACTGAACACCTCCTCCTCGGCCTCCTCCGCGAAAAAGACGGCGTCGCCGCCCAGGTCCTCATGAACCTCGGCCTCAAGCTCGAAGAAGTCCGCGAGGAAGTCCTCAACCTCCTCGGCGCAGGTGTTGAGTCCGAAGGCGGCGCCGGCGCTGAACCCAAAGCCGAAGGCAAAGGCAAATCCAAAACCCCCGCCCTCGATTCCTTCGGCCGTGATCTCACCGAACTCGCCCGCGAAGGCTCCCTCGATCCCGTCATCGGCCGCTCCAATGAAATCGAACGCGTCATCCAGATACTCTGCCGACGTACCAAAAATAACCCCGTCCTCCTCGGCGAAGCCGGCGTCGGCAAAACCGCCATCGTCGAAGGCCTCGCCCAGAAAATCATCGGCAACGATGTCCCCGAAATCCTCGCCGACCGCCGCATCGTCGTCCTCGACCTCGCCATGATGGTCGCCGGCACCAAGTACCGCGGCCAGTTCGAAGAACGCATCAAGGCCGTCATGAACGAAGTCCGCCGCGCCAAAAACGTCATCCTCTTTATTGATGAGCTTCACACCCTCGTCGGTGCCGGCGGTGCAGAAGGCGCCATCGACGCCAGCAACGTCCTCAAACCCTCCCTCGCCCGGGGCGAAATCCAGTGCATCGGCGCCACCACACTCGATGAGTTCCGCAAGTACATCGAAAAAGACGGTGCCCTCGAACGCCGCTTCCAAACCGTCATGGTCGAACCGCCCAACAAGGAGGAAGCCTTCGAAATCCTCAAGGGCCTCCGTGACCGCTACGAAGCCCACCACCGCGTCCAGATCACCGAGGAAGCCCTCAAAGCCGCCGTCGAACTCTCCACCCGCTACATCACCGGCCGCTGTCTCCCCGACAAAGCCATCGATGTCATCGATGAAGCCGGCGCCCGCGTCCGCCTCAAAAGCATGACCAAGCCCCCCAACCTCGCCGAAGTCGAAGAGCAAATCGAACGCCTCAGCATCGAAAAAGACGAAGCCGTCAAAAATGCCGACTACGAACGCGCCGCCGAGCTTCGCGACCAGGCCGAAACCATACGCAAGAAAAAAGAGGAAATGCAAAAACAATGGCGCGAACAGGCCAAGGAAGTCGACGGCGTCGTCGATGAAGAGGTCGTCGCCGAAGTCGTCAGCAAAATGACCGGCGTACCCCTCACCCGCCTCGAAAAGAAAGAATCCCAACGCCTCCTCGAACTCGAAAACGAACTCCACAAACGCGTCGTCTCCCAGGACGACGCCATCAAGGCCGTCGCACGCTCCATCCGTCGCGCCCGCTCCGGCCTCAAGGATCCAAATCGTCCCATCGGCACCTTCCTCTTCCTCGGCCCCTCCGGCGTCGGCAAAACCCTCCTCTCCAAAGCCATCGCCGAGTTCATGTTCGGCTCCGAAGAAGCCCTCGTCCAGATTGACATGTCCGAGTACATGGAAAAACACAACGTCAGCCGCCTCATCGGCGCGCCCCCCGGTTACGTCGGCTACGAAGAAGGCGGCCAACTCACCGAACGCATCCGCCGCCGCTCCTACGCCGTCGTACTCCTCGACGAAATCGAAAAGGCCCACCCCGACGTCTACAACATGCTCCTTCAGATCATGGAAGAAGGACGCCTCACCGACAACGTCGGCCGCGTCATCGATTTCAAAAACACCATCGTCATCATGACCAGCAACATCGGTGCCGACCTCATCAAGAGCGGTGGCATGCAGAAGTTCGGCATCCCCATCAAACGCTCCGATGACCAAAATTACGATGACATGAAGAAAGGCCTCCTCCGCGAAACTGAAAAATTCTTCCGTCCCGAATTCATTAACCGCCTCGATGAAACCATCATCTTCAAGCCTCTCAGCAAGGATAACCTCTACAACATCATCGATATCGAAATGAAGAAAATGGCCAAACGCCTCGTCGAACAGGGCATCCGCCTCGAACTCACCACCGAAGCCCGTGACCTCCTCATCGACAGGGGCTACAACCCGGACTTTGGCGCCCGACCCCTCCGTCGCGCCATCGAAAACCTCATCGAAGACACCCTCTCCGAATCGATCCTCCGCGGCGACTTCAAAGGCATCGACCTCGTTCGCATCCACCGCGACGGCGAAAAACTCCGCTTCGAATCCCTCAACACCAAAGACGCCCCCGCCCCCGACACCACCACCACCGAATCCACCACCGAATCCACCACCGGCACCGCCAACGCCACGTAAAAAACGCTCGTAGTTCAGCCTTCAGGCTGTTCGACAATCGCCACCAACCCCAAGGCACGGACCCCCATCTCCGTGCCTTTTCCATGCGCCCCTCAACATCGTCGTCGTCACTTGAACCCTGAGCCTTGAACCACTATCGCCACCCCCGTTTCGTGTCCTTTGTGCCCCTTTCTGATCCCCGCGACCGCTACTTAAAAAACTCCCCCAACACCTGCATCAACTGCCTCTCCACCTGCAAAATCGACTTCCCCGCATCCACCATCCGGTACCGGTGCGGCCACCTTTCCACCTGCCACCGATAATTATCCCGCACCCGCTCAAAATAATCCTGCGCCCTCTGTTCAATCCGATCCTTTACATGCGCATCCTCAAACAACGCGTTCTGCGACGGATCCCCCTTCTTCCTCCCGCCCGCCCACATCGGGTTCAAACGCTGCATCGCCGCTTCCGTCGGCAAATCAAAAATGATCGTCAAGTGCGGCCACATTTTGTCCACCGCGATCTCCGCCACCTGCAAAATCGCGTCCACGCTCAACCCGCCGCCCCCGCCCTGGTACGCTATCGTCGAACTCGCAAACCGATCCGCCAGCACGCACTCCCCCCGCGCCAGCGCCGGCCTTACCTCCTCCTGTATCAACTGCGCCCGCGACGCCATGTACAGCAGCATCTCACAACGAATGTCCATCCCCTCGTTCTTCACGCTCAACAGCGTCTCGCGAATCTGCTCCCCGATATGCGTCCCCCCCGGCTCACGCAGCCGCCGCACCTTCACCGTCCCCCCTTCCAACTTCTCAATCAGCGCCCGCATCTGCGTGGTCTTCCCACACCCGTCCGCCCCATCGAACACGATAAACTTCCCCGCCAGCTTCGTAAAATCAAACTCGCCCATGAATTCCTTCCCATCGCTGCCACTCATAAAAACCGTCCGGCCACGCCGCCACGCAACGCACGTCCCGCCAGACAGACCCTAGTATCCAGCCCCCCGCCCAACTTTCAAGTACCACCCCCCATCACCCGCCCGTCACCCGTCCTTGCACCTCGAACCTTGAACCTTCGTTACCTCCCCCTTGGGCGAAGGAACATCAGTTTGACCGGAGGTTTTAAATCATGTCCCCATTGCCGGTCCCCCCCTTTGCCGGTCCTGGCGAACCAGTCATATCTACGCAACTTCTGCCTCCACGAAAGTCCCCGCAAAATCGAGCCTGAAAGGCTCAAAAATGATAGCCGGGGGCATAGCATCGCGAGCGCAGCGAGCCAGCGCCGCACCCGGAAAGCCGACCCGCCGCACCATGCGACCCTGAAAGGGTCGCACATCTATCCATTGTGCAGCTTGTGTAGATATGACTGCCTCGCGAACAGGGGCTTCGCCCCTGTACCCCAGGAAGGAAAAAGGGAAAAAGGACAAAGGGTTAAGGCAAGTCCACGCCCGCCGACGCCACCGCCACCCGGAAGCCGAGGTCGTCGAGCCGGTAGTCAGGATAGTGCCTGCGGCGGGGGGCCGAGCGGCAGTTCCTCGGATTGTTGCCCCAGGCGCCGCCACGCAGCACGCGGAGGCTACCGGCTTTCGGTCCCGTGGGATCCGTGACCGGGCCTTTCTCGTAGTCTCCGTAACGGTCGCCACACCACTGCCAGGCGTTGCCGTTCATGTCATACAGCCCAAACGCATTAGCCTTGAAACTCCCCACCGGCGAAGTAAACACAAAACCATCATCCCAACTGAAGAACGCAAAGCCCTCCTCGTTGGGAATCTTCTTCTTCAGGCTCTGGTCCAAACCGTTCGCCCACCCCTTGCCATCATCGGGTTTGTCACCCCACGGATACGCCGTCTTGGTGCCCGCCCGGCAGGCGTATTCCCACTGCGCTTCGGTCGGCAGAGTGACCGTCTTGCCGCTCTTCTTCGACAGCCAGGCGCAGAATGCCTGGGCATCATTCCAACTCACCTGCACCACCGGATGATCCCCCTTCTGATCGAAACTCGGATTACGCCACGAGCAACCGTCCACCTTCTTGACGTCGAACTTGCCGTCCTTGATTTCGAGGCCCCCCGACCAGCCAGCCTTCTCGGCATCCGTCTTGTACCCGCTGTCCTTCACGAACGCCGCGAACTGATCCACCGTCACATGCGTCACGCCCATGTAGAACGGCTTGCTGATCGTCACCTCATGCGGCGTCTCCTCTTTGAAGACCGCGGTGGCATCCTTCTCCGGAACGCCGGCGGCCACGGCTTCCTTGACGGCGGCTTTCTTCTCCTCGTCGGAACTGCCCATCAGGAACTTGCCCGCCGGGATTTGCACCAGTTTCAGCGTCACCTTGTCGCCCAGGTCCAGAACCAGTTCCTGCGCCTGGGCCGTTGACCCTGGCTTTTCGCAGGCAGTCACGGCGAAGAACAACCCGATCACAAGCAGCGCTCTGCCAATACTTTTCTGCATGTCGTGTTCTCCTGTTTGACCCCCGGCATTACTCTACCCTCGTGGGAGCAAAAGCGAAAGAGGGCAACCGCCATGTCAGCGATTCCGCGCCAGGTCGTCAAACTGACGGCGGATGCGGGGTTTGGGGCCGATTGGACGGCCGGGCAAAGTTGTAGGGTGGGTGTACTCGCCCACCATCGCCCGTCCCAGAGGTGGGCGAGTACACCCACCCTACGCGCTGACGAGTCAGGTATTCCGCAGGCGGGCACAGAAAACTGCCCGGCGCACAGGCCGAACGGACGGAGCTGGGCAGAACGTGCCGGCAGAGGTCACACCTCGGCCACTGGGGATTCATCCCGCATGACCACAAGCGATTCCCCTGCCTCCAACCGCCGCACAAAAGCCTCGGAGTCGCGCTCGATATCCTGCACGGTTATGGCGCTCATAACTCCATTCTATTACCCACGCTCCGGCTGACAAGCCAGTCTGCAGCCAACAGCCAGCCGCAGCCCAAAGCGATCGCGTTTGGGAGGGTGAGGCTCCTGCCGAACCGCGCACACCCAGCATTCTCGGCTCGGCAGGAGCCTCGCCCTCCCGGTCACGGTCCAAACGCAATCGCCCTGCCAGCCGCAGCCACGTCTTATCGCGGCAGTTCCCTCGGCGTCGGCACCTGGTAATACCCCTGCGACGATGACGTCACATCCAGCCGGTAGAACGGGTCCTGCATCATGCAGACGCGCCGGCCCGTCGCCAATGACTTTCAGTTCCTGCTTCATGGAACCCCTGAGAAATAAGGGCGGGCGAGGCGTTCGACCCGTGGGCCTACCAGACTCGCCCGCCCCAACCACGTAGATTTGGCCACCCCGAACATGCGGGA
>JBBRWV010000031.1:0-29250 GCA_038248985.1 Phycisphaerae bacterium
CCCTCTGCTCCCCCACCGCCGCCACCGCCCGCGCATCCTCCGCATTCATCAACTCCACCGCCGCCTCCACGCTCATCCCATCCAATCCCGCGCTCGCCGGGTTCACCTGCTCCGTCTGAATGTGCGATCGATCCGGCACCATCAAAAACTCCAATCACCTCAAGAACCGCGCTCTGCCCGACGCCCCGCCAATCCCCCGCATCCTACCCCCAAACCCGCGCCCGCTCCCCCTCCGCGCATAAAAAAGTTCATCTCCCCTTTCCCGGTACTCCCACCAACACAAGGCTGGCTGCGTCCCTAACCTCAAATTCCTCGCCCACCTCGCCCACCGCAAATCGCCTCCCCTACACCCTTCCGTTTTTTCGACACATCTGTCCCAGTCTGTCAGTGTCTGTTCGTGTCTGTCAGTGTCTGTCCTTGGCCGATCGGTAGACGAATCAAAAAAAAGCGACCCGTGCCCTCGCGCACAGGTCGCCCAATTTCAATTCTTGCCGAATCCCTTACTTGGCGTGCTTCGCCGGGGCCCCTATCGTCTTTTGACCCTTCTTGTGACCCTTCGTTTGCCCCTTCTTGGCACCCTTCTTCTTGCCCGCCTTTTTCCCCGTTTTCCTCGTGCCCGCCGTCTTGCCGGCCTTCTTCTTGCTCGCACTCTTGGTGCCCGCAAGTTTCCCGCCCGCTGCCTTGGTGGTCGTCCCCGCCGAACCGTGCGTCCGCGCATCCGCCACGCTCGGGCTCGCCGCGATCGCCAAGCCCAATACCGCCGTTGCCAACACTTTCGCCAATACGTTCATGTGAAAAACTCCGTCTTTCATACTCCGCATGCACCCAACATCCAAGCCGGCAACCACACGATCACCAGTCCACTGGAGGCACACACTCAAAGATGAACGCAATCATTATCGGTAGGTTACAACGAATAACAACAAATGTTTTTCCTAACGATCAAAAAACGCTCTCTGTGGTCCCGTACTCTCCCTCCCCGCCCGGCGCCACCGAAAATCCCCCCACCAAATTGGCATTCTCCCCCGCCCCGTTTAGCATACCACCACAGGAGAATTTGCCCATGGCCATCCCCACCTCACCGCTCCCCGTCGCTCGCTTCGCCGGCCTCCTCGCCGGCACTCCCGAAGAACTCGCCGCCGCACGCTTCGAACTCACCCAGTGGTACGGCAAAATCGACGACCAATCCGAGATCCTCCCCTTCACCTTTACCGACTTCTACCACTCCGAAATGGGCACCCCCCTCCTCCGCCAGTGGGTCCGCTTCGAAGCCCTCTTCAGCCCCGAGCATCTCGCCAAATGCAAACTCGAAACCAATATGCTCGAAACCCTCCTTGCCAAACAATTCCCCCTTCGCCAAGTCCCCCGACCCATCAACATCGACCCCGGCTACATCCACAAATACAAAATCATCCTCGCCACCACCAAAGACCACTCCCACCGCGTCTACCTCTCCGAAGGCATCTACGCCGAAGTCACCCTCCACTGGCACCAAAATGTCTGGACCCCCTGGCCTTGGACCTACGCCGACCACAAAACCGACGCCGCACAATCCTTCTTCGCCCGCGCCCGCGCCGCCTACCTCGCCCAACTCCACCGCCTCACCGGCGGCTAAAACATTTCCCCTTCCAGTATCGTATTCCTAATGAACCTCCCCATCCCCAAGGAACCAACCCTCATGCACACCCCCCCGTTGATCATTCCCTCCCTGACCATTGATCATTCATCCGTCATTCGCCATTTATCATTCGTCATTTCGTCCCACGGAGAGACTGAATGCTAATCCCCGCCGCCATCCTCTTCCTCTCCGCCTTCACCATCTCCCTCCTCGGCGTACTCCTCGCTAAAAAAATCGCCCCTCGCTTCGGCCTCATCGACGCCCCCGGACAACGCAAAGTCCACACCCTCCCCACCCCACGCAACGGCGGCATCGGCATCTTCCTCGGCTTCGCCATCCCCCTCACCCTCGGCCTCCTCAAAGTCACCTTCACCACCCCCGTCGACGTCAACTTCAACTCCGAACCCGCGCTCGCCAATTTCTACCTCCATCTCCCCGGCATGCAAGCCCAAGCCCCTCTCGCCTGGATCTTCCTCGCCGCCTGCCTCGGCATCCACATCGTCGGCCTCCTCGACGATCACAAACCCATGCCCCCCTGGCCCAAACTCCTCCTCCAATTCGCTCTCGCCAGCGCCCTCGTCTTCGGTGGCGAACTCCTCCACCCCGGCTCCTTCCGCGTCCTCACCATGCTCGGCTACTTCCCCTCCTCCGGCTTCTTCGCCTCCGCCCTCGCCTCCATCCTCTGGATCGTCGCCCTCACCAACGCCTTCAACTTCCTCGACCACATGGACGGACTCTCCGCCGGCGTCGCCTTCATCTGCGCTGGCACCTTCCTCATCGCCGCCGCCTTCAACGGACAATGGTTCATCTGCGCCCTCCTCCTCCTCTTCCTGGGCTCCCTCCTCGGCTTCCTCTGCTTCAACTTCCCCCCCGCCTCCATCTTCATGGGCGACGGCGGCTCCATGCTCCTCGGCTTCATCCTCTCCGTCCTCACCATCCGCACCACCTACTACGATTCCAACCGCCACTGGTACACCCTCCTCATGCCCCTCGTCGTCCTCGCCGTTCCCCTCTATGACCTCCTCATCGTCTCCGCCCTCCGCATCGCCCGCGGACGCTCCCCCATGGCCGGCGACACCAACCACTTCTCCCACCGCCTCACCCGCCACGGCTTCACCAAACGCGGCGCCGTACTCGTCATCTACGCCGTCACCCTCGCCACCGGCATCACCGCCCCACTCCTCGCCCGCGTCGATGACCTCTCCGCCATCCTCCTGGCCGTCCAACTCCTCGGCATGCTCATCGTCATCGCCCTCCTCGAACGCGTCGGAGATCACACCGCGTGAAAAAAAACTCCCCCAAAAAATCCCCCAACCCACCCGACGCCCCCCTCCCAAATCCGTCACTCGCCCTTCCCCATTCCCCCTCCCGCGCCCCCCTCCTCTGGACCTCCCTCCTCCTCATCCTCACCCTCCTCTGCCTCCGCCTCACCCTCTCCGAATCCGTCCGCCAACCCCTCTCCCAAAAATCCGCCGCCCTCTCCGCCCTCCACAGCCCCTCCGACATCCCCATCGCCCCCGAAGTCGGCCCTACCGTCACCCTTGCCTTCGCCCTCCTCATCTCCCTCGCCGCCTCCCTGATCCTCGTCGCCGTCCCCCGCCAAATCCCCCGCCTCCACCTCCTCGCCCTCGCCCTCATCTTCCTCCTCGCCATCCTCGCCGCTTCCTCCACCATCCAGGCCGCCAACAAATTCTCCGCCCTCGTCGCCTCCTTCGATCTCCTCATGGCCCTCCTCGCCGGATGGGCCGTCTCCCTCCTCTGCGCCAACCACCTCCTCGGCCCGCCCGCCCGCCGCCTCGTCCTCATGTTCCTCCTCGCCCTCCTCGCCGTCTGGATCGCCAAAGCCCTCCTCCAACGCTACGACGAATACCCCTCCCTCCTCAAGTTCTACAATGAAAACCGCCCCGCCGCCCTCGCCCAGCAAGGCCTCCGCCCCGGCGACCCCGGCGTCACCCTCTTCGAAAGCCGCATGAAAAGCGGCGAAATCACCACCTTCATCTCCTTCGCCAACTGCGTCGCCGCCGCCCTCATCGGCCTCCTCGCCGCCCCCCTCGCCCTCCTCCTCCTCACCCTCCCCCGTCTCCGCGGCCCGAAACTCACCCCTCTCTCCTCAGTCCTCATCGCCCTCCTCCCCCTCGGCCTCCTCGTCTCCTACTGGACCGGCAGCCGCGGCGGCTTCGCCCTCGCCCTCCTCGCCCTCCTCCTCCTCTCCCTCGCCTTCACCTTCCAAAAATTCCTCGCTCCCCACCGTTGGAAAATCGCCCTCTCCGCCCTCGCCCTCCTTCTCCTCGCCTCCGCCGCCCTCCTCCACTACGGCCGCACCCACGACCACCTCCGCGATAAATCCATGACCTTCCGCTGGTACTACTGGACCGGCTCCCTCCCCATCATCCAGCAATCCCCCCTCCTCGGCATCGGCCTCGGCAACTTCGGCGAATACTACCTCACCACCAAACGCCCCTCCGCACCTGAAGACGTCAAAGACCCCCACAACACCTTCGTCCGCCTCGCCTCCGAACTCGGCCTCCCCGCCACCACCCTCTTCCTCGCCCTCGTCCTCACCCTCTCCCTCGCCACCCTCCAAAACCGCACCCCCAAATCCCCCCTCATCAACCCGCCCCCCTCCTCCTTCCCTCACACCCCCCTCCTCCTCTTCCTCCTCGCCGTCCCCCTCTGGTGGATCGCCCACTTCGCCATCTCCTCCGTCAACCAAGACTGGTTCATCATCCTCGCCGCCGCCTATGCCCTCCTCTCCCTCCTCGTCGGCACTTCCATCTGGCACCTCACCCGCGCCCTCACCGCCCCCCACTTCCGCCTTCTACAAATCGCCCTCTTCATCGCCGCACTCGCCATGCTCCTCTACGACCAAATCAACATGGCCCTCGTCACCGGCCCCGTCGCCATGCTCTTCTGGATCCTCCTCGGCTTCTCCGCCAGCCCCAACTCCGCGCCCCCCCGCCCCGCCAACCCCCTCCCCTCCCTCCTCGCCTCCGCCACTCTCCTCCTCGCCACCGGCATCTCCTTCTTCCTCATCTACCTCCCTCTCCAAAATCAATCCTTCCTCTGGGACCCCGCCCCTCATGAATTGCAAACCCTCCGCCACCTCCAATCCCCCAATATCCCCCCCCCCCAAACCACCCACCACCGCGCCCTCCAACTCTCCCCTCGCTCCGTCGAACTCCTCCGCCTCCAAATCCGCATCCATCAGGATCTCCACCTCCCCCTCGCCCCTCTCGCCCGCACCATCCTCGACCTCGACCGCTCTAACGCCCGCCCCCGCCTCGACCTCGCCCGCCTCGCCCTCGACCTGCCCCCTGACGAACGCGCCGCCCTCCTCGAACAAGCCCTCACCCTCGACGCCGCCCTCGCCCCCGACGAACCCAAAAAAATCCCCCCCGCCGAAATCACCCGCATAAAAAACGAAATCACCACCCTCCGCGCCACCCCCATCAACTAACCCAATTGGCAACCGGAAAGTGGCGCTCGGAAATTGAAAATCACTTCCCCGCCAATATCACCTGCACACTCTGCGGCGCCTTCACCCGCACCCGATTCCTTATCACCGCAATCTCCCCCACCTTCCCCCCATTTCGCTTCCAAATCTCCGGCCGCACCGTCGCCGTAATCATCTCCACAATATCCGTCGCATACCCCTGCCCCACCCTCCGCTCCATACCCTGCTGCCCCGCTCTTTCCCGCGCCCCCGCACTCTCCTTCACCCCCGCCTTCACCGCCGGCAACTTCGCCACCCCCTCCTTCTTCTCCCCCTGCCCCATCAGCGCCTTCCCCGCCTCCGATTGCATCTCCCCCGCCTTCGCCGGCACCACCTTCTTCGCCTCCACCTTCTCCACCGTCACCGCACTCCTCGCCGTCGCCGTAAACGCCACGCTGCTCAGCGCCAGCCCCGTCAACTTCACCCCTTCCCTCTCCCGCGCCAACTTCCTCACCCCCACCCCGCCCAAATCCGTCTTCGCCGAAACAATCATCGGCAGCCGCCGCACCAGCTCCTCCACCGTGTAAAACCGCGTCACCACCGCGTTATCCGCCCCCGCCTGCGTCGTCACCTCCACCACATTCTCTTCCGCCGTCACCACCACCTCCACATCCCCCGCCCCCGCCTCCAGCACCTTCAGCAACGCCTGCCGCACCGTCCCCTCCTCCACATTCACCGTAAACGTCTTCCCTCCATCCACCCCCAACTCCTTAAACCCCTCCTCAAACGCCCTGTTCCCATACACAATGTTCCGCCCGCTCCCCGCCGCAATCCGCCCCAACGCCCCCTTCAACGTCACATCCTTCAACACCATCTCCGGCACCCGCGACCCCAGCAAATCCCTGTCCTCCTCCACAAACGTCACCTTCCCCTCCACCGCCGGCCGATACCGCATCCCCATCGAATTCCCACCCCCACCATTCCCCCCCGACCCGCCATTCCCATTCCCCATCGTCCCCGTCCCAAACGTATCAATCCCCTCCAACTGCGAAAACGATGTCCGTATCCCCATCGTCACATAACGCCCATCCGCCGATACCGACGGCCCCACATCCAGCACCGTCCCCGTCGTCAAACTCGACACCGACAAATTCGTCCCCGTCGTACTCCCAAAATGCTGCCCCATCACTCCCACCGCCGGCAAAAATCCCACCACAATCCCCACCATCCAACTCTTCAAAACCGCCATAACCAACCACCCTTCATTCCAAACCAACCCTACCCCTACCCCATACCTCACACCCCGCCTCTCGCCGCAAAAACAAAAGAGGCTCGCCTTCCGCAAGCCCCTTTCACTCTGCAATCATTACATCCCAAATCGCTGCGCCGCCCCCGTATTCACCGGCCCGCCGATCGCCTCATGCACCGATGCCGGCGCATTCACAATCAACTTCCCATTCGAATACTTGATCGACGCATGACCCCCGTTCTCCACCCAACTCTGCGGCCGAACCACGTCCCGCACCAACGACGCCAAATCCGCCCCACGCTTCTCCTTCGTATCGCCACCATCTGCGGCCGTCTCCGTCGTCGTGAAAATACTCCCCGTCGCCCCCCCGCCTCCGCCACTCTGACCCGACATCGTCCCGCCCGTCGTCGAAGTCTTCAAATCCATCGTCGGCGGCGTCACTTGCGAATTGTCCGTCATCACCAGGTCTTCCACATCGTACACCTTGATGATCATCACCTTGTCCGCGTCTTCCTGCGTCGTCACTTCAATCACATTGGCGTCAACATTGAACACCAGCACCGAACTCGGTGAAGCCTGATCCAGCACCAGACGCATCATCTTCCGCAGCGTCAGCTCCCGCACCTCCAACGATATCGGCGTATCCTTCGCCACCCCCGCGCCCTCCAGCACTTTCCAGTTCACCACAATGTTCGTCCCCGACACGTCCTTCAAAAAGTCCACAACCTTGCTCAACGCAATGTTGTCAACTTTCAACTCCGTCACATTTGTCGACAACGCCCGCCGCGCACTGACCGGCGGCGCCGTTACTGAAGTATCCGCCCCATTCGCCCCCATCGTCGGCAAAACCGCCGTCCAACCGGAAACTCCCAAAACCGCCAGCGTCAAAATCGCCGAACAACGCCGCACGTCCATAACAGTCTCCTGAGCAGAAAAACCAAAATGTACACGACCACCACACGACTTGCTTTCGCATACTATTCTACCATCGACACTATCCCCAAGTGAATAGTTAGTAAAAAAAAGATTCCCCCTCCAGCCTTCTCCCTTCTTGCTCCCCCCTCGTACCTGAACCTTGCGCCGCGCCTCCTCTCCCCCTCACCCCTGCCCCCTCAAGATTCCCCACTTTCCCCTTCCCCCTCCCCCCTCCACACGGTATCCTCCCCTCTCGTTATGGTCGCTATCCACATCCAAAACGTCTCCAAACGCTTTGAACAGCCCACCGGCCTGTTCACCGCCGTCGATAACGTCAACCTCTCCATCCCCTCCGGCGCACTCTTCTTCCTCCTCGGCCCCTCCGGCTGCGGCAAAACCACCCTCCTCCGCATGATCGCCGGCTTCTCCCTCCCCTCCGACGGTCACATCCGCTTCGACGATCAGGACATGACCTTCGTACCACCCTACAAACGCGACACCGGCATGGTCTTCCAGTCCTACGCACTCTGGCCCCACATGACCATCGGCGACAACGTCGGCTTCGGCCTCGATGTCCGCAAAATCAAAGGCCAGGAACGCTCCCGACGCATCAACCAAGCCCTCGAACTCGTCCAAATGGCCCACCTCCGCGACCGCAAACCCAACCAACTCTCCGGCGGTCAACAACAACGCGTCGCCCTCGCCCGCGCCGTCGCCTTCGGCCCAAAATGTATGCTCCTCGACGAACCCCTCTCCAACCTCGACGCCAAACTCCGCCTCGAAATGCGCGCCGAAATCCGCCGCATCTGCAAAGAAACCGGCATCACCGCCATCTACGTCACCCATGACCAAAAAGAAGCCCTCTCCATGGCCGACGGCATCGCCGTCATGAAACTCGGCGTCCTCCAGCAGCAAGGCACCCCCTCCCAACTCTACCGCCAACCCGTCAACCGTTTCGTCGCTGACTTCATCGGTGAATCCAACTTCCTCCCCGCCACCCTCACCCACACCAATGGCAAAACCCTCACCGTTCAAACCCCCGCCGGCACACTCACCGCCCTCCATACCCAATCCTCCGCCCTCAGCCTCACCGCCAAACTCCTCGCCGCCTTCCGACCCGAAGCCATCCAACTCGTCCCCCTCGATTCCACCGCCCCCAACACCTTCCCCGGCACACGCCTCTCCTCCACCTACCTCGGCGAAATCGCCGAACACCTCATCCAAGTCGCCGACGGCACCACCATCAAAGTCTTCGAACTCAACCCCCTCGCCGAAAACGCCGCCTCCCCCCAAGTCACCCTCCACATCCCCCCCGAAAACGTCATGATCGTCAACGACTCCTAAGAAAGAAACTATCTCAAAAAGGCAATTCCACTACCTCGGATTCGCGGCATGACGACGTCAGAACCGTCCCTTGAGATAGTTTGCCCCCCAACAAGCCCCGCCCCTTCAGTAACCATCTATCAACGCCCTCCGAGAGGGTCAGCGGTCAAGTCCTGACAGCTCGACGCTACCGATCACTCTCTCAAAGGGGGTGGTACCCAAATGAGGGCTGGGCGGAAAAAAGGTGTCACTATAAAACAAGTGGCCAAAGTCGAAAGGACGACAATTATTATTTATTGTCCCATTTTTCGACGGCGGCTTTCACGTATTCATTTTTGTCATCAGACAGAGCTTTGGCAAGTTCGGCCGTTCGCAATTCCGGGTTTGCACGAAGCATTTCAGAAACATAAAGCCTGCAGAAAAAAACTTTTGATTTTACAAGTTGCTGTAATCCTTCAATCGCACTTCTCTTTGACTTCTCCGCTGCATAAGGTTCGCCGAATTCTTCTTTCCTCCATACATAATCGGCAACCATGTGGGCGGATTCCAATAAAGTGAGCCTCTCTTCTTTGGCACTCACAGCTTTTGCAAGAATCGAAAACGCCCTTCCCGGAGCCCTGTTTACAAGGTAAGCAACAAAGGCATCGGATGGTTCTTCGCCTGTTTCTATTTGCACATTCAAAGCAGGCTGAAAAAGGGAAAGGTCTGACGATTCACATGTGTCCAATAAACCTTTTGCCACTCCAGCAAGGATCGCATCATTCAAAAAAGGAGCAATCCCCATGATTATTTCGGCCTGCATTCCCGCGGGAATGGAAACCAAAATTACATCCGCGGTCATCATTCGAGGCGCGTCCGGGTCTTGTGAAACAAATAAAACTAATTGCCGACCGACATCTTCGAATTTATTCAAATCACGATTCATGAGTTCGGCAAGTTTTATTAACGCATCCTGCTTTTCCCGTGCGTCTCGAATCCCCGCGAACCGCGCTTGAATTTTGGAATCTGGTTTAATCAAACGCTTCGCTTGAGTGGCCGCTGACACTGGATTTTCAGCGACCGGTGCGCCCCAAATGAACCCAGAATATCCTGTTCCAACCAACGCAATGAAAATCATCATTAAGGCATTAACATAGACTTGATAATTTTTTGAAAATCGACTGTGAGACATCACCGAACTCCCGCTTTTACGAAAATACCGTTAATGATAGTACTTTGAACCGTAGAATCGTAAGGTATTACAAAATGTCCCACGTCTAGTTGTTGGTTAACAGTAGTGGACGCCGGTCCGTCCGTTGCTGCACTTTTAAAGATACCGCTTCGTTGTTCATAAAAATTAACATGATAAAGTGAACCTGGTGGCCGATTTCTTTGTGGATTTCCTAGCAAGTTTGGTCGTGCAACGGCTCCTATGTATGCGGTAAAAGGTATAGTCATCGTGACAAGACTGCTACTTATTTTAGTCGTCAGATCGTAAGTAGCGTCACCACCATAACTGTGACCAAATACTACAACGTTCGTGACCCCACGTTGTTCAGCCATCAAAACAGTATCAAATGCAATACCAGTTCCTATCTTTGTAGGGTCTTTTTCATTTGAAACCGCTTTTTCTGCAAATTCAAAAACATCATAACCTTTGTCATAAAGCGACGATGCTATTTGCCAAATACCCAAGGGTGCACCATTTTTAGAAACCCCAGGTTTATCACCTTTCCCTGCAATTACCACTACGACGCTCTTGAATACGTGAAACGTCACCGTATCTTGAGCCAGCGGCGTTGAGCGAATCACGGAACATGAGCCCGGCTTTGGCGGCGGCATTGGTATTGGTCAACGAACTTATACGCACGACCAATGAGCCGTCACCGGTGAGCGTTTGGTAAGCGAAATGAAATTGGTCGGAAGTGCCGGCGATGTCGGTGCCTGCGGCGGAAAGGGAGTACGCAGTTGTTTCTGCATCGTAGGATGCATCTCCATTGAGCGAGGGGGAGCCGATATCCTGATGAAGAAACGGCGACGGGAGTGCATCAAGCAATACGCGCGATTCGAGCGTTTCCAGCAATTGACGCACAGGATGTTTTCGGGATGAACGTTGTGAACGCAAACGGAGGGAAGACGAACGAGGAAAAATCGAGGGCGCTAGAATGGCGGGCATGGCAAAATTCCTGCAGTACGAGGCATCAAGAAGACAAACACGGGTGGTCACCGCGCACCCAAGCAACCAACTCCGTCCGGTATAATGCCAAATATTTTACGCTGAAGTCAAATAAATGTGTGAAAATACCCTATTTCGATGAGAGATCGGTAATCGAGCATAGTGACATGAGACACAATCACGCGGGTCAGAATGGCTTATGTGAGAAGGTTTCGTGCAGTTGAAATTACGTGTAGTGGAATTGGGCGGTGGCGGTGCGTTCTTTGTCGGCGACGACGCGGACCCAGTGGGCGCTGAAGCCCGACAGATCACGTCCCTCAGTCTCACCAAGTAAACACCCACAATTTCCTCTACCCCAACCGCCCCCCAACAGGTATCCTCCACCCACCGCTATCCCCCATCCATTGGCACCATATTGACCAATTGATACGTGTACATGAATCCCCTCAACCCGAGGCCCCAACATGCCCTCCCGCCCTCATCATCCCCCTCACTCCATTCGTCATTTGCCATTGATCATTCGACATTTTTCCGCCCTCCTCTTGCTCTTCACCTTCCTTTTCGCCGCCTGCTCCCCCGACTCCTCCCAAAAAGAACAAACCCTCTTCATCGTCTCCCCTCACGGCTCCGACATCCGACGCGAATTCCAAGCCGCCTTCTCCACTTGGCATCAAGCCAAATACGGCTCGCCCGTAAAAATCCAATGGCCCGACATCGGCGGCGGCGGCACCGGAAACATCATCAAACAACTCGATATCCAATACAAATCCCGCGATACCTGCGACTTCGACCTCGTCTTCGGCGGCGGCTCCGCCTCCTTCGATCAATTCGTCGCCAAAGGCTACCTCACCCCACTCCCCCAAAAACTCACCGCCTCCGTCCCCGCCCAAATCCACGGCACAGACCTCCACGGTCCCAACAACGGCTGGGTCGCCGCCACCATGTCCAACTTCGGCATCGTCGTCAACAAAGACCGCATGGCCGAACTCTCCATCCCCCTGCCCCGCACCTGGGAAGACCTCACCGCCTCCCTCTGGTTCGGACAACTCTCCCTCGCCGATCCCTCCAAATCCGGCTCCGTCCGCACCAGCTACGAAATGCTCTTCCAGCAATACGGCTGGGAACGCGGCTGGGCCGACATGGTCCTCCTCTTCGCCAACACCGAAACCGTCCGCGAAGCCGGCTCCAACCCCGCCGATGATGTCGGCTCCGCCCAGGCCGTCGGCGGAATCGTCATCGACTTCTTCGGCCGCAAACACATCACCCGCGTCGGCTCCCACATCGTCGCCTTCATCATCCCCGAACGCGGCTCCACCATCGACCCCGACCCCATCGCCCTCCTCAAAGGCGCCCCCAATGAAACCGTCGCCCTCCACTTCATCGAATTCGTCGTCTCCCCCGAAGGCCAACGTCTCTGGACCCACCAACCTCACACCACCGGAGGACCCGCCCGCAGCGCCCTCGGCCGCCTCAGCGTCCTCCCCCAACTCTACGCCTCCGAGTCCAACCTCATGACCGACCCCGCCGACCCCTTCACTCTCCCCGCGCCGCTCAAGGCCGACCAGGCCGCCCAACGCATCCGTTCCGACTTCATCGGAGACCTCATCAAGTACGCACTTATTGACAATCACGAAGAACTCGTCCGCGCCCGCCGCGCCATCCATAAAGCCGGCGACCCTCCCGACCTCCTCGCCCGACTCGGCACCCTCCCCACCTATCTCCCCTCCGAACTGACCCTTCCCCCCCCAACTACCTCCACGTCCACCCCTTCACCCCCCCCCATCACCCCCCCATCACCCCCCCCGATACCCCCCCTCGTCCACCCCCTTACCCCCCCTTCTACCACCCCCATCTCCATGACTTCCCCCACCCTTCAGACCGTCCGCCAGTACTACAAGCCCTCCGATCAATCCCTCACCGAACGCAACCAAGCCGCCATGCGCGCCCGCTGGCAAAACGAGTTCCACACCCTCTTCCTCTCCCTCGAACAAGCTGCCAAAAATACTCCAAAAACGAATTAAGCGGCCCCCCCCACGCCATTGACCTACTTGCAATCAGTGGTTATCTTTGCGTAAAGATTAAGCATTCGATAATTACCCCCTTATTTCTTCCCAAATGGCTCACCGCGAGTCAATTCGGGGTGTTCAGGCTATCTGGCACGCCGGTTTTTATCCGCAAACTCCTCCTGTCTTCGTGACGAGTTTTGCAGACGCTCCGCCTCGGCGAAGTGATAGATCGAACAGATTGGTGACACACGTAAGGCCCGACCGAAGCTCAACTTCGGCGCTTCTCTTAAAAAAATGGGCCATAGGAAAACTTCTCGTGACGCAGCGGCCGTACCACCCGGAAACTCCCCCTTTTCAGCCCGACGCCCACCGCGCCGGCCTCCTCTCCTAATCGCCGTTGCCCCCCCCTCGCACCCCTCCTCACCCTCTGCCCGATCTTACAAACCCACCCCTGCTTGACGGTCGCCTGGCAATGTGCCGCCGACCTGCTTAAGTCCCGTTCGTACCGCTACTTAGCGGAACAAACGTAAAGTAAAGGGTGTGGAATATGCTCGCCTTAATCTACATGACAACGAATTTTTCCCTCGCCGCCATCGATCCCCTCTCCGGGGGCATCGGCATCGCCGCAGGCGTAATATTGGGTATCATCGTCGCCGTCATCGCCACCAAATCCATGGGCGGCTCCGCCCTCAAAAAAGGCCAATCTGACGCTGAAACCCTCGTTTCCAAGGCCAAATCCGAAGCCGACGAACTCCTCCGCAAAGCCCAACTCGAAGGCAAAGCCGAATACCTCAAAATCAAGGAAGCCGCCGACAAAGAAGCCGAAAACGCCCGCCGCGAAGTCAAAGAAGGCGACGCCCGACTCAAAAAACGTGAAGACATCCTCGACCAGAAACTCGACACCCTCGGCATGAAGGAAAAAAACCTCGAAAACATCGAACGCTCCCTCACCGACCGCAAAAAAAACATGGAAACCAAAGACAAACTCCTCGACGAAACCCTCGCCAAGCAAAAAGAATCCCTCATCCAAATCGCCGGCATGTCTCACGATCAAGCCAAGGAAATCCTCCTTAATCGCGTAGAAAACGAATGCCGCCACGACGCCGCCATGATCGTCCAAAGAATCGAAGAGCAAACCAAAGAAGAAGCCAAAGCCAAAAGCACCAACATCCTCCTTCAGGCCATGCAGCGATATGCCGCCGAAGTCACCAGCGAAGGCACAACCAAGAGCGTCGCCATCCCCAGTGATGATATGAAGGGCCGAATTATCGGACGTGAAGGCCGCAACATCCGTGCCTTCGAACAAGCCACCGGCGTTGACGTCATCATCGACGACACCCCCGGCGTCATCACCGTCAACTGCTTCGACCCCGTCCGTCGCGAAGTCGCCAAAATCACCATGGAAAAACTCATCGCCGACGGCCGCATCCATCCCGCCCGCATCGAAGAAATCGTCGACCTTACCCAGAAAGAAGTCGAAAATAACATCCGCGCCATGGGCAAAAAAGCCGTCCTCGAAGCCAACGTCGCCGGCGTCCATCCCAAAATCGTCGAAATGCTCGGTCGCCTCCACTACCGCACCAGCTACGGCCAAAACGTCCTCCGTCACTCCATCGAAGTCGCCTTCCTCTCCCAGATGATCGCCGACGAACTCCGCCTCGACGGCAACCTCGCCCGTCGCGCCGGCCTCCTCCACGACATCGGCAAAGCCATGGATCACGATCAGGAAGGCGGCCACCCTGCCATTGGCATGGAATTCTGCCGCAAACTCGGCGAACCCGACACCGTCCTCAACGCCATCGGCGGCCACCACAACGACATCCCCGCCACCTCCCCCTTCACCCCGATCATCATGTCCGCCGACGCCATCAGCGGTGCCCGCCCCGGTGCCCGTCGCGAAACTCTGGAACGCTATATCAAGCGCCTGCAGGAACTCGAAGGCATCGCTACCAGTTTCCCCGGCGTCCGCCAGGCCTTCGCGATTCAAGCCGGCCGCGAAGTCCGCGTCATCGTCGATCCGGACCGCTGCGACGACGCCTCCGCCCGCTTGATCGCCCGCGACGTCGCCAAACGCATCGAAACGGAAATGACCTATCCCGGCGAAATTCGCGTAACCGTCCTTCGCGAAGTCCGGGCGGTTGAACTGGCCCGCTAAGCTGCCAATAATCCAACAGCGCTATTTCCAATCCCCTTGGTGCGTGGCCTGACAAAGGACACGCCCTTTTCTTAGGAGTTTTCACATGGGCTGGGTGTACCTGTTGCTTGCTGCCGCCTGCGAGATGGTCTGGCCTCTGGGTTTCAAATATACGAATGGATTCAAAATTCATTACTGGGCGATTGGCCTCACCTTCGGCGTGATGATTCTTTCTTTCTGGCTCATGTCACTGGCGATCGGCAAGGGCATCCCAATGGGCACCGCTTATGCCGTCTGGACCGGCGTCGGCGCCGCCGGCATTGCCGTTCTGGGCATGATCTTCTTCAAAGAGCCCTCCGATCTCGTGCGCATCGGCTGCCTCTTCCTGATCATCGCCGGCGTCGTGGGGTTGAAGTTTCTTTCGCCCCACGAAAAACCAGATGCGCCCGCCACGCAACCCTCTCTGGTCAGCAGCCCCTCAGAGGGTTCGGTATAATGCACTAATGGAGGTGACCCATGAGTGTCATTGCAAATGATCCAGATGTTCAGGGCGGAACGCCATGCTTTCGGGGCACACGCGTTCCCATCAAGAATTTTTTCGACCATATCGAGGGGGACTATTCAGTGACCGAGTTCTTGCAGCAGTTTCCCTCAGTGGATCGTGAGCAAGTGCTTGCGTTGCTTGAGGAGTTGAAGCAGTTGCCGATTCATTCTTCGGCTGCCGAAGCATGAAAATACTGCTGGATGGAAATCTTCCACAGGACCTGCGGAAGGTGCTACCTGGGCATGGCGTGGAAACCGTGCAATACCGAGGGTGGAAAGGCCTATCGAATGGACGGTTGCTCGCCGTTGCGGAGCACGATTTCGATGTCTTCATTACCGCTGACAACAACATGCAATATCAGAATTCGATTGCCAAGTTTCGTCTCGCCCTGATTGTCCTGAAAGTGCGGAGCACGCGTTCCGAAGATGTCCTGCCAGTGGCGCAGAAAATTCTCGACGCGATCGCCAATTCCCAAGCCGGCCAGGTGTACGAGGTGTCTCCGTGAATAAAATCCCGTCAGCCAGGCCCCTGCAAATTCTCACCGCGCTGTGCAATCTGCCCACGGCTCCCTATCGAGAACAAGCCGTGGTCGCATGGCTGCTCACCTGGGCGCAGGCGCATTCCAAACAAATTTGCGTCACACGTGATCGCGTCGGCAATCTCTTTCTCGAATACTCCCGCGGCCCAAAATCCAAATCTCCCCTCATTATCGAAGCTCACATGGATCACCCCGGATTCATCGTCAAAAAAAGCTTCGCCAGCGGAAAAGTAATCTGCGCCTTCCGCGGAAATGTCCGGCCCGATCTGTGCAAAAACGCCCACGCCAAATTCTGGCACGATGGCCAATGGGTGCCGGCAAAAGTGCTCCGCGTCAACGCCGATGCCGCCGAGCGCATTACCGAAGCCACACTTCAGTTGACCGCCTCCCCGGTCTTCCTACCCAAAGACACCCTCGGCATGTGGGATCTCCCCGACGCCTCCATCCAGAACAATCTCTTCCGCGCCCGCGTGTGCGATGACCTCGGCGGCGTCGCCGCCATCATTAGCCTCCTGGAAGAACTCATCGCCAAAAAAGCCCGCGCCCACATGATCGGCCTCCTCTCGCGCGCTGAAGAAGTCGGCTTCGCCGGAGTGCTCGCCGTCTGCGAAACACGCGGCATCCCGCAAAACTCTCCCGTCATCGGCCTCGAAACCAGCAAAGCCCTGCCTAACGCCCGCCAAGGTGACGGCGCGATCATCCGCGTCGGCGACCGCACCTCCATCTTCTCCAGCGGCCTCACCGCTTTCATCACCGCCGCCGCCACCAGCCTTGCATCCGAAGACAAATCCTTCCGCTTCCAACGCAAACTGATGGATGGCGGTACCTGCAACAGCTCCGCGTTTCTCGCCTACGGCTATGATTCCGCCGCACTCTGCGTGCCGCTCGGCAATTACCACAACCAACACCTGCCCGGTGAAGCCGGCTACGGCGAAGTCCCCACCGCCGGCCCCGGCATCGGCAGCGAAACCGTCCATGTGCATGATTTCGCCGGCATGGTGCGCATCCTCGTCCGCGTCGTTGAAACGATACGCACCTATCGCCCCGGCATGGGTGTCCTGCAAAAACGCCTGCACGCGATCCATCGCAAAGAACAGGTCGCCCTGCTTCGAGCACCCTGGAAAGCCGACGGCCAACATGTCTGATGCACTCGTCATTCGCCCCGCCACCGTCGCCGATGTCCCGGCGATCGGCACCCTGATCAACACCTTCGCCGAGCGCGGCAAGATGCTGTTTCGTTCCCATGCCGAACTCTACGAAACCATCCGCGATTTTGTCGTCGCCCAAAACTCCGATGGCCGTATCGTCGGCATCTGCGCCCTGGAAATCACTTGGGGCGATCTCGCCGAAGTCCGCTCCCTCGCCGTCGACACCGCATTTCAGGGCCGCCAAATCGGCTCGCGCCTCGTGCAGGCCGTGGTCGATGAAGCGATCCGCCTGGGCATTCAACGCGTATTCGCCCTCACCTACGAGCAGCACTTTTTTGCACGCCTCGGCTTTGCCGTCGTGGAAAAAGAGGCCCTCCCCCTGAAAGTCTGGAGCGTCTGCATCAAGTGCCCCAAGCGCAACGGCTGCGATGAAATCGCCATGGTCAAAACAGTTCTGGACCGCCCCACCGTCCTCGAACCCAGCCCCGACGAAGACGCCACCCTGCACTACAGCGTGCCCACGCAACTGGTGCAGTTGAAAACCCCCCAGGCATAAGCGCAACATTTTTTCAACCACGATGCGAATGCATCCACGCTAAAATCTCCGGTAGCACCGCCCCCGCCAACCCCGCCACAAATACCAGCAAAATAAACACCCGCGTAAAAATCATGCGCCGCCGAAATGCCGCCGCCGCCCGCTCATCCCCCGCCAGCTGCCGCAATAGCGCCAGGCGATTGTTAATGCTCGGATGCATCCAGCTCGCCCGATCCCGCGAACGATGCGCCACATCGACCAGCGTTTCGAGCGCCGAATTAAAAACTTCCGCCCCCTGCAAAGTCACCGTCGCCGGTGCAGGCGCCACCAATTCCACCGCCGGAGCAATCGCCGGCTCCAGCAAAACCTCCCCCCGCATGTACTGCTCCGCCGTGATCTGCTCCAGCAGCGTCGGGGCATCCGCGAAGAGTACGCCGGGCGTTTTTCGCAACGGTTCTTGCGCCAGCGATTCCCCCATATGCCGCGCCGCAAACCAATCCGCCTGATGCTCAAACCGACGCGAGATAAACGGAAAGCCGAGCAGCAAAAACAACCCGAGCAGCCCAAAAGTCAGCCCGACGGAAAGCGTCGCCGGCCCCATCACATAACCCAGCACGCTGGTCGCCCCAAAATAATACGCCGCGGCATCACCCATCGAAGCCGCCAGCAAAAACGCCCCGCAGATCGCCATCGCATACCACCACAAGTGCTTGTGCGATGCATGCCCCACCTCATGCGCGAAGACCGCTTCAATCTGCCGATCACTCAGCGTCTCCAGCAGCGCATCGGTCATCAAAAAGTATCGTGCAAAAGGTACGTAACCCAGTATCGCCGCATTCGTCACCATCGAACTCGTGCGCCACACATAAATCTGTCGAAAGCGAATGCGATGCGCTGCCGCCAGCTTCTCCAAACGCGCGCGCAACTCCCCGCGCAACGGCGTCGTGTCCCACATCCGCGTAATCAACCACGGCGCCAGCAGCAGCAAAACCCCAATCAATAGCGGCACCGCCACCGTCGAACTGTACCGCCAATAAGCATCCAGAAGCGCCGCAAGCTCCTCCACCACCGTGGCCAGTGCCATCGGCACCAGCAGATACAGATTGTGCCGCATCTGCATCCAAACATACGTGCCCAATTCCGGCATCTCATGATTCGGCAGCCCCTGCGCCAGCAAGTACGGAAGCGAGCGCTGCCGAATTGCCCGCTCCACCCCATGCTGCGCCGTCCATATCCCCATCCACGTCAACAGCGCGGGGGCCGCAAAAATCGCCGGCAACAGCATCGGCAGGTACTTCAAATACTGCGTCTGCCCCACCGCCTCCCCCACCACCTGCGCCCATCCCATCCCCCACACTTGCGCCGCCGCCAATCCCACCGTCGCCCAGCGCAGGCGCGACATCGCCCGATCCATCTGATACGCCACCGCCGTCGAATTGACCGCGGAATTGTGCAAAAGGCGAATACTGCTGCGTGCCTTCTGTTGAATGAACAGCAACAACGCCAGATGCGTTCCGATGATCAACGCGATCGTCAGCATCGGCGGCGCTGGCGCCAAAAACGGCGACGCCACCATTTCGGACGTTGGCCCCGTCGCGGCAGCCCCCCCCGGCGCAACAATCTCCGCATTCAACGGCACGAGCACGATCAGCATCAGAAAAATAAGTTGCAGTGGAACCATCGCCTAACAGTATCGGCGAAAGCGGGGCCGGTCGAGTGTGGTTGTGTCGCGTTCTTACCGCAACCGACGTGGTTTTTTTTCAACAGTCGGCAAATGCGTCCGAGTCTCACCGCAACGCCCGTTCCTCAGGTGCGATAAAATCGAGACTGCCATAACTACGCATGTCATTGTGCAAAAACCCCTCATACCATCCGCGCCAACTCCCCTTTGGCATCACCTTTGTTAATACCCTTCCCAGACCGGCTTGGAACTAACCATCGCCACACAGTTTTGAGAGGAATAGAACTATGGACGAGACAACCTTCCAGACAAAATTGGGCGAACTGATGGGCGAAATTGCGACCTTGCCCGTCACCGAACGCGAAAAACTCGAAAACCTGGCCAAGGAAACCCAGGAACGCCATGCCCAGCTTCGCAAATCGATCAACTCCCTCCAGGAGTCCCTGGATTGGCTGCGGCTCTCCGTCAAATACTTGGTATTCGATCTCGAAGCGACGCGCCGCGAAAACGCGTATCTGCGTCAAATGCTCGAGAGCAACTCCGAAGAAGGCAACTGAACGAGGCATCTTCACGAAGGCGATTCACTTGACTCGCCTTCAACCAGGACGCGGAAATTGGCCCCGATCCTTATATGCTCCGCATCCTGACCCCCATCCCCGTGGCGTACCCAAGCAGGAGGCACGAGAAGCCCATCACCTTGCGACCGTGGCGTGTTACCTTGAAACGTAAATCCGGTTCACCACTCAACAAAACTTGCTCACACCCCACCGCCCCCACGTGACCCTTCTCGCAATATTCGAACGCCCCGTTCCAGGGCACACAGAGACGTCGGCGACCTTGAGGTAGGGTCGCCGGCGTCATTTTTGCACCTCCCTATTCCCGCAAATACCCCGCCATCTCCTCCGCTCACCGCTCCCGCCATTCGCTATAAGTGCGGCCCCAATTCGTGTAAAATGAGGGACTTTGCCCGAACCACTCTCCTGCCCCTCACGGAGGCCCCATGCAATTACCCTATTTCACCGCCGACTTGCCCGGCATCAGCGGCGACATCAAACAACATGTCGAAGATTTCGTCGTCGAAGAAGTCCCCCTCTACGAACCCGACGGCGTAGGCACCCACTGCTATTTCAAACTCCAAAAACGCGGCTACTCCACCATGGACGCCGCACGCATCGTCGCCCGCGCCCTCGGCCGCAAGACCTTCGACATCGGCTACGCCGGCCTCAAAGATTCCCGCGCCGTCACCTCCCAATGGTTCTCCGCAGAACATGAAGAAACCGCCCGCGTCCGCTCCGTCGAATTGCCCCCCGGCTTGAAAATCGTGGAAATCACCCGGCATAAAAACAAAATAAAAATGGGCCACCTCGCCGGCAACCGTTTCATCATCAAAATCCGCAACGCCGAATGGAGCCGCACCGGCGCCGCCATGGATGAACCTCGCAAAAAGGCCCAAGCGGTTCTCGCCGTCCTCGAAAAATCCGGCGTGCCCAACTTTTTCGGCCCCCAACGCTTCGGCCTCCGCAAAGACAATCACCTCCTCGGGCTCGCCTTGCTCACCCAAAATCACAAAGATTTCGCCGACCGCTTCCTCGGTGACCCCTCCGATGACGTCGATCACGGCCAGGTGCTCACCGCCCGCCAACTCTACAAAAAAGGCGACTATGCCCACGCCCTCCATAGTTGGCCCGGCCACCTCAGCAACGAACGCCGCGCCCTCTCCGCCATCGTCAATGGCAAGGGCAATCCCAAACGCGCCGCCTTCGCCGTCGATATGAAATTGAAAATGCTCCTCGTCTCCGCCCTGCAAAGCCATCTCTTCAATCAGGTTCTCATGCGCCGCCTGCCCAAAATGGGTGCCGTACTCCCCGGCGATCTATGCTGGAAGCACGACAACGGCGCCGTCTTCCGCGTCGGCGACAACCCCGACGACGCCATGAAAGAACAACCCCGCGCCGACTCTCACGAGATCTCTCCCACCGGCCCCATGTACGGCTGGAAAATGAGCGAGGCCGGCAGCGTCGTAAAAATCATGGAAGACCAGGTCCTCAGCACCAGCGGCCTCACCCTCGAAAGCTTCCGCGGCCCCTTCGGCTCCCACGGCGCTCGCCGCGCCATCCGTTTCTTCCCCAAAGACATGCACCTCAACACCGGCACCGATGATCGCGGCCCCTTCATGCAGTTCGCCTTCACCCTGCCCTCCGGCAGCTACGCCACCGTCCTCCTCGCCGAAGTCATGAAGTCCGATGTGATGATCGACTAAGCCGTCAACCTCCGCAGGACATAGTCACACCTCCGCCCCCGGCGGCGGCATCCCCTTCCCCTCCGCAATATATTTCTTCCTCCCCGCCCGATGCGTTTCCGCCGTAAGATCCTCCAGCGACGGCGCATTCGCCTCCGCCCCATCCTTCCGCCACCACGGAATCTGCGCGCCGCAGATCGTCAGGTGAATCTTCTTCAGAATAGGCACGCACCACCCACACCCCGTCCCCGCCCCCAGACACTCCGAAATCTGCGACGCAGACTGCGGCTTCTCCCGCACACAAAATGATTCAATCTTGCGCAACGGCACATGAAAACAAAAACAAATCGTGTCATCGGGTCCAAGAGCCATGCGCCTATCTTACCCACCGGCCACAAAGACACGAATACGCAATAGGTACCGAATTCAACGCCGTATTGAAACTAATCCGGCGGCGGCACCAGCGATCCCAACCGATTCTCCGTAATCGCCGTCCGTATCATCCCCATCCATCGCTGAAAAAAACGCAAATTATGAATGCTCACCAGCGTCGGCCCCAGCATCTCCTGCACCTGAAATAGATGCCGCAAATACCCGCGCGAAAAATTCCGGCAGCAATAACAGTCGCACCCCTCCTCCAACGGCCCGGCGTCCTGCGCGTGAACTGCATTACGCAACCGAATCGATCCACTAAACGTAAACGCCAGCGCATTACGCCCATTCCGCGTCGGCAGCACACAATCAAACATGTCCACCCCCAACTTCACCGCCTCCAGAATATCCTTCGCATAACCCACCCCCATCAAATACCGCGGCTTATCCCGCGGCAGCAGCGGCGCCGTATGCCGAATCACCTCAATCATCCGCTCATGCCCTTCCCCCACCGCCAACCCCCCAATCGCATAGCCCGGACAATCCAGCGCCGCCAGAATCCGCGCACTCTCCGCACGATGCTCCAAATTTGTGCCTCCCTGGACAATCGGAAAAAGATTGCAGTGTGCCCCCAGCCCCTCCCGCACAAACTTCTCATGCGCCTCCTTGCACAGCCCCGCCCACCGATGCGTCCGATCCAGCGCCTGCGCCAAACGCTCCGGCGCGCAATCCGCCGGCGGACAATCGTCAAACGCCATAATAATATCCGCCCCCAACAGATGCTGGGTCCGCATCGATTCCTGCGGCGTCAATCGCACCAGCGATCCATCAATATGACTCTTGAACGTCACGCCCCCGCCCTCCCGATCATCAAACTCCCGCAAATCACTCAATGAAAAAACCTGGAACCCGCCCGAATCCGTCAGCATCGGCCCATTCCAGCCGGAAAACTTCTGCAACCCTCCCAATGTATGCACCGTCTCCCCTCCCGGCCGCAGCAGCAAATGGTAAGTATTCCCCAGAATAATCTCGCAACCGCTCTCCCGCGCCTGCACCGGCGTCACCCCCTTGATCGAACCCCGCGTCCCTACCGCCATAAACGCCGGCGTCTGAAACGCCCCGTGTGCCGTCTCCACCGTCCCCGTCCGACCCGCGGATGAAGTATCCTGATGATGCTGCGTCAATCCAAAAGTCGGCATAGGGCTCCGTGTACAAACCGTCCGCATGAAGGGTTGGCCCATCCAACCGCTTCGTATATGCTACGCGGTTCACACCATTTCAGGCAAAAGGAGCTACCACACGTGACAGGCGCAATGCGTAAATACGGTAAATACATCCTCGCCTTCCTCGGCGTGGTTCTCGCAGTGGCATGGGTCGGAAACGTGGGCTCCGGCAAAGGCGGCCAGGACAACTCCAGCGGATATGAACGCGGAAAACTCGACGGCAAATCCATCACCAATCGCGACATCCACAACGCCGAACAGGAATTCCAACTCCTCGGAAAAATCGGCCTGACTCAATACGGCCTCGAACAAATGCTCAACGAAAAAAATCGCCCCGAGCACTGGTTCCTCCTGACGCGCGAAGCACGACGCAATGGCATCAGCACCACCGAACTCGAAATCAGCAACACGATGACCCGTCTGGGCCTCGCGGACGAAGAGCTGCAGAAATTTCTCACGGAATCCGGCGCCTCCGAAAAATACCTCCGCAAGGCCCTGGGCGATCTGCTCGCCGTGAACAAACTCATCGACACCTCCATCGCCTCCGTCCCCGTCTCCCTGCCCCAACTCAAACACATGGCCGCCGATACCCGCTCCACCGTCCAAATCAGCTACGCCCGCCTCAGCGCCGCCAAAGGGCTCTCCACCTTCCTCGCCCCAGGCAGCAATGACGCCCCCACCGAAGACGCCATCCGCCAGCAGTTCGAAAACTACAGAAACGTCCTTCTCGAAGACGGCGTCCAACCGCCCCTCGTCCAGGGCCATCGCTACCCCTTCGGCTACAAGTGGCCCGACCGCGTCCAGGTCGAGTTCATCAAATTCGATCGCGCCGCCATCCGCCAAAACTTCACCCCCACCACCGACGACATGATCGAAGCGCTCAAAGTCTACGAGGCCAATCCGGAACGCTTCCGCAACCTGCCCCTCGAACCCACCGCCACCGCCACCTCCCAACCCGCCATCAAACCCTTCGCCGCGGTCAAACAAAAACTTGCCGATGAGCAGATCGACGCCCGTGTCACCCGCTTGATGAAAAAAATGGCCGACAGCGCGCTCTCTGCGGCCAAGGAACCCTGGAATTCCGCCAAAAGCGATGAAAAAGGCTTTCGCACCACCTTGCCCGTCGATCAATGGGTCAGCTACAAAACCATCGCTGAAGGGATCCAGAAGGATCGCGATTTCCTCAAGTACCTTCCCACCGTAACCGCACCCGGCAGTTGGCTGGGTGAAAAATCCCTGCAAAACCTCGAGGGCATCGGCAGCGCCTTTTTCCGGAGTCCGCAGGACCGTCGCGATCGCATCCCCTTCTCCCAACTCGCCGTCCACGTCAAAGAACTCACCCCCGAAAATAATCCCCTCGGACGCCTCTTCCTGCAGGTCGGCGTCGAAGGCCGAGTCGTCGAAGACGAGAGCGGCAATCTGTACGTCTATCGCGTGACCGCGGCCCAGAAATCCCATGAACCCGCCAACGTCGATGAAATGCGCCAAGTCGTCGAAAGCGATCTGCGAAAACTCTCCGCGTACAAAAAACTGCAGGTCGAAGCACTTGCCCTTGCCCAGGTCGCTCAAACCAAGGACTTCGCCGAAGCCGCCAAAAATGGGGGCTTCTCCGCCACCACCACACCCCCCTTCACCCGCCTCAAAGCCGTCTACAACCAGCAGCGCGGCCAGGAAGGCAACCTCATCGCCATGCAACCCATGCTCGTCGAGGGCCTGCTCGACGTGCCCGAATTTGTCGAAACCGCTTTCAATCTCGCCGCAAACAAATCCCCAACCACCACCGCTACCACCATCGCCAGCGCCACTCAATCCGCCCCCGGTGCCACCACCACCATTTCCCTCGATAGCAAACTCGACGTGATCGTCCTCAAACTCCTCAGCTACGAACCCTGCCCCATCAACATCTTCGAAACCCAACGCCCCGCCTTCCTCAAATTCGCCGAACGCGACCGTCAGGGCGATTTCCTCCGCAACTGGGTCACTCTCGAAGCCACCGCCGCGCGCCTCAACTACATCCCCGATGGCGGCAAGTTCGACTGATCCACCTCCCGCTGCCGCTACCGCGCCGGGTTGAGCGCCCGCCACTCCCTCGCGAACGGCAACAATGCCTGCGTAAACGCCTCCGGTATCCGCCCGGGTGCAGCCTCCGCCGAGAGCGGCAAAATCGCCCGAATCGGCACCCCCGTCAGCCGCGGCAACTCCTCAAGATTGATGCTCTCAATTACATCCTCCCCCATCGAAACCTGGTCCACCACCAGTCCCGCCACCGCCAGTCCACGCTCCCGAATTGCATGCACCGTCAACATTGTGTGATTGAGCGTCCCCACCGCCGGCGTCGTCACCACCAGCACCGGCATACGCAACACCGCCGCCAGATCCGCCACCATAAAATCATGACTATCCAGCGGCACCAGCCACCCTCCCGTCCCCTCGATCAGCAACACATCGCAATTCTCCTGCCACCAGTCCAGCGCCGATGCCACCCGCTGCCAATCCGTTCCCCGCTGCTCCAATCGCGCCGCGATATGCGGCGATGCCGGTGCCCCAAATCGCACCGGCGCCAGATACCGCATCAGCGAGAGATCATACGGATCCAACCCCGCCTGCCGCGCCGCCACCGTCGCGTCCGGACAATCGTAATCATCATCCGTGTAAGAATTCCCCGTCCCCTGCCGCTCCGGATACAACGGACACCCCGTCGCCACAGGCTTGCACACACCCACCCGCGATCCCATGCTCCGAAACACCCCCGCCAGCGCCGCCGTCACCGTCGTCTTCCCCACATGCGTGCTGATGCCCGTGATAAACAGCCCCGGCCCGGGAAACGCACGCAACAACTGTCGCGGATGATTCGGATGATGCTCAGGATAACGCGGCAATGTCGACATAACGGAAGTCTACCATGTTCGCCGACGGATCAACCCTGTCCGCCCCATCGATTGTTCGCCCACCCCTCACTTCACCCCCAATTCCCGCCCCTTCTCCAGGGCAATCTCCGGCACCCACTTCAACGCCGTCAAAATCCCCGCGCACAACACCCCCATGTTCTCCTCTCGAATCGCCAGCGGCGGCATGATCACCAGCGTGTCCGCCAGCGGCCGCATCATCAACCCCAGCGAGCGCATCCGCACGCACAACGCCCCTCCCACGCGGTAGTGCGCTGGGAAAACCCCACCTTTCGCATCCCGTATGTCCAGCGCCCCAACCAGCCCCAGGTGCCGCGGATCAAACACATGCGCCAACCCCTTCGCTCGCTCCAGCATCTCCGCCAGCATCGCCGACATCCGTTCCACATGCTTCAGCAATCCCGTCGAATCAAAAAGATCCAGCGACGCCAGCGCTGCCGCACACGCCAGCGGATGCCCCGTAAACGTATGCCCATGAAAAAACGTCTTCCCCTCCCGCGGATCCGCATAAAACGCCTCGAACACCCGCCCCGTCGTCAGCGTCACCCCCAGCGGCATGTACCCGCCCGTCAGCCCCTTCGACAAACACAAAAAATCCGGCGTCACCCCCTCCTGCTCACACGCAAACATCGTTCCCGTCCGCCCAAACCCCGTCATCACCTCATCGGCAATCAACAGCACATCATGCTTCGTCGCCAGCCGCCGCAACTCCCCCAGAAAACCCCTCGCATGCATCAGCATCCCGCCCGCCCCCTGCACCAGCGGCTCAACCACTATCGCCGCATAACTCCCCCGCATTCTTTCCAACCGCTCTTCCAATTTCTCCACCACCCCCGCCAGCGTCCCCGCCTCTAGCGGTGCCTCCATAAAATCCACCGGAAACGTCAACCCCCTAAACGCTTCATGAAACGTCGCAATCCCCCCCAGTGAAACCGCCCCCAACGTGTCCCCGTGATACCCATTGTGCAGCGCCAAAAACTTCCCCCGCGCCGCCCCCACATTCCGCCAATACTGATACGCCATCTTGCACGCCACTTCGACCGCCGTGCTCCCATTGTCCGAATAAAAAACCTTATCCAGCCCCAACCCGCCCGCCCGCGCCAACTCCACCAGCCGCTTCCCCAGCAACACGGAAGGCACGTTCGCCAATCCCAGCAACGTCGTATGCGCCACCTTCCCCAACTGCTCCCGCACCGCCAAATCCAACTCCGGCACGCAATGCCCATGCACGTTGCACCACAGCGATGATGACCCATCAATGTACCGCCGACCCTCCGTATCAATCAGAAATTCCCGCTCCCCCCGCTCAATCACCACCAGCTCCTTCCCCTCGCACCACGGCTTCATCGGCGTGAACGGATGCCACAGGAACTCACGGTCCCAGTCGGCAAGTTGCTGCGTGCTATGCGGCTCAGTCTTCATTTCGAGCGCTATAATGGCGGGTACGACCACGCGAGGCAAATCATGCACAAAGATCCCCTCCCCCCCGCCCCTCCTACCGATGACCCCTCACACCTCGCACGCGACCTTATGGTGCTCCACCAGCTTCGCGGTCGCGGCATCAAAGACGCACACGTCCTCGCCGCCATGAGCCACATCCCCCGCGAACTCTTTCTGCGCGAACCCCAGCGCCGCCATGCCTACGAAGACTCCGCCCTCCCCTCCCTGTCCGGCCAAACCATCAGCCAACCCTACATGGTCGCCGCCATGACCGAAGCCCTCGCCGTCAGTCCCGGCCATCAAGTGCTCGAAATCGGTACCGGCACCGGCTATCAAACCGCCATTCTGGCAGAACTGGCCAACCCCGGTCTCGTATGCACGATCGAATGCCTCCCGGAACTTCACGCCCTCGCGCAACAAAACCTATCCGCCCTCGGCCTGCAAAATGTCCGCTTCGCCTTCGCCGATGGCAGCCAAGGCTGGCCGGATCAATCCGCCACGCTCGAATTCGAGCGCATCCTGATCACCGCCGGAGCACCCCAAGTCCCCGCCACGCTGCGCCGCCAACTCCGCGACGGCGGAATAATGGTCGTCCCCGTCGGCGCTCGCGACTCCCAGGTGTTGCTGCGAATCGAACGCCGCGGAAATCGCTATCTCGAACTCGAACTGATGGAATGCCGCTTCGTCCCCCTGGTAGGGGCCGAAGCCTGGAAACAGCATTAACCCGCAGCCCCCTGCCGCCGCTCCACCCACTCCTCAAAAGACCTTCATCTTCATTACTTCTTCCGCCAACACCGAATAATCTGCCGCCCCCGCCGAATTGGGTGCATACTGAAAGATCGATTGCCCAAACGAAGGCGCTTCCGCCAGTTTGATGTTCCGCCGAATCTGCGTCTGAAAAATCACCGCCTCCGACACCGGATGATTCTTCCCCCGCGCCTCTTCCAAAAACTTCTCCACCTCCGACGTCACCTCACCGGTCAGTTTGGCCGCCGATTCATACTGGCAAAACAAAATCGCTGAGATCCGCAGTTTCGGATTCAACCCCTGCCGAATCATCCCCACCGTGTCAAAAAGCTTCTCCATCCCCTGCAACGCCAGAAAATGCGCTTGCAGCGGCACAATCACCTCCGTCGCATACACCAGCGCATTCAACGACAGCAAACCCAGCGACGGCGGACAATCAATAAGAACAAAATCCGCCTCAATCTTGGGCTTTTCCGCCATTTTTCGCAGCAAAGTCTCCCGCGCCACCACCGACACCAGTTCCACCTCCGCCGCCGCCAAATCCGTCGTCGCCGGTGCCAATCGCAGGTTGCCCGTCACCTTCCGCAACGATTCCGCCAGCGGTATCCCATCCGTCAGAACCGTATACGTCGAGTGCTGAATACTCTCCGGATCCACCCCCATATGGGTCGACAGGTTCGCCTGCGGATCCATATCCAGTAAAACAACTTTCTTTCCCGCCTCCGCCAACGCCGCGCCAAGATTAACCGTCGTCGTGGTCTTCCCCACGCCGCCTTTTTGATTGAACAGAGCGATGATGCGCATGTTTTTTTCCGGTAAGTGAGTGCGTGATGGCAGCAGTGTACGCGAGGCCGCGGCATGTGTGAATGCCCAACCGCTCCCTCGCGCTCCCCTCCCACCACCTCGCCCATCGATCGCTTGAACGCTCCACCCCCTCTCCTCACCCCCGGCCCCAGCCCGCCCTCACCCCCAAAACCGCGCAAAACACGCCCCAAAACCACCAAAATAAGCTCCGCGCAATTAAAAACCCCCGGCAGGATCCGC
>JBBRWV010000032.1:0-28702 GCA_038248985.1 Phycisphaerae bacterium
AAGACCTCGCCCAGGCTGCCGTCCTCGTACATCCCGGCAGTCATGTAGCCATCGGCGCCGGCGACGCTGAAGGACGTGGTGACGCTGGTCCGCTTCTTGGGCAGGCGCTTGCGCACCGGGCACCGCCGACGCCGTCAACATCACCCGCGGCTCCAACGTCTCCACCACCGCCCGATGCATCGCCGCCGCCCGTCGCCCGCTCCGACAATTGCGCCATCGCCCCTTCTCAAACGAGTTATTTTTCGTCGAAAAACCCACCAACGCGCGCACCATCGACACCATGCTCCTTTGCATACTCCAAAAGCAAAATGCCGATCTTTTCCCACGACAAATTCGCCGCCGCATTTCGCAAGCCGCCAATCCGTGTTGCGTATAATCTGCCGCACCCAATTAGATTTGTCAAATAAAAAACCGATAAAATGACCTTTCTTCACGCCCGCAGTCCCACATTGTTCCCTTACTGCCGTCATGCCTTTCATTCCTCGCTCTCACTACCCCCTCGCGTCCCACCGCCCGCGGAGATCGAAACGACGTCGCGGATAGATGTTCCTCTATACACCGACACCCCTCACGCCCTCCCTTCCCACCCTTCCTTTAAAAAAAGTGTGCGCCCCGCAGGCCGCACCACGCATCTTCCGATGTCTCCCCCGAAGCCAATGCCCCTTCCGCAACCGCCTCACCCAGGTCCAAACCCTCAACGCCACCAGCGTCATCACCCAAACCGTCGCCTACGCCTACGACGCCTTCGACCACCGCATCCGCAAAACCAATCACCCACGCCTCCAGCATCATCACCCTCGATCCCCCAACTTTCTTCTTGACAAGTTCGTTATAAGTTTGGTACAATGCGCCATCACAAAACTCAGGGGAGGGGAAAACCACGTGTCCACCTTCCAATATGCTCTAACTCTGCTCCCGCTCCCGCCCCTGTCTCAGCCCTCCGCACCCCATCCCCAATCCTCCCCCGCCCCCTTCCCCTCGGTTTTGCTCAACATCGCCAAAAAAGTGGCGATCTACTTGATTTCATTGCTCCATGCACTCCGCCACCGTGGCGGTCTACCTGCCAACATTGATCGTCCCCCCTCCACGATCACCATCTCCCCCTCCCGTTCCGCTATACTGGCCCCCATGAAGACCGAATTGCCCGCCGAAAAACCCCCCGAGTCCCTCCCCAAAGAGCACCTCCTCGCCTTCTCCTTGGAAGACCTCACCACCCGTCTCGTCCAACTCAACCTCCCCAAATTCCGCGCCGCCCAAATCCTCGAATGGATTTACAAAAAACGCGCCACCTCCTTCGACCAAATGACCAACATCGCCAAACCCGAACGCGCCTTCCTCGAAGAAAATTTCCAGATCTTCAACAGCCAGGTCGTCCGCCACGTCACCTCCACCGACCTCACCGAAAAAACCCTCCTCCAATGGCCCCAAGCCTCCGCCGGCACCGGCGGCCTCACCGAAACCGTCATGATCCCCTCCGACGACGACCAAGCCGACGACTACGGCAACACCACCGTCGCCCACCGCCGCACCGCCTGCCTCTCCACCCAAGTCGGCTGCCCCGTCCGTTGTGCCTTCTGTGCCTCCGGCCTCGAAGGCCTCAAAGGCAACCTCACCGCCGGACAAATCGTCGAACAGTGCCTCCGCCTCACCCACCTCCTCCCCGTCGAACGCCGCATCAGCAACGTCGTCTTCATGGGCATGGGCGAACCGCTCGCCAACTTCTCCGCCACCGTCGCCGCCATCCGCACCCTCATGGCCGACTGGGCCTTCCACATCTCCGCCCGAAAAATCACCCTCTCCACCGTCGGCCTCCCCCCACAAATGAAAAAACTCGCCGACCTCGAAATCCCCGTCACCCTCGCCATTTCCCTCCACGCCCCCAACGACGAACTCCGCGCCCAGATCATCCCCTGGGCCGAAAAAATCTCCCTCGCTCAGATTACCGAAGCCGGCAAGTACTACTTCGAAAAAACCGGCCGCGAAGTCACCCTCGAATACATCATGCTCGACGGCGTAAACACCCTCCCCGAACACGCCCGCCAACTTGCCCAAATCGCCAAATCCCTCCGCGCCAACGTCAACCTCATCTATTACAACGAAGTCCCCGAGCTCCCCTTCAAACGTCCCGTCGGCCAAACCATGTTCTCCTTCCAGAACATCCTCCGCTCCTCCGGTATCAACACTCACGTCCGCCGTAGTCGCGGACGCGACGTCGCCGCCGCCTGCGGCCAACTTGCCCGCCAGGACAAAAAAGACCGCGGCCAAACCCACCCCGATTCCGATTCGCCCGAAACCTTGACTCAAATCACCACCCCTCAAACCCCCGAGGAATAGCCATATAGGGCCTGAATTGCGATTTTATACACTTAGTATGCAACGTTTACCCCAAAATAGCCGTTAAGCTAAGTAGCCAACATAAACCCGGAGCCTGCCGTTTTCGGTCAACTCTTCTCTTCGGGAGTAAAAATCATGCGGTTCAATGTCAAAGGCGCCGACAAAGAGTCAGGTGCCGACGTGAAAATCACGTTAGTCGCCCCGAATCAGAAAGCCGCCGAACAACAAGCCCATGATCGCGGCATTCTCGTCGAAACACTCGCGCCCGAGCCCGAAGCGGAGAAAGATGCGATTGCCCTGATCGACGATCCGCCCGCCGACGAAGCGACCACCACCGGCGCGGGCCCGGATGGTGCTCCTCATCATGATCATGCCTCTCACGGAACCATCTCGTTGTCGGCCAATGCCCCTTCCGAAGCTGGCCGCACCAGCGATGGCTCGATTCCCAACAAGATCGAAGTCGAAGCCGCCATGGAATATCACGTGGTAATGAACCAGGCCGTTTACTTGCTGGAGGTTGCCGTGAACAAATACATCAAGGACGGCTGGGAGCCTCAGGGCAGTTTGACGATCGGGTACTTCAACAACTCGCCGCAATATTTTCAGGCGTTGGTGCGGAAGAAAAAAACGCTTAAGGCATAACGACGCCAATGGTTAAGAGGATGTTGGCATAAATGCGCTGTTCGCCGGTGGCGATGACAAGTGCGACGTCGGGCGTGCTGGCGGCCCCGTAGAAGGCGAACCGTTCAACCTTGGTGAGGGGAATCTTCGGGTATTTTTTTGCATCCAGAATCGCGCGAAAGTTTTGGAAAATAGGCGGATCATTTTTCAACGCATAAGGACCGGACTTCATCGGCTCCATGACTTCCACGAGTTCGATGGGAATTGTGTCGAGCAGCGGTGAAAGGATGTCCGTAACAGACAGAAAACCCGGCGCAAAATTGAGGTGCACAATCTCGGCGGCTGGATTCTTCTTGGTGGCGAACGGATAATTGCCATCCGCGATGAGGATTTTGGAGGAATGCCCGATGCGGCCCAGAGCGGCCAGAAGTTGCGGATGAAGAATAGGGGTTTTGAGCATTTTTTCTCGCTTTAGAAGATGATTTTTACCACGAAGGCACGAAGAGACGATTGAGGGTGATGTGGTAGATTGTAGCGATGGTCATGGGAAACACCTCGGGGGGCAGTATAGCAGATCGGAGGTCTATTTTTGCGGGGTGAACGTCTTGACGTTGAAGGATTGGGCGATGAGGGTGCGGGCGTGGGAGATTGAACCGAGGTGGCCAGTGGAGAGGGCTTGGGCGGCGATGTTGCCCAGGGCGGTGGCTTCGACGGGGCCGGCGATGACGGTCATTTTTGTGGCGTTGGCGGCGAGTTGGTTGAGAAGATTGTTTTGCGAGCCGCCGCCGACGATGTGGAGGCGGGTGAATTTTTTGCCGGTAAGTTCTTCGAGGATTTTGGCGACTTTGGCGTAGGTGTGAGCGAGGGATTCGAAGATGATGCGGGCGAACTGGCCGGGGGTGGAAGGGGTGGGGAGATTGTAACGCTGAAGGTGGGCGATGATTTTTTGGGGCATGTCGCCGGGGGTGGAGAATGCGGGATCGTCGAGGTCCAGAAGGGCCAGATGCGGTTGCGATGACTCGGCGAGTTGGACAATCGTGGCGTAGTCGAGATCGGTCCCGGCGGCGGCCCAGGAGCGTTTGCATTCTTGAAGGAGCCAGAGGCCGGCGATGTTTTTGAGGAGGCGGATTTTTCCGCCCACTCCACCTTCATTGGTGACGTTGTAGTGGGCGGCTTTTTCGGAGAGGACGGGATGGTCGACTTCGGCACCGAGGAGCGACCAGGTGCCGCTGGAGAGGTAGAGCCAATCATCGCCGGAGGTGGCGGGGACGGCGGCGACGGCGGAGGCGGTGTCGTGGGAGCCGACAGAAATGACGGGGATGCCGGTGGCGTTGAGGGATTGGCCGATGGATTTTTGGACGGTGCCGAGGAGCGAGTTTTTTTGCGCTGGGTGAATGAGGGGCGGGAAGAGCTCGGGCGCGAGGCCGAGGGTGGAAAGGATTTCGGGGGACCAGGTGCGGGTTTGGGCGTCGAGCATTTGGGAGGTGCTGGCGATGGTGTATTCATTGCCTTGTTTTCCGGAGAGCCAATAAGCGATGAGGTCGGGCATGAAGAGGAGGGATTTGGCGGCGTGGAGTTGAGGGGAGTTGCTGAAGGAGAGGGAGGCGAGTTGGAAGAGGGTGTTGAGGGGCATGGTTTGGATGCCGGTGATAGAGTAGATTTTGGATTGGGGGAGTTTGGCGAAGACTTTTTCGGGGAGGCCGTCGGTGCGGGAATCGCGGTAGCATACGGGGTTGGCGAGGAGTTGGCCGTGGGCGTCGAGGAGGGCGAAGTCGACGCCCCAGGTATCGACGGCGATGCCGGAGATGGTGTGGGCGGCGGTGGCTTTGGCGATGCCGGTCTGGACCTCGTGCCAGAGTCGGAGAACATCCCAGTGGAGGGTGGAGCGGCCGTCGGCGGTAGGGGTGCGGATGGAGAGGTTGGGGAAGCGGTGGAGTTCAGTGAGGGTGATTTTGTCGGGGGAGAGTGTGCCGAGCATGACGCGACCGGATTCGGCGCCGAAGTCGATGGCGAGGAAATTGTGGGTGGACATGGGAATCTCCAAAGGACGGGGTGAGGGAGCATTGTAAGGAAGGCAGGAATTTTGGCAAAAAAGTCAATGTTTGCGGGTAGACCGCCACGGTGGCGGAGTGGATGGAGCAATGAAATCAAGTAGATCGCCACATTTTTGGCGATGTTGAGCAAAACCGAGGGGAAGGAGGACGGGGCGCGGAGGCCTGAGCCAGGAGCAGAGCCTGGGGTAGGGCGTGTTGGAATGTGGACATGAATTTTTCCCTCCCCCGAGTTTTTGGATGCGGGGCATTGTACCAAACTTATAGCGAACTTTTCAAGAAAAAAATTTTGGTTATCTGGTGGGGGCGGCGGAGCGGAGGGTGAGGAGGAGGGCTTCGGGGGGGCAGAACATGCGGACACGGAGGCCGGCGACGCCGATGCCGCGGTTGACGATCATCCAGGTTTGTCCGCGGGCGTGTTCGATGCGGTGGAGGCCGGTGCATTGCAATGCGGGGAGGGTGTCCTGGCGGAAGAGGGGTCGGCCGTCGGGCCAGCAGATTTGTCCGCCGTGGGTGTGACCGGCGAGGCAGATATCGGCACCGGCGGCCATGGCGGGGAAGACGAGGTCGGGGTAGTGGAGGAGCATGAGGACGAAGTCAGTGGGGCGGACGAGGCGCATGGCGGTGGGGATGTCGGTGTCGATGCGGCGGTGCTGGTGGATGCCGACGAGGGCGAGGCGCGGGGCGGTGGTGGGTTCGAGGGAGAGGGCGGGGGAATTGGGTGCGGGGAGGAAGACGGCCTGGTTTTTGAGGAGGACGCGGGGGAGGCCCGATTTATCGAGGGTGCGGGCGAGGGCGGCACCGAGTTTGGCGGAGTCATGGTTGCCCAGGATGAAATAGGTGCCCAGGCGAGGGGCGAGGGGGGTGAGGAAGCGTTCAACGTTGGTGAGGGAACGTTTCCAGAGCCAGGAGCGGTGTCCGAGGTCGCCGGTGATGAGGACGATGTCGGCGCGGAGGGACGGGAGGAGTTTGGTCCAGATGGTGAGTTTTTGGGTCCAGGAGGTGATGTGGAGGTCGGAGAGGTGGAGGATGCGCAGTCCGTCGAACTCTGGAGGGAGGCGGGGACAGGGGAGGTCAGCTTTTTGGATGTGGGGGTGGAAGAACATCTTTGGATTCTAGCACGTCAGAGACGAGGGGGGAGGGGCGAGCGGTCAGGGGTAAGACGGAGGGGGATCGAGGGCGGGTGAGGAATGGGGAGCGGGGGTGACAACTTTTGGTCAGGACTGGACAGGGTAAGCAAGAAGCAAGAAGTACGATGGCGGGGGCGAAAAAAAGGCCCGGCGCGGTTGAGGACGCCGGGCTTTGAGTGCATGACGTGGGGGGTTACTTGTCGGGGGTGGTGGTCGAGGCGGCGGGGGTGGGGACGGCGGGGGCGCCGAGCCATTCGGTGAGGGTGGGGGTGATGGCATCGGCCCAGATTTGATAGCCCTTGGGGGTGAGGTGGAGGAAGTCGTTCATCATTTCCTTGGTGAGGGTGCCGTCTTCAGTGAGGAATTTGTCGCCGAAATCGAGGTATTTGATGGTTTTGCCGTTGTCGAGTTGGGCGATGATGGCGTTGATGTCTTTGAGTTTCTGGCGGATGGGGTCGGTGGCTTTGGGGGAGCGGGGGAAGATGGCGAGGAGGAGGACCTTGGTGTCGGGAGATTGTTTGTGGACTTCGGTGACGATGGCGGTGATGCCCGCGGCGATATTTTCGACGGAGTCATCCCCGGCGTTGTTGGTGCCGATCATGAGGACGAGGGCTTGGGGTTTGAGGTTTTCAAACTCGCCATTTTGGAGGCGCCAGAGGACGTGTTGGGTGCGGTCGCCGCTGATGCCGAAGTTGGCGGGATTCCAGCCGCCGAAAGCGGGTTCCCAGATTTTTTTCTGGCTGTGCCAGCCGTCGGTGATGGAGTCGCCGAGGAAGTAGAGGTTATAGGGGCCTTTTTTGGCGAGTTCGACGTTGGCTTCGTGGTGTTTGGTCCAGCCACCATCGCCGCGGGGGGAGGCGACGGTGGGGGATACGGGGGCTTTTTTGGGAGGTGCGGCCTTGGTGGTGGCGGGTGGGGGCAGGGTTTGCATTTGGGCTTCCGCCAGGGTGTACAGAGAGAAGGAGATGCCGAGGGATGCGGCGAGGATGGGTGCGACGAGGGATTTGATTTTCATGGGGTCTCCAAAATAATGGACGAAGAAATGATTGGGCAAAGGCCCGGGAGGGGTGAGGGATATTATGCGGTGAAGGGAGCGTGGCGTAAACGGCGGGGGTGTGGATCGTTACGGCGCGGGATTGCCGAGCCATTCGGTGAGGGTGGGGGTGAGGCCGTTGGCGAGGATTTCGTAGCCTTGGGGGGAGAGGTGGAGGGCGTCGGGCATGAGAGTGGGCGGGAGGGTGCCGTCGGGGGCGAGGAAGAGGTGGCCGAGGTCGAGGAATTTGACATGGGGGTCGGAGGCGAGGGCGGGGAGGAGGGCGTTGACTTGCTGGGATTTTAGGCGGAGGGGATGGGTGGGTTGGAAGCGATGGGGGAGGAGGGCGAGGAGGAGGATTTTGGTGGTGGGGGATTGCTTACGGATTTCGGCGACGATGGCGGCGATTCCGGAGGCGATTTCGGGGGCGGGGTTAAATTGGAGGTTGTTGACGCCGATCATGAGGACGAGCGCTTTGGGATGGACGTTTTCAAGTTCGCCATTTTGGATGCGCCAGAGGACGTGGTGGGTGCCGTCGCCGCCGATGCCGAAGTTGGCGGGGTGCCAGGAGAGGAAGTGGCGGTCCCAGGAATTTTTGCCGACGTTGATCCATTGCCCGGTGAGGGAATCACCGAGGAAGTAGAGGTCGATGTGGCCTTGGCGGGCGCGTTCGACGTAGTTTCTGTGATAGCCCATCCAGGTGGGGGAAGGGATGATGCTGAGGAGGCGGATGCGGGGGGTGGGTTGGTCGGCGGGTTGGATTTGTTGGCCGCGCCAGTGGAGCCAGTAGAGCGTGGCGGTGATGAGGGCGAGGAGGGTGACGGAGAGGAGGAGGAATCGTTTGCGGGAGGTTTTCATGCGGGAAGGTTCTCCATGAAAGCTGAGGACATTATCGAGAGTGAGTCGGGAATGGCAAAAGGGGGTGAGGAGGAGGCGGGAGGTCAATTCCTAGTGAGTGAATGGGGGATGGGGGCGAGAGGAGACGGGAAAGGGTGGGAGTATGCCTTGTGGTTCTTCCTAGAAGAATACTATGTAATGCCTTGCAATGGGGTGGAGGAGCCACTATGTTTGGGGTCTTTGGTAGAGCGAATTTTTCAGGCGTATGCGGGAGCGATATGGCGACGGCGTTGGCCCCGGTTGGGGCGGAAAAATCCGGGAAGGGGGAAGTGGCGATGCAGGGCCGGCTGTCGCATTTGAAGCATCTGGAGGCGGAGGCGATTCATATTTTGCGGGAGGTGGCGGCGGAATTTACGAATCCGGTGTTGTTGTTTTCGGCGGGGAAGGATTCGATGTGCATGACGCACTTGGCGCGGAAGGCGTTTTATCCGGCCAAGGTGCCGATGCCTTTGTTGCATATCAACACGACGTGGGATTTTAAGGATCTGCTGGTTTTTCGCGATGAGTACACGCGCGAGCATGGCTTGGATTTGCGGGTGTATACGAACGAGGAGGCGCTGGCGGAGGGGTACAATCCGTGGGACATGGCCACGCCTAAGTATTCGGCGGCAATGCAGACGCAGGCGCTGGTGAAGGCGCTGCGGGCGGGGGGATTTGACGCGGCGTTTGGCGGGGCGCGGCGGGATGAAGAAAAAGCACGGGCGAAGGAGCGGGTGTATTCTTTCCGGAACGCGCAGATGCAGTGGGATCCTAAAAATCAGCGGCCGGAGTTGTGGAACGTGTACAACGGGAAGGTGAATCCAGGGGAATCGATCCGGGTGTTTCCGTTGAGCAACTGGACGGAATTGGACGTGTGGTGCTACATCCACATGGAGAAAATACCGCTGGTGCCGATGTATTTTGCGAAGAAGCGGTCGGTGGTGGAGCGCAACGGCGTGCCGATCGTGGTGGATGATCCGGCGCGGATGCGTTGGGAGGCGGGGGAGGTGGCGCAGGAGAAGGTGATACGGTTTCGGACCCTGGGGGATTGGCCGTTGACCGGCGGGGTTTACAGCGCTGCGGCGACGGTGCCCGAGATTATCGAAGAGATGATATTGGCGAAGACGAGCGAGCGTCAGGGGCGGGTGATCGATCGGGATGAGGCGGGAAGCATGGAAGTAAAGAAGCGGGAGGGGTATTTTTGATGAAGATTGAGCGATCAAGAGAAGAGGGCGGTCAGGGCGTCGACCAGGCGGTCAGCCGTAGCGTCATCAAGGCGGCCCAAAGTTTTCACCAAGCGGTGCCGATCAACGCTACGGATTTGGTCCAGCGCCAGTTCGCCTTCGATGCCGGCAAATTGGCATGGGACGCGCGTGGGCCATCCAGTTCGGCCGCTCGTCATCGGGACAACAATCACGGTTCGCAGGTGCTTGTGCATGACCTCTGGAGAAACGACGGCGCAGGGGCGCGTCTTGCGGATCTCCGAGCCTACGCCCGGATCCAGCGGCACGAGGACGACGGCAAATCGCTCAATCACCACGTCCATTCCTTCGCATCGAAATCGTTGGGAAAATTCAGGAAATCTTGTTCGTCCTGCGTCAATTCTGCAACCGGGCCATTCTTTCGAATGGCTTCGGCGAAAGCCTCCTCCCAGCCGGCCCGTGGATTGGACTTTTTCGATTTTCGCGCGGGCCGGATCACCAGTTCGCCGGCGCGCAGGTCCAACTCGACATTTTCCGTAAGTCCGGCTTGTTCGATGAGAGCCTTGGGGATACGGATGCCCCGGGAGTTGCCAATTTGAACCAATTTTGTCTTCATGATTACATTGTAATTACGACACAGACCCAAATCAACGTTCGTCGGAGTGTGATTTCAAAGCCGGATGACATGCTGCTAAAGGGCCGGTGGTTGCGCAGCGGGGAAACGTCAGTGAATCACGACGAGAAGTTCGAATTGGAAGATTTGGGGCGGTGGCAAATCACGAAGCTGGGCGGCGGTACTGGAATTCCTAAAAGGGTTGTGACGAGGCATTCAAACAAGGAAAGACGGTCACGATATGTCCGAGCTCTTGATTAACGAAGACATCCATTCCTATCTCGACCGGCATCAGCGTAAGGAGTTGCTGCGTTTTCTGACGTGCGGGTCGGTGGATGATGGGAAGTCGACGCTGATCGGGCGGTTGCTGCACGACACGAAGATGATTTATGAGGATCAACTGGCGGCGGTTAAGAAGGATTCGGCGAAGCATGGGACGACCGGGACGGGGGAGATTGATTTGGCGCTGCTGACCGATGGGCTGCGGGCCGAGCGCGAGCAGGGGATTACGATTGATGTGGCGTACCGGTATTTTTCGACGGACAAGCGGAAGTTCATCATTGCCGACACGCCCGGGCATGAGCAGTACACGCGAAACATGGCGACGGGGGCGAGCAACTGTCACCTGGCGATTATTTTGATTGACGCGCGGCATGGGGTGGCGACACAGACGCGGCGGCACAGCTATATATGTTCGCTGCTGGGCATCAAGCACATCGTGGTGGCGATCAACAAGATGGACCTGGTGGGGTATTCGGAGGAAGTTTTTGCGGGGATCCAGAAGAACTATGAGTTGTTTGCGCACAAGCTGGGCGGGAGTTTCAACGACATCACTTTTATTCCGATGAGCGCGCTGAAGGGGGACAATGTGGCGGAGCGGAGCGGGGTGATGAAGTGGTACACGGGGCCGTGTTTGCTGGAGCATCTGGAGACGGTATCGATTGCGCACGACACGAACCTGGTGGATTTTCGTTTGCCGGTGCAACTGGTATTGCGGCCGCATTTGAATTTTCGCGGGTTTGCCGGAACGATCGCGTCGGGGACGGTGAAGCGGGGGGATGCGGTGAAGGTGCTGCCGAGCGGGCGGGTGAGCCGGGTGAAGTCGCTCGTGACGTTTGATGGGGAGTTGGAGGAGGCGTTTGCGCCGATGGCGGTGACGGTGACGCTGGAGGATGAGGTGGATATTTCGCGGGGGGACATGCTGGTGCTGAACGAGGCGCAGGTGGGAGGATCTGGGCAGCCGGTGGTGAGCGCGGATGTGGAGGCGATGGTGGTGTGGATGAGCGATCAGCCACTGGTGCCGGGGAAGGCGTATTGGATCAAGCATACGACGCGGGTGGCGACGGGGTCGATGGTGGAGTTGAAGCATGGCGTGGATGTGAACACGCTCGAAGAGAAGGCCGCGGCGAAGCTGGGGTTGAACGAGGTGGGGCGGGTGGTGTTGAGTGTGAATCAGCCGCTGGTGTTTGATGCGTATGGACGCAACCGCGCGACGGGCGGGTTTATCATTGTGGATCGGTTGACCAACAACACGATGGGTGCGGGGATGATCGTGGGGGCGCACGGGACGGGAAAGCATTTGAAGGGGCGCGTTTCGATGCAGGAAAAAGAGTTCCGCCTCGGCCAAAAGGGTGTGGTGGTGTGGGTGCGGCGGGAAATTGTCGATGAGTTGGAACGCGAGTTGTTCGAAGAGGCGCGGACGGTGGTGCGGGTGGATGTGGAGGAGCTGAGTGCCGAGGCGATGCGGGAGGCGTGCGCGCTGATGGCCGAGCAGGGGTTGATTGTGCTATTGGCGGGCGGGGAGACGCCGGATGAGTCGTTGTGCATGGCGCTGGGGGAGCGGTTGCTGGTGTGCGCGGACAAGACGACGGAGTGGCCGATGGAGTTGCTGCGGCGGCGCGGGATTGCATTGCATGAGGATTCGACATCGGGCGGGGGGATTTGAGGGGGCGGAGCTGTTGGCAGGTGGTTATCGCCGCGTAAATGCGGTATTGTCCGATGATGGAAGCGACCGATTCTCCAGCACCGACCAAGAAGCGTTCTTCGCTGAAGAAGCTGATATTTACGCTCATTAAGGTGCTGATCGCGGTGGGGGGATTGTGGTGGGTGATTTCGCATACGGCGTGGAACGATGTGGTGACGCTGAAAGCGGGGACGACGCTAGGGGGGATTACGCTGGTGGAGCCGGTGGATGTGGTGGTGATGGAGAAGCCGTTATCGGCGTCCACCAAACCATCGACTTTGTATGTGCGATTTTCGGCTAAGCCTCGGCGGGTGCGCGACGCGGACGACAAGGAATTGTTGCAGCCTTTGCGGCTGTTTCGGGACGGGGTGGAGGTCAACGAAGGGGAGGTGCCGAAGAGTTTCCTGGTGCTGGTGGACGGGGGCACGGAGCCGAAGGTGCAGATCGGCTTCCGGAACCTGATGGGGCGGTCGAACCCCTGGCTGCTCGTGGTGTCGTTTGTATTGATCGGCATCCCGATGTTTTTGAACGCGTGGCGGTGGAAGAAGTTGATGGAGCCGCAGGGGGTTTTTCTGCCGGTGCGGAAATGCGTGGCGTTGTCGTTTGTGGGACAGTTTTACTCGACGTTTTTGCCGGGGACGACCAGCGGGGATCTGGTAAAGATTGTGTATACGTCGCGGGTGATCGGATCGAAGACCAAAAGCGCGATCACGGTGATTCTTGATCGGGTGATCGGGCTGCTGGCGTTGTTTTTGATTGCGGGGATCGCGGCGGCGTTTCAGATGGCGCACAACCCGACGATGCGCAACGTGGTGATATTGGTGCTGGGAGTGTTCAGCGTGCTGGGGGTGGGAAGCGTGGTGTATTTTTCGCGGCGGATTCGGGATGCCGTGGGCCTGTCCCGCGTCATCAACAATCCCAAAACGCCGGAGGTGATTCGCAAAGCGGACGATGTTTTGCATTCGTACCGGCGGGCGTGGCCGACGCTGATTCTGGCGTTTTTGGCGGCCCTCGTGACGCAGATGTTGATACCCCTGTCGGCGTGGGTGGCGGGACTGGCGTTTGGCATCGAGCGGGCGCACCTGGGGCACTATCTGGCGTATACCCCCCTGGCGATTCTGGCGGCGGCATTGCCCGTGAGCTTCCTGGGGCTCGGCGTGATGGATTCGGTGATCTATCATTTTTTCAGGAACTTGGCGGATGCGTCGCGGATCTTTGCGTTGACGCAGGCGATACGTTTTTTGCCGTTGCTGTGGAACATGCTGGGGGCGTACTGGGTGGCAACGGGGAGTTATTCGCGGCACCAGGCGGAGGTGGAGGAAGCCCAGTTGGAGGCGGAGGGGAAGGCGGGGGGGTAACGCGTATTCCGTCAGAGGGTGGCGGCGGCGGGATATTTGGGATTTGTCATTACCAATTGAGTTTTGCCCGGTACAATCCCGGCCATGAGTAAGGTACTGCCCCCAGAACCTGCGACCGATTATGTCACGCCCGGCCTCGCCAAACGCCGTTCATGGTGGGTGGCGGAGTTTCGGTCACAGTGGCATCACTATCTGTTGCTGGCGGCCCTGTTGCTGATCCTGGGTACGCTGATGGTGTATCCGGTGGTGAAGATGGTGGCGCGGGCCTTTTCGGGCCGGGGGGAATGGCTGATTTACCTGTTCACCAAGGATCCGACGTTCTGGACGCGGATCGGAAACTCCGTGGTGCTGGCGATCGTGGTGACGACGTTGTGCAATCTCATCGCCATGCCCCTGGCGCTGATTTCCAACCGCTATGATTTCCGCGGCAAGTCGTTGTTGTCGGCGATTGTGCTGGTGCCGATGGTGCTGCCGCCGTTCGTCGGGGCGATCGGGATGAAGCAGGTCTTCGGGAAGTTTGGTTCGTTCACGGTGCTGCTGCAGGAGTTGGGTTTTCTCGAGCATTCCGAAGGGGTGAGCTGGCTGGCCCGCGGCGGCTTCTGGCTTCTGGCGGCGCTAATCACGCTGGGGCTGTACCCGATTGCCTATCTGAACATCCAGGCATCGCTGGCGAACATTGACCCGGCGATGCGCGAGGCGGCGGAAAATCTCGGTGGGACGCGGTTCAAGATTTTTCGGCGGATCACGCTGCCGCTGGCGATGCCGGGGATTTTTGCGGGGGCGACAATCATTTTTATCTGGGCGTTCACGGAGTTGGGGACGCCAATGGCGCTGGACTATCGCAACGTGATTTCGCGGACGTTGTACGATGAGTTGGCGACGGCGTCGGGGGATATTTCGGCCTTGACCCTGGCGAAGGTGACGATGGTGCTGGCGGTGGCCGTGCTGGCGTACGTGGTGGGCAAGATGATCTTTGGCCGACAGGCGTACGCGATGACGAGCAAGGCGGCCGTGGCGGCGACGAATACGAAGCTGGGCTTCTGGGGCGGATTCGTGGCCGCAGCACCGTTTGTGGTGGTGACGCTTCTGGCGATGATGCCGCACATCGGTGTGATTTTGTATAGCTTTACGGCAATTGCGATTGAGCCGGCGTCGGGCTGGGGGCCGGAAGGGCAGTTCGGATGGTATCGCAGCATTATTCCGAATCGGTACACGGTGGCGGGGTACAGCGCGGTTTTTCAAACGCCGGAAATTTACGGGGCGATTTTGAACAGCATTCGCTACGCGAGCGTGGCGACGGTGATTGATATTGTGCTGGGCATCGCCATCGCCTGGGTGTTGGTGCGCACGCGGGTGATCGGGCGGGGCGTGCTGGATGCGATGGCGATGCTCCCCCTGGCGGTGCCGGGGCTGGTGATGGCGTTTGGTTACCTGGCCATCATGCCGGAGATTTGTACGGCGGCCTCCTGGATCGGGGTCAAGATCACGCCGAAGGAATTGATCCAGGCGCCGTTCATCATGCTGGTGGTGGCGTATTCGATGCGGCGATTGCCGTACCTGGTGCGGAGTGCGTCGGGGGGGTTGCAGCAGACGAGCGTGAGTTTGGAGGAGGCGGCGCAGAACCTGGGGGCGGGACCGATCCGGACGCTGCTGAAAATCACCGTGCCGCTGATCATGGCGAACCTGATTGCGGGAAGTTTGCTGACGTTTTCGTTTGCGATGCTGGAGGTGTCGGATTCGCTGATTTTGGCGCAATTGCCGGAGTCATTTCCGATCACCAAGATGATTTACCAGTTGGGGAATGACACGTCAGGGCCGGAGAACGTGCGCAACGCGTGTGCGTTGGGCGTGCTGGCGATGGGAATGTTGATCGTGACGATCGTGAGCGCCGGGACGCTGATGGGCAAGAAGCTGGGGGCGGTTTTCCGGGCGTAAGAAAACCGGCCGTGCAAAAAAAATGGATGACAGGTGCTGCCATCCGTTTTTCATTGGAACGTCCGGAACGAGAGATCAGTTTTTGGCGGCGTTGGTGGTGGTGCCGTCGCTGGGGCCGAGCTTCACAATAATGTGAGTTTTGATGAGGGCCTTGCGAATGGTGATGGCCGCGGCCTCCTTGCTCTTGCTGAAGCGGAGGGTGACTTCATTTTTCATCTGGTTCTGATCGACGAGCGTCCAGCCTTTGGTGGGCATTTGCGTGCGATAGAAATTCACGACGGGAAGGACGTCATCGCTGCCTTTGTAATAGTGATAGGCGGTGCGGAAGCTGGTGGCGGGAACGACGGTGCTGTTGGATTTGGACGCATCCATGGCGAAGCCGGCGGGCACGGGGATGTCCGCGATGGGCGAAACCGGGGCGGAAATGAGCGGGCCGGTGCTCTTGTTGCAGCCGCCGATGGCTAGGGCCGCGAGGGACAGGACGAGGGTCAGTTTGAAAGTGGAATGGGAAATCATGATCAGCCTCCAATGCCGTTAAAAAATCCATTCATGGGTGTAAATGATTGCGCGCCGAGGCGGCGGCGTCAAGGGGCTGGTGCGGCAGGGCGCGGGACGGGAGGATGGGCCGATACCTGTCGCCCGCTCACTTCTGCTACACTCTGGCGATGAGCAAGCCTGTCGAAAAAAACGTTTCGTTGAACGTGGCCACCCCGTGGTATGCGGAGGGGCTGCGTTTTGAATGCACACAGTGCGGCAATTGCTGCTCGGGCGGTCCGGGGTACGTCTACATGTCGGTGGAAGAGATAGAGAAGATCGCGGCGCATTTGCAGATGGAGTTGGAGCACTTCACGCGGACGTATGTGAAGCGGGTGGGGAATCGCTTTTCGCTGCTGGAAAAATTCAACTATGACTGCACCTTTTTGAAGCGGGAGAACGGCAACGCCCTGTGCATGATCTACCCGGTGCGGCCGGTGCAATGCCGCACGTGGCCGTTCTGGAATGAGAATTTGAAGACGCCGGACCGGTGGGAGAATGCGTCGCACACGTGCCCGGGGATGTGCGATGCGAAAGCCCCGCATTATCCGCTCGAGCACATTGAGAACAAACGGAACACGCCGGGAAGTCTGTGAGCGGGCTGCCGGAAGGGGGGCATCATGAAAGGGGCGACGTGAATTCTCCGCTGGAATATTCTGCCAAGAAAAAGTTAGGGGAGGATGTTCAACGCATCCTGGCCGAGGCCGATGCGGATATCGCGGCGCGCAAGCCGGTATGCCAGGCGAGTGGACGCTGCTGCAAATTCGAGGCGTATGGCCATCGGCTGTACGTGACGGCGGCTGAGCTGGCGTATTTTGCGGACACCATTGAGGGGGTGCAGCGGCGAGAAGGATCGGACGCGGAGGGGGGAGCCAAAACGGTTTCTCTGAGGCAGTTTTTCGCGGCGGAGGTGGTGGAGGGATGTCCGTATCAGATCGAGGGTTTGTGTACGGCGCGCGAAGCGCGGCCGCTGGGCTGCCGGATCTATTTTTGTGATGAGAACGCGCAGCATTGGCAAAACGAGGTGTATGAAAAATATCATGCCCGTTTGCAGGCGTTACATGCGGAGCACGGGCTGCCGTATCGCTATATGGAGTGGCGGGCGGCGTTGCGCGAGGTGACGCCGGGGCCCGCGCGGTAGAATGCGTGCGGCGAATAGGCAACATTTTGGGAGGAGCAGGCATGTGGCGCAGCGGGATGGTCATCGGGTTGGCATGGGGGATCGTCATGGGATCGTGGGGCGTGTCGGGACAGGTGCCGGCGGAACCGAACAGCCGGGCGCAGTCGCAGGTGGGGACGCAGCCGCAGACACAAATGGGTGCGCCACCGGCGACGCGGTCCATCCTTACCAACATTGAAGCGGCGATGGATAAAGAGATCGCGGAATTTACGCTGGACAAGGTGCCGCTGGAAAAAGCCGTGCAGCAGATCCGCACCGCGGCGAACACGAACATCGTGGTGAACTGGTCGGCGATGAAGACGGCCGGGATCGCGCGGGATGCCGCGGTTTCGTTGCGCTTGCGCAAGCTGCCGGCGGAGCAATTGGTACGGGCGTTGTGTGAAACGCTCAGCAGCGACGAGGTCCGGCTCAACTACGTTGTGGGCGAAGGAGTGGTGGAAATCACGACCAACGAAAATTTGGGTAAAGCCCATGTGACTCGGCTCATCGACGCGGGGAAGGCGCTGACGCCGCCGCTGGTCGCCGACGAGCGGTCCGCGCGGGAGAAAAAAGTGCTGGCGCTGGCGCAGGCGGAGCTGCGCCGCGTGGGTGAACGATCAGAGGGGGCGAATCGCCAGTTGCTGATCAAGGGCGATTACCTGGTGGCCACGCTATCGCCGCGCGTCGTGCTGCACGTGCAGCGGCTGTTCAATGCGCTGGCCGGGCCGATGAAACCGGGATCGGTGCCGCCGGGGGTGGTGGCGTCGGTGCGGCAGAAGAAGGCGGAGGAGGGGATGCGGAAACGGGTGGACGCGGCGCAGGATAAAAATCGCGCGGTAGAGGAAATCGCGTGGAATTTGGAGAAGGCCGCGCCGGAATTGAACATTGTCCTGTTGGCCAGCGCCCGCAAAGAGTTGCAGATGCACGTGATTGGTGCGCTGGATTACCTGGTGAATGAAGCCGGCGTGGTGTACATCGGAACGGCGCGGGATATCCGCAGCCGGACGCTTTTTGCGGTGTATGACTTGCGCGATTTGATCAAACGACTGCAGCTAAAGCCCGAGAACAAGAATGTGGAGACGCGGGTATTGGCGGAAAAAATCGTGGCGACCCTGAAGGAAAAAGTGACGCCCCAGTTGTGGACGGATGTGGAAAACGGGCCCTGCTCGCTCACTTTGCATGGGGGGTTGCTGGTGGTGTATGCGCCTCCGCCGGTGTTTCGGACGATTGGCGTGACGTGGCAGGAACTGGAAAAATAATCCCCCCTGCGCCGGCAAATTTTCTGTTTCCGTTCTGACGCACTTCAATTGATCGTGGGATCGCCCACACGCACGATGCTGAGCGTCTTGGACTTGGAACCAAATCTCAGCGCCAGGGTCGAAGCACTGTCACAAGTGCCCAAGCCGTTGTACGTGAAGCGCACGGTGGCGGCGGGGTTGAGAGCGAACGTGGTGCCGGCGAGTTCCCGCTCGGTGCCGTAATTGATCGTGTAATTTCCGGGGGCCAGCGGTTGCTGAATGGGTGTGGCGTCCCACGTGGTGCCGTTGGATTTCCAGTAGATGCTGAAGCTGTTGCTGGAGGTGTTGAAGAGGACGCAGGAATCCTTGCCGGTGGTCATCGCCAGGTTGCGCGCGAAGCGAAAGGCGACCAGGGTTTCGCGTGCCGCCCGCTCGGCGCGTTGATTGGCTTCAAACGAAGCAATCGTCTGCACGCCCAGGCTCATCACGATGGACATGATCATAACGACGATCAGGATTTCGATGAGCGTGAACCCGCGCGCGACACGCGCGGGGCGCAAAGAGGATAGGCGTCGTGACTTCATCACCCCTGTTATCGGTTGATTTGCCCGGCCGGTTAATCGTCGCGGTGCTCCACCGCGCCGGTTTCACGCAGCGCTCGCATAGGCCCGGTCGAATCGGTTATTATCATCCCCATGAGCGATACACCCTCCCAATCAACTCCCGGCGATGCGACCGTCTTACCGCTGGTCCTCGCCCAAAGCTCCCCGACGCCGCTGACCACGCACAAGGCCAAGCCCCTGTCCACGCGAATCTGGTGCGCCTTTATGTTCACCATCTGTGTCGTCATGCTGGCCATCGGATTTCTTCTTCCCCCTTCGAACAAGGGTTTTGGAACGCATGAAAGGCTGGGCCTCGCGCCGTGCGGCATGTTGCGCTTCACCGGGGTACCGTGCCCCACCTGCGGATGCACCACGGCCGTTTCGTACGTCGCCCATGGTGACCCGGTCAAAGCCTTCATCACCCAGCCGTTTGGGGCGCTGGTGGGGATCCTCGGCATTGTGCTGGGCGTGATGTCCCTGGTGGGCATCGTCACCGGCAAATGGATGGGGCCGTCGGCGTTTATTCTGAACTGGTATTGGCGGTCGATTTTTTTCGTTTGCCTGGCGCTTCTGTCCCTTGCGTGGATCTATAAGATCGTCGCGGTGCGGTGGGGCATCGTGGTCTGAACGAGCCGCCTCAGCGCCCCTCCTTCCCCCCCAATTTCGATTTCTTTGGCCGCTTTCTTACGCCCCCCCATTGGCACCTGCGCCTCGGCAGACTAACATGCTTCTTCTTGGCTTTGGAGGATTCCCATGCGTGGTGACTTACTCTCTCGTTTCTGTTCCCGAGCGGCCCGCCCTTCCGCAGTCGTGGTCACCCTCATGGTGCTGACTTCCGCCCTTTCAGGGTGCTGGCTGGCTGCGGCCGATCAACGGATGCGCGGCAAGGAAGTGACGGCCGAGTATCTGGGGCTGGAAAATAAATCCGTGGCGATCGTGATTTTCACCGACCAGGCGCTCGTGAATGAGTTTCCCGATGCCCGAGCGGAAATTTCTGGATTTCTGGCCAATCAGATGCGCTCCAGCCTGCCCACGACGCGTTTGCTGGCACCCAAGGATGTCATCGCCTGGCAGGATGAAACGATCAACTGGTTTGGCCTCTCGGAATCCGACATTGGCCAACATTTCGGGGTCGATCGTGTCTTGATGATCGAATTGCTGAACTATTCCACGACCAGCCGCGGCGGCGTGGGAGATTTGCAGGGCAACATCCGGGCGACGGCGAAAATATTCGAAGTGGATAAGCCGAGCCAGTTGCCGGCGTGGCGGGGAGTTTTCGATGTTTCCTGGCCGAAGGATGGACCCGTGGATGTCGCGCGGACCAATGAATCGGTGGTGCGTCAACGCACCCTGGAAATGTTTGCGTCGCGCGTGACTGGCCGCCTATTTACGCATCGCGAAATGGATAAACCCATACGTACCCGCGAATAATTTCGCGGCGGATAAAAGTGGAACAGGACTATTCTTTCATCGCGGAGGATCGAACATGAAAATGCGCGTGGCTCTTGTGCCGTTGCTGCTGATTCTGGCCTCAACCTTGCCCTCGTGTGAAGCACTCTATCTGATTGGCGGAAAAGGCAAGGCTGACGCGATTTATGAATTGCCCAAGAACAAGCGGGTGCTGGTGTTTGTCGATCCGCGCCAGACCTCGCGCATGCCGGCCGACATCCCCTATACCCTCGGCGAAGCGATTACCGACCACCTCTTCAAGTTCAAGGCGGCGGACCAGTTTGTGGGGCAGCAGCAACTCGCCGAGGCCCGTCGGTCCGATCGTTTTGAAAAGTTTGGCCTTGCCGATGTGGCCCGTGCAGCCGGTGCCGACGTGGTGCTCCATATTGATGTTATTCAATGGAAGGTCGAGGCGACGTCGGATAATTCATTGACTGAAGGGGCCGCGGCCGTCGTCGTGAAAGTGGTCGATAGCAATGGCACGCGCCTGTGGCCGCCCGAGGGTGTCCTGGGCGCGCCGGTGGAGGCACACATATCGCCCCAATTGACGGACACTCAGAATATCGAGTCCGTCAACCGGGCGTTGCTCGCGCTGCTGACCGTGCGTGTGGGCCGGATCTTCCACAGTTACGACCTGGAAAACAAAGAAATCACGCGGTAACCGCGACGACCGCAAATTCACGCCGACGGAAAATTCAATAGGTGCGGATAATGGCGGAAAATTTTAGCTTTTTTGTAACATTCCGGTCGCTTTATCGTTGATTTCTACAACCCCGCGTTATACAAATGACAAACCATCTCTCGTGTGCCATCTTTCGCATGGCTTTCCCAACACCGGCACGCAATTCTTAACCGGTGTGCAGTACGAAAAATTTTGACTTCGGAAGGTGTTCTATGGCTGTACACATTCCCCGCTGCCCCCATTGTGCAAAGTCCATCGACGTTTCGGTAACCTTGATGGAACGACTTCGCTTTTGGGTGACGCCCATGGTCAGTTGCCCCTCCTGCTCGCGCGCCGTGGAACCGGGGCATGCCCGCATCATGGGCAATGCCTATGGCGAATGGGCGGTGCAATTCATGGGGGAGCTGAAAATGGTCGCCGATCAACTGCCGCTTCTCAAGGAAGTGGAAGCACGCCGGCTGATGGGCACCCGGGTCCACGATGAAGACATTCATTTGCAGCAGGGCTTCGATGCGCTGTCGCGCGCGTGCTTGAGTGCCGCCAAACAGATTCTCAAGGAAAAAGCCCACGGCCAGGATGCGGATCTGGATGTGGCCCCGCTGCCCGATCCGGCAACCGGCCAAACGGCCTTGGGCGCGGTCTTGGCCAAGTCCTCCACCAGCACGGGCGAAAAGGAATGGGAAATCCTGCTGGCGCGCATCAGTAAAACTCAGTATGTGTGTTATCTGCCGCCAGCCTCCACCGGCATCGAGCAGCGGGTGCGGGATGCGGTACAGCAGAAGACGCATCCTGGCCTGCGTGCCCATGCGTCTTTGACCGAGCACTCGCACGCAATAGGCCGTCAGCCCGCTTAGACCCCGCTCTTTTAGCCCACCCCCCCTGCTTACTGGCCCTTTTTAGCCCAACACCCCATCATTTTAGCCCAACACCCACCTTTTTTAGAAATTTATACGCGCTTTTCCGGCCTTCGCCCCGCCTTTCGACCATGTTTTTTTGCAATCATTTCCACATTTTACCAATATAGTTGGGCATTTAGCCGAGATATTTGGCCATTCAGCCGATAATAAGAGGTCTTGGAATTCAGAAATACGCTACCCTCTTTAGTCACCCGGCCCACCATCATTGACCCTCCGCCTATGTTTAGGTATCGTGAACTGTTACTCCAATGCTCGCCGATTTGTCACACTTGGATTTGCATAAAACACGCGAAGAATCGACGGCTGAATTGACCCGCTAGTCAGGCTAATGAGGATATTTTATGGCCCAATTGCAAAGCTTGTCGGCCAGTTCCTGGGACACCATTGCCCCGGTGCGTAAGAACGTGGATGTGCCGGAAGGCCTATGGTTGAAGTGCCCACAATGCGCGGGGCTGATCTATCGTAAGACGATGGAAGAACAACAACATACGTGTCCGGAGTGCCGTTATCACTTTCGCGTAACGGCGATGCAGCGGGTGGAGATGCTGGTGGATCCGGGGAGTTTTGAAGAGATGGATGCGGATCTGGCGCCGCGGGACATCCTCAAGTTCACGGATAAGAAGAGTTACGCCAAGCGGTTGACGGAGGAACAGAAGAAAACCGGGGGCAAGGATGGGTTGCGGGCGGGGCGGACGTTCGTGAAGGGGCGTCCATTAGTCCTTGCGGTGATGGACTTTGCGTTCATGGCGGGGTCAATGGGGGCGGTGGTGGGCGAGAAGATTACGCGGGCGGTGGAACGGGCGACGAAGGAGAACTTGCCGCTGGTTTTGGTGTGCTGCTCGGGTGGGGCGCGGATGCAGGAATCGACGATTTCGCTGATGCAGATGGCCAAGACTTCGGCGGCTTTGGCGCGATTTGACGAGGCGGGCGGGTTGTTTATATGTCTTTTGGCAGACCCGACTTACGGTGGGACGACGGCCTCGTTTGCGATGCTGGGGGATGTGATTTTCGCCGAGCCGAAGGCGATGATCGGTTTTGCCGGGCCGCGGGTGATCGCCAATACGATTCGGGCGGAGCTTCCCGAGGGGTTCCAGACGGCGGAATTCTTGGTGGAGAAAGGGTTTATCGATCGAATCGTGGCCCGGCAGGATCTGCGAAGCGAAGTTGCGCGGGTCATCGATTACTGCGGGAAGTGAGCTGCGAGCCTGGGGGCTTGAGCTGCGGCTAAAGAATAGGGTTGCGTATTTTTTGCCCCCTTTATCGCGCGGATGAGGGTTGTTTTTGCTGCGCAGAAGGGGGTTGAAGGGGGGGCAAGGGGGGTGTTCAGGGGGATGAGGAGGGGGGTAGAGGCGGGGTACGAGGGGGGTTGTGGGGGGGGCGAGGGGGTGAAGAGGGGGTGTGGAGCTAGGAAGAGGGGGTGACTGGGGAGCACGGGATGGGGAGTTTTTCGGTGGGGGAATGGGGGCGTGAGAGGCGAAAGTTTGAGGCGGGACTTTGTAGTTTGACAGGCACTGCGGGCTCGCGATTCGCGATTGCGGGCGAATCTGTCTGGGTGGCAAGCGGGGGCAACTGGGTGAGAGAGCGTTGGGCCTGGGGGGCGAAGTCGGAGGCGGGCGGGTTTTCGGGGTGAATGCGGGTGGGGAGGTGGGAGGGAGGGGTAGGATGGGGGCGAATAACGAAATTATAATTGTAGATATATACATGTCTCAATTAAAAATGGAGATGGGAATTAAGGGAGCGCGAATTGGAAGGGGTGGTTCGGAAGGGGTGGGGTGAGAGGGGTGGAGGCAGGGGGGAAGGTGTGTCGGGGGCGGAGGGGTGGGGCCGGGGAGGGAGAGACGGAACGTTGAGTTGTGCGGCCAGCGGGGCGCGCACGGATATTAAAGGAAAAGGCGCAGGGGGTGAGGGATTCCGGTGGTTAACCGGAAGATTGTAGGTTCGAGTCCGGCCTGCGGATCATTCCATTTTGGTGCGGAACTGACGCACCAGCCAGTTAACCAAGAATCCCGAGCGCGAGAGCGTTTGGGGTTCTTGCGTTTGGGCCAGTATTCGCAAGGTTTTATGCGATGTCTGACGACGGGTGGCGAGGTGCCGAGAGGCGGATAGAGCGCGGGATGACGCCCTTCCGGGTGGTCGGGGACGACTTCCAGCCAGAACTCTCGAACTCTCGCGCAGAGATAGCCCTTCCAGTTACCAATGCGGTTGCCAAGCGCCCCAGACGGCAACCGTTTCATAAATCAAACAGAAATTTGATTCGGCGCGGTGGTGCGGGAGAGGCGTGGGGGTGAGGGGTATCAATCATCATCATCGGCAGGTGGCATGGCCAACCTCATGGGTGCCTTGCGGCGTAGGCACCCACGGGGCATGCGGCGTAGCCCGGTCAGTCCGGGCGTGGAAGCCAGATGTCAGGAAGCGACGTTCCTGGCCACCTTGCGTCGGGAGAGCAACGGGGCGAGACCCAGGATGAAGAGGGATAGAGAAGCGGGTTCTGGAACCGATGGTCCGATTGGGACGATGTTGTTGTTGGCATCGAATGTCAGACCGCCACTGAGTCCCGGGCCGAAGTTGGGAGCCGGAGAGGCGATAGTGACCGTGTTGGTGTCCAAAGTCACTGCTGCCGTTTGAGCTAAGGCCCGGCCATTGTGAATGGTTGCGCCGGTATTGAGGGTGATGCTAGCGAGGGCGAGGATGTTGCCCTCAAAGTCTGTGGTAGTGCCAAGGGTCGCCGAACTGCCGACCTGCCAGAACAGGCCATCGTCGGAACCGCCGTTGGGGCCGACGTTGATCATCGTCACTACCGAGGCACTGGCGGTGGTGAGGGTGCTGCCGATCTGGAAGACCCAGTAAGCATTGTTGTTGCCTTGAGCGTCCAAGGTAAGTGTCCCCGTCAACTGCGCCGACGTATCAAAATGATAGACGCCCGATGGGAGGGTGAGTCCACCGAGATCCTGTCCGCTCAGGTTGGCCGTGATTGGCATGCCCGCCAAGCCGTTGAATGCCGTCGTGTTATCGACTTGAGCCTGCTGCGCAACCGCATCCGTCTGATGCACTGTTCCCGTCAGTGTGACCGACCCAAAGCCCGTTATCGACGTGCCGGGATAGAGACCCACATTCCCTTGAATCGTGGTGGCTCCCGTATTGGTGATTGTCGAGCCGCCAAGTACCGCGAAATCTTCCGCAGTGCCCAGAATCACTCCGGCCCGGGCTTGGGCCGCAATGCCTGTACAGGCCACCGCGGCAAGCAGAACGGCGATTCGATTTGCCAGTGTTCCTCGCCCGGAACACGTCGCGCGAACGATACTCTTGAACATCTCTCTACTCCCTCATATTGGCCGATAACTTACGTTCCCGGGCTAAACCGACCTTCTGCTCATCGAAGCAGGATCGCGCCACATGGCGTCGAAAACACCTGCGATCGCGAGTGTTCATTTCATTGACCACCCCCGCCCAGAAGAGGCCGGAGCAACCAGTCGAATGGAACTGCCAGGGCGATAGAAGCCACAAGACAGCCCGCGAAGAGGATGGCGCTGGCATGCGAGCCGCCACGACGGTTCTCTTCCAAATCCAACAGCTCCTCGCTGGGCCATTCCCTCTCGGGATCTGCCGGTAAATCCCGGCGGGCGTCTGGCCACCGCGAACTCTTGCGGGCCGACTTCCCGGTCGTCACCGCTCTGGCCTGTAGTAAACAGTCGCTCATGACCTCTCCCTTGGAAGGAGGCCGGGATCGTTCATCCTCGGTCGCGCATCGCCGCGCAAATAAAAATACCAATGAGACTCTGCAACCAAAAAGTGATGAAACTCGTTTCATCGACCTCCTGTCAAAGACATCAGCATACCTACGTAATTGCGATAGCGCTAGAGCAGAATGAAAAACGCTCTAAGCCAGCCTGCCCTTCAGGAGCTATCCCACAATTCCGATCAATTGTCCTCTCGGCACGGACCGGATGGTCGCTCCAATCCGTAATGCCATTCCTTTAATACTATAGCCCAAGATCAGATAGTGTCAAAAAAACAGATAATTGTATCCATTATTAGGGTAATCTCGTTTTCCGTTTGCGGAGCATTCTGAGGGTGCCCCGGGTGAACGGCCAATTTTGCGAAGGCCGGCGGAACGGTCCCAATCGCGTTGGTGCGATTGCCCTGCGGCGCAGTGGCCCCGCTGGGCATGCCCAAGGGCCTCGCGTACCCTGGTCAGTCTCTCAACGCCTCCGATACCCGGTGTTCAAGCGACGCTCCCACACTACATCAGACACATGGCAACATCTCCACCCATTCCCATCCGCAAACGTTACGGCCACATCAACACCTCCGGTCACTCACTGTTCCAAAATGCAGTTTCGGGCCGCGAGATTCAAGTTGTAGGTTCGAGTCGGGGCTGCGGAGCTTTCTAACCACCGCAACGCCTGCGGTGTTTTTTTTACGCGCGAGAGTCGTGTCGCGCAAGCCCGCGTCGGATCGCCGCTTGGGGCAAGGGGTTACGAACGTCCCTGGCCGCCTCTCTCGGCCCGCGTGTTAACCCGGCAGAGAGGATCGGACACCTCGCGGGGCCAGACTCTCTGACTCTCTCCCGCCGAGAGCGGGTCAGGTTAACGGCACCGTTGCGGTCGGTCATGCCGCGAGCGGGCGGATTTCTCGAACCGTTTTGGCGGGGTTAACAACCCCCTCCCAGTTAACAACCTGTTTGCCTCGGGGCCGCGAAAGCAACCGGTGCGGAATTGCACGCTGGCAGGTCCGCCCTCGACGATCAGTGCGGTGTCTTGGCCAGGTACTCGGCCACCTGCTCCGCCGGCATCGGCCTGGCAAAGTAGTACCCCTGGGCCATCTGGCATTCGAGCGATTGGAGCATGGTCATCTGATCCTCGGTTTCCACGCCTTCAGCCACCACCGCAATGTTCAGGTTCCGCGCCAACATGGCGATGGCGTTCACCAGCGCGGCGAAATCGCGGCCGCGGCTCAGGTTGGCGATAAAGGAGCGGTCGATCTTGAGCACGTCCAGCGGGAACTGGTGCAGGCTCGCCAGCGAAGAATGCCCGGTGCCGAAGTCGTCCATGTCGATCTTGAAGCCTCGCTGCTTGATCTGGCCGAGCACCTGGTGGGCCAAGTTGGGGTCGGCCATGATGGCGCTCTCGGTGACTTCCAGATGCAGCGCGGCCGGGGCAACCCCCGCCTCCTGGGCGATTGCCAGCAGGTGTTGGGGCAAGTCCGTCAGCACCATTTGCTTGCGCGACAGGTTGATGCTCAGCGACGGCACCGCGTCCCGGCCATGCGTTCGCCACCACGCCGCCAGTTGGCGCACGGCTTCGTGGAAGACCCACTCGCCCAGGGGGACGATCAGCCCGGTGTCCTCCGCCACCGGAATGAACTCGCCGGGCGAGATCATCCCGTGCTCGGGGTGTTGCCAGCGGACCAGCGCCTCAAAACCCTCCAACCGACGGGTTTCCAGAGAGATGATCGGCTGGTAGTGGAGCACGAATTGCCTCTGTTCCAGGGCTTTACGCAGACCACTTTCCAGTTCCAACTTCCGCCGCACCCGCTCGTGCATCGAGCCGTCGAATACCACCGCCCGGCCGCGACCGGCAAGCTTGGCCTCATACATGGCGGTGTCGGCATCCCGCAGCACGTCCTCGGCGCGTTCGTGGCCGTACTCGCTGGTCACGATGCCGATGCTGGCGGTGCTGACGACTTCGTGGATGCCGAGTTTGTACGGGGTTCCCAGCACGTCCAGCAGTCGTTCGACGACCTGTTGGGCATCCGCCTCGTGCCGCAGGCCGTCGAGCAGGATCACGAACTCATCGCCGCCCAGCCGGGACGTAGTGTTCCCCTCGGTCTGGCGGCTCACACTGTCCACCGAACGTACCACGGTTTGCAGCCGCCGGGCGATCTCACGAAGCAACTGGTCGCCGGTCTCGTGGCCCAGACTGTCGTTGATGGTCTTGAAGTGGTCAAAGTCCAGAAAGAGCACGGCGTACTTGGAGTCCTTGGATCGCTTGTGGCGATGGATGGTGTTCTGTAAGCGGTCCAGCAGCAAGGCGCGGTTGGGCAAACCGGTGAGTCTGTCGGTGCGGGCGGCGGTACGCAGTTCGTCCTCTATCGCCTTGCGGTCGGTGATATCCAACCCCAGGCCAATCAGACAAGGCGCTCCATCCACAAGAATTCTATTCCCGCTGAATTGGTAGGGTATCCTCTTGCTGTCTTGCGCTACAAGCCGGCCTTCGACTTGAACTTGACCATGCGTAAACACTCTTTGAATGGCCGATGCAATCACCTGTTTGTCTTCATCAACAAACAAATCCATCGGGCTTATTTGCGCCATATCTTCGGCTGAGCGGCCCGTCACCGCTTCAAATCTTTTGTTCCAGCTTAGAAATTTCCCCTCTTCGCTAATGAGATAAAACACGCCCGGCAGACTCCTAATCAGTGACTCGGAGTATAGTTTTTCGGCCAGCAGAACCGCTTCCACCTGCTTGCGCGCGGTGATGTCTTCCTTGATCGCCAAGTAGTGCGTGATGGTTCCCTGCGCATCGGTAAGGGGTGAGATGACGGCCAATTCCCAGAATAGCTCGCCGTTCTTGCGGCGGTTTTGCATCTCACCGCGCCATTCATGGCCGCTTACTAACGTGCTCCACATTTGGCGATATGTGTCCTCAGGCATCAGTCCCGACTTGAGCACCCGCGGGTTCTTCCCCAGGACTTCCTGTACGCTGTAACCTGTGAGTCGAGCGAACGCTGCATTGACGTATTCGATTGTGCCGGCTTTGTCGGTGATGACCACTGACGCGGGCGTCTGCTCGACGACGCGGGAAAGCTTGCGCAGTTCCTGTTCTGTCTCCTTGCGAGCGGTAATATCTTCATAGGTGCCCAAAATGCCAATGGTATTCCCCTGCGAATCGGTGAGCGGCACTTTGGTCGTCTTTAACCAGATTCTGTCCCCATTCGGAGTGGTTTGAGGCTCTTCAAAGTCGAGCTTTGCTTTCCCTGACTTTATGACGCTTTGATCATCGTCCC
>JBBRWV010000033.1:0-28560 GCA_038248985.1 Phycisphaerae bacterium
CGCCGGTGTTGGCCCAATCGCGGACCCAGCCGGAGATGTCGTAGGTACTGTTGGCGAGGATGGTGACGCCGAGATTTTGGTAGATGTAAGAACCTGCGTTCGCATTATACATATAGACATGGACGTTGCCGCCGTCGACGCCTTCGTCAGCGACTGTGGGGAAGTCAGTACCGCTGGCCCCGGTGACTTGGAGACCGGCGGAGTAGCTGCCACCCGTGATTACGTCGGTCCAGCCTTGGGCATAAAACCCGTTCTGTGTTCCACCGTCGAAGCCATTGGTGTAGGACGAGCCATTGCCATGGTTCTCGAAGCTATTGTTGACGACGGTGATGGCGGCGGCTTGGGTGGTGGCGGCGAAAAGGCTTACGGCGGCCAAGGCGGCGACAAACTGGGCGGCGGGTTTTTTGATAAATGCGTTCACGTGGTGCTCCTAGCGAAAAAAAGATGACCTGTGCCAGAACCACGAGGTTCATGGCTCTCTCTCGCTCTCACGTGTTGTGCTCCGCCGCGTAATTAGGCCTGCGGAGGACAAGAAATGACTTACTCTCTATGATAAATTACCACAGAAACAGTGAAATGCAAAAATTATTATTACAAATCTTAAATAAACGCATTGATGAAGCAGAATAAGCGGGGCCGTCTTGACAGTCTTACAGGATCATGATAATTATCCACCACCACTTCGGCGCACCCTGATTCACGCGTGCGTCACTGCTTTTTGGGGAGTTTAGCGATGATGAAGCCCACCCTCTTGGCCGCCATTGCCCTGCTGACCGTCACCCCATGGGCCGTGGCCCAGGAGCAGCCGCTGACGGCGGGCAGCGGCGCGGGCTCCACAGAGATGAGCAGTGCGGACGTGGCGCTCACCATCGACCCGTACGCCAACCATCAGTTCCGCACCACCATCAAAGACTCCGGCGGTACTGACATGGCCGTGACCCGCGCGGGCACTGGAGTCAACATTGGTTTGAAGGTGGCCCCGCAACTGACGCTCAACCTGGGGCTGCTGGCGGAATATTCGCGCTATCAGTTTGACAACATACCGGGCGTGCTCGGGGTCGAAAAACGCACTCTTCACGCGATGATCGTGCGCGTGGCCCCTGGTTTGGATTACCGGATCAGCGACACCTGGGCCATTTTCGGCGGCGTCACGGCCGATTTCTCCGGTGAGATGGGTGCCAGCGGGGAAAAGACAGACACCTATGGCGGTTTCCTGGGAGTCCGCTACAAGTACTCGAAGGATCTGTCCCTGGTCGTCGGCGTGGCGGCTCGGGAAGGCCTGGAAGATCACGGCAGCGTAACCCCCATGATCGGGGTGAACTGGCAAATCACCGAAGACCTCCGGCTGACGACCTCGGGCGCAAACCTGGGGGCAGAGGTCAAACTGACGAAGAGTTTTGGCTCCGACTGGTCGCTGTCTTTGGCCACCGGCTACGAGTCACGTGCCTACCGGCTCGATGACCGCGCCCCAGTGGTCGAAGGCATTTTGCGGGAAGCCCGGGTCCCGATGACCGTCGCGCTCGAGTGTACGCCGCTGCCGGGGCTGAAGGTCCGCCTGGACGTGGGTGCGGTGGTGTTTCAGCGGATGCAAGTGGACGATCGGGTGGGGAATGAACTGTTCCACCGCGAGGCCAACTGTTCGCCGTTCACGGGCGTTTCGGCATCCTACCGTTTTTGAGAATAATTAAAACAGGGTGATCGGCGTGAGAATATAGCCGGGACCGGCAATGATAGGCATTTTGCTTTCGGGGGTGCGTGGGGGAGGGGTGCGGGGTTGGGCGGGGTTGGGCGGCAATGGGGATCGGTGGTAAACAGCGCCATCCAACTGGGTGAGCTAGGCGGGCATGAGGGCAAGCGCAGGAAGAAGCGGGTGAGAGAATTACTTCTCAAAGGCCTTTGATTCCCAGCATTTTGGGCAGTATTCGCAGCATGTGTCCGACGGTGAGGCGTGGAGGATCGCCGGCGCTGTGGTGGCCCACGATGAGCGTTTCGTCGTCTTCGGGGGGGGCGTTATTGCGGAACCGGGCGACGGCGTCGAGCAGGCTTTGGGCGACGGCGCGCGGATCTTGCGAGAGGGGCACGGATTTGGCCAGTTCGAGCAACCCCTGCACCCCGAGCATATGGCCTTCGCGATTGCGTGCTTCCATGATGCCATCGGTATAAAGCACGAGCAAATCGTGGGGTGCCAGTTGCAGGGCAAATTGCACATATCCGGTGTGCTCAATGATGCCAAGGGGCAGGTTGGCCACGGACTGTCCGCGATAGCGTACCTGCTGGTATTGCCGCAACGGCGTCCCGGGGTCGGGGATATCCTGATCCAGCACATGCCAGCGTCCCGTTCGTTGGCTGTACCAGAGGGGTGGCGGATGTCCTGCGTTGCAGACAAGGATGTGGTCAGTGGGGGCGAAATAGGTCAATAAAAGGACGGTGGCAAAGCGTAAGGAGTGTGCGCCATCGTGGCGGGCCACCATGGCGCGGTTAATGGCCCGCGCCAACCGACGTTGATCGAGAAGATTGATGTGCTTCCGCATCAGGCCCCGCAGCCAGGCGGCGGTCTGGTCCGCGTCGGCGCCGTGCCCGGCTACGTCTGCGAGGGCCAAGCGTGTGACGCGTCCCGACCCGCACATCGAGAAATAGTAGATATCTCCCCCGGCAGGCCCGCCGACAGGTCGGTTCTCCACCCAGAGGTCCATTCCCGGGGAGGCGACGGCCTGTTGCACCGCGCGATTCCCCCCAATGATCTCCATGCACTGTAGAGGCTGAGTGATGGCAGGAGGGGGTGTGGAGTTTGAGGTGGGCATGGGATAACTCCTGATCTGGGCACGGTCATATGGTAGTCGCCGTAACGGATTGGGGGAAACGGGGCGGGTTAGGGGGCGGTGGGGGCGGGTTTGGAGCGGATGAGGAGGACGGGGACGTTGACGTTGTGTTGGACTTGGGAGGCGGTGCTGCCGAGGACGAGGTCACCGAGCCATTTGTGGCCGTGGGTGCTCATGGCGATGAGGTCGCAGCCGCAGGTGGCGGCGAATTTGATGATTTCTTTGCCGGGTTCGCCATAGGCGAGGTGGGTGTCGACGGTGAGGCCGGCGGCGAGGAGGTGGGCGCGGGTTTGGTGGAGGTAGTCGAGATCGGCCTGGACTTCGGGGGTGACGGCTTCGGCGCCGAACTGTCGGCCGGCCCAGCCGTCGACGACGTGCATGAGGATGATGGATGAGCCGCAGAGGGCGGCGAGTTTTTGGACGTGTTGGAGGACGGCGTGGTCAACATCGGAGGCGTCGAGGGGGACGAGGATTTTTTGGTACATGGGGTGTCGCCTTTGGAAGGGGTGAGGGGTCAGGAGTTGGGGGATTTGAGGGCGTCGAGGAGGAGGGAGCCGAGGAGGTAGAGGTCGAGGGAGGTGATGATGACGACGGAGGACCAGCCGGCGATTTTGAGGAACCATCCGTTGGCGTACTGGCCCATGATGCGTCTGCTGCAGGTGAAGTGCATGAGGGGGATCATGGCGAAGGGGAGTTGAATGCCGAGGACGAGTTGGCTGAAGTTGAGGAGGCTGGTGACTTCGTGGTCGCCGTAGAAACCGATGACGATGACGGCGGGGATGATGGCGAGGAGGCGGGTGATGAGCCTGCGGACCCAGGGGCGGATTTTCCAGGACATGAAGCCTTCCATGACGACTTGTCCGGCGAGGGTGCCGGTGACGGTGCTGGATTGTCCGGAGGCGAGGAGGGCGATGCCGAAGAGGACGGAGGCGAGTGCGGTGCCCATGAGGGGTGCGAGGGTGTGGTAAGCCATGCGGATCCAGTCAGTGTCTTCGTTGATGGGGATGATGACGCCGTGGGCGTCGGGGAGGCCGGTGGTGCCGGCGTGGAGGTGGGGGAAGAAGGTGATGGCGGCGAGGATGAGGATGGAGGCATTGACACAGAAGGCGAGGGAGAGAGCGAGGATGGAATCGAAGGTGTTGAATTTGATGGCGCGGCGGATGGATTCATCATCTTTTTGGAGTTTACGGGTTTGGACGACGGCGCTGTGGAGGTAGAGATTGTGGGGCATGACGGTGGCGCCGATGATGGAGATGGCGAGGGCGAGCATGCCGGTTTGGGCGAGGGAGGGGGTGACGAGGGCGCGACCGAGTTCGAGGAAATCGGGGCGGGTGGAGGAGAGGACGAAGATTTCGAGGAAGTAGCAGCCGCCGATGGTGGCGACGAGGACGAGGATGAAGGCTTCGATTTTGCGGAAGCCGAGGTTTTGGAGGGCCATGAGGAGCATGACATCGAAGGCGGTGATGAAGACGCCGAGGAGGATGGAGATGCGTCCGCCGGTGAGGAGGTTGAGAGCGACGGCGGAGCCGAGGACTTCGGCGAGGTCGCAGGCGGCGATGGCGAGTTCGGTGGTGAGCCAGTTGGGCCAGCGAGTCCAGGGGTGATAGTAGTCTCGGCTGGCGCGGGCGAGGTCTTTGCCGGTGACGATGCCGAGTTTGGCGGAGCAAATTTGGAGGATGATGGCCATGAGGGAGGAGAGGCCGACGATCCAGAGGAGGCCGTATTTATATTTGGCGCCGGCGGTGAGGTCGGTGGACCAGTTTCCGGGGTCCATGTAGCCGACGGAGACAAGGAGGGCGGGGCCGGCGAAGGCGCGCCAATTTTTCCAGAAGCCGGCGTCTTTGCCGGGGATGGCGATGGTGCCGCGGACTTCGTCGAGGGATTCGCCGTGGGACCAGGGGGGCGGAGGGGGAGCGGTAGGCGGGGGAGCAGGGGGCGTCATTGCGGCATCCTTGGTGGGGCGTGGCGGTATTTTTTGAAATGTCCATGGTGGGCGTTTTGCCTCATCAAAACAGTATGTTTGGTTGGACAGGGGGTGTCAACAGAGGTGACAAATCCATTGCGACACACCACAAGGGTGTCACGAGGGGTGGCGAGGTGGTTCAGGGCGGGGGGAGCGTGGAAGTGGGTGGGTTTTCGATTGAAGGGGGGCGATGGTGGGCGGCGAGGAGGCCATGTTTGGGGGCGAGGATGAGGACGAACGTGAAAAGGAGGGCCTGGACGAGGACGATGCAGGCACCGCTGGCGCCATCGAGGAAGTAGCTGAGGTAGGTGCCGAGGAGGGCGGAGAAGACGGCGCTGCAGACGGCGATGAGGAGCATGCGGTCAAAGCGGTCGGAGAGGAGGAGGGCGATGCAACCGGGGACGATGAGCATGGCGATGATGAGGATGATGCCGACGGCCTGGAGTGCGGCGACGATGGTGGCGGAGAGGAGGGCGAGGAGGAGGAAGTGGAGGAAGGCGGTGTTGAGGCCGACGGCGCGGGCATGATTGGGGTCGAAGCAAAAGAGCATGAGGTCGCGGCGTTTGAGGAGGATGACGAGGAGGGTGATGGCGCCGGAGATGATGGCCTGGATTTTGTCATTGCGTTCGATGCCGAGGAGGCTGCCGTAGAGGATGTGGTTGAGGTGGACGTCGGTTTCGACCTGGGTGAACATGACGAGACCGAGGGCGTAGAGGCCGGTGAAGACGATGCCGAGGACGGTGTCTTCTTTGAGGCGGCTGTGGGCCTTGATCCAGCCGGTGCCACCGGCGCAGAGGAGGGCGGCGGCGAAGGCGCCGAGTCCGAAGGGGAGTCCGAGGATGTAGGCGAGGACGACGCCGGGGAGAACGGAGTGGGAGACGGCATCGCCCATGAGGGACCAGCCTTTGAGGACGAGGAAGCAGGAGAGGATGGCGCTGACGGCGGCGATGAGTGCGGCGAGGAAGAAAGCTTCGAGCATGAAGCCAAATTGGAATGGTTCGAGCAGGGCGTGCATGGTCAGGGTCTCTCTGTGGGTGGTGGCGATGGACGCAGGGCGCGCTGTTGCTGATGGAAGGCGGCGGTGGTGGCTTGGGCGAGGAGGCGTCCGGCGATGATGCCGTGCTTGGGGGCGAAGAAGAGAGCGAGGAGGAAGACGGCGGTCTGGAGGACGACGATGCATCCGCCGGTGGAGCCGTTGAGGAAATAGCTGGCGTAGGCGCCGACGATGGAGGTGAGGGCGCCCATGACGGAGGCGATGAGGAGCATGTTTTTGAAGCGGTCAGTGAGGAGGTAGGCGGTGGCGCCGGGGGTGACGAGGAGTGCGACGACGAGGCAGGCGCCGACGGTTTGAAGGGCGGCGATGGCGGTGGCGGCGAGGAGGGTGAGGAGGAGCATGTTGTAGAATTTGACATTCATGCCGAGGGCGCGGGCGTGGCTGGGATCGAAGGAGACGAGGAGGATGTCGCGCCATTTGAAGAGGAGAATGAGGAGGGTGGCGGCGGAGATGACGAGCATCTGGAGGATATCGCCGGTGGCGATGCCGAGGATGTTTCCGAGGACGATGGAGTTGAGTTTCATGGGGCTGGGGAAGAGGGTATTGAGGAGGATACCGGCGGCGAAGAAGGTGGTGAAGACGATGCCAATGATGGCGTCTTCGCGGATTTTGGAATGGGCTTTGAGGTAGCCCATGGTGGCGGAGGCGGTGATGCCGGCGATGAAGGCACCGAGGGCAAAGGGTGCGCCGGCGAGGTAGGCGAGGGAGACGCCGGGGACGATGGAATGGGCAAGTGCATCGCCCATGAGGGACCATCCTTTGAGGATGATGAAGCAGGAGAGGCAGGCGCAGACGAGGCCGATGAGGCCACTGGTGAAAATGGCCTTGAGCATGTAGTCATACTGAAAGGGCATAAGGGCGTTTTCGAGGAAGGATTGGGCGAGGAGATGGAGCATGGTTAATCGGCCCTGCCTTCACCGGGTCCGGGTTTGTGAACGCGGCCATCGCGGCCGACGACGAGGGCGCCTTCATCATCGGTGAGGACGGTGACGCGGTTGCGCTGAGGGCTATCGGGTTCGACGTGATCGAGTTTGAGGTGTCGGAGAGCGCCGCCGAAGGCGAGGGAGAGGGTTTGTTCATTGAAGGTGGAATCGGTGGGTCCGAAGGCGAGGATGGTGCGGTTGAGGATGACGACCTGGTCGCAGAAATCGGGGACGGAGCCGAGGTTGTGGGTGGAGACGAGGATGATTTTGCCTTCATCGCGGAGTTCGCGGAGGAGGTCGACGATGGCGGTTTCGCTTTTGACATCGACGCCGGTGAAGGGTTCATCGAGGAGGATGATGCGTCCCATCTGGGCGAGAGCGCGGGCGAGGAAGACGCGTTTTTTTTGTCCACCGGAGAGTTCGCCGATCTGGCGGTCTTTGAAGTCGAGCATTTTGACGCGTTCGAGACTGGCGGCGACGGTCTGTTTATCGATGGCGCGAGGGATGCGCATGAAGTTCATGTAGCCGTAGCGGCCCATCATGACGACGTCCCAGACGCTGACGGGGAAGGTCCAGTCGACGTCTTCGGATTGGGGGACGTAGGCGACCCAGTTGCGTTTGTGGGCGACTTTGACGGGGCGGCCGGAGATGTGGACGAAGCCGTGGGTGGGCTGGATGAAGCCCATGATGGCTTTGAAGAGGGTGGATTTTCCGCTGCCGTTGATACCGACGAGGGCGCAGATGGTGGCGGCCTGGAGTTGGAAGGAGGCGTCATGGAGGGCGACGTGACCGTTGTTGTAGGCGACGGTGACATCGTGGACGAGGAGGCTGAGGGGGCATGATTCATCGGACATGGATTCAACACATTCCCAGGCGCGTGATGGGCCTGTCTGTACGCTTAGGTTTAGGGAGCGGGTTTCAATTGAAAGCCTTTGACGATGACGTCGGCGTTGTACTCGAGGAGTTGGAGGTAGGTGGGTGCGGGGCCGTCGGGGCCGGTGAGGGAATCGACGTAGAGGACACCGCCGTAGCGGGTGCCGGTTTCATTGCAGACTTGGCGCATGGCTTTGTCGCTGATGGTGCTTTCGGAGAAGCAGACGGGGATCTTATTTTTGCGGACGGTGTCGATGACGTGCTGGACCTGGCGGGGTGTGCCTTCTTCGTCGGCGTTGACGGGCCAGAGGAAGAGTTCCTTCATGGCGTAGTCTCGGGCGAGGTAGGAGAAGGCGCCTTCGCAGGAGACGAGCCAGCGTTGATCGGGGGGGATCTGGGAGAGTTTGGCGCGGAGGGGCTCGTCGATGGCTTGGATTTTTGCGGTGTAGGCGGCGGCGTTGGCGGTGTAGGTGGATTCGTTGGCGGGATCCATCTGGATAAGTGCGAGGCGGATATTTTCGACATACTTCATGGCGTTGGCGGGGGACATCCAGGAATGGGGGTTGGGTTTGCCGAGATAGGGGCCTTCGCCGATGCCGAGGGGAGCGATGCCGTCGCTGAGATTTTTACTGGGGACGTCTTTAATTTTGCCCATGAATTTTTCGAACCAGCGTTCGAGGCCCATGCCGTTGCGGAGGACGAGATCAGCGGACTGGGCTTTGACGATATCGAGGGGGGTGGGTTCATAGTCGTGGATTTCGGCACCGGGCTTGGTGATGGATTCAATGAGGGCTTTGTCTCCGGCGACGTTCTGGGCCATGTCCTGCAGGATGGTGAAGGAGGTGACGACGCGTTTGGTTTTGTTTTTGGCACCGGAGTTGGAGGAATCGCAAGCGGGGAGGACGAGGGCCGCGAGTACGATGGCGAGCGTAGCGCAAGCGCCAAGGAGTGATTGAAGAGTGCGGAGGGGCACGTCGCGAGTGCAGGGGCTTTCGGTGGTGTCGGGGCGGTCGGTGCTGAGTTCGCGAAGGAGGGGCGTGGGGGTGGGGTTGAGGAGGAGGGCGAGCGCGACGGGGGCGGGGCGGGGCATAGCGGGCCTTTCATGAAAGGGGAAAATCTGTTGGGCATCAAAGCAGATATTTTGATTACTCAAAATAGTATCTTTGATTGGACATGGGGTGTCAAGTGGAGTATCAAACAGGGGTACTTGGGCAGCGCAGGGCGGGTTGTTTTTTCGCCGGAGAATTTGGACATGGCCAGTCGCACGATTGAGAATTATTTGAAACAGTTGTATTTGGAGCAACGGGAGACGCCGGAGGATTCGATTGCGATGGGGAGGCTGGCGGTGGTGATGGGGGTGGTGCCGGGGACGGCGACGAGCATGGTGAAGGCGTTGGCGGATTCGGGGTTGGTGCATTACGAGCCGCGGACGGGGGTGCGTTTGACGACGGCGGGGCAGCAGTTGGCGTTGCATGTGATACGGCGGCACCGGCTGGTGGAATTATTTTTGGTGAAGACGGTGGGGTTGGACTGGTCGGAGGTGCATGTGGAGGCGGAGGAGTTGGAGCATGTGATTTCGGATCGACTGCTGGAGCGGATCGACGAGTTGCTGGGGCATCCGCTGGTGGACCCGCATGGGGATCCGATCCCTTCGGCGGGAGGGACGGTGCGGGAACTGGAGATGCCGAGCTTTGTGAATTGCGCGTTGGGGCAGGCGTTGATGGTGGCGCGGGTGGTGGATCAGGAGCGGGGGTTTTTGCAGTTTGCCAATCAGAGCGGGTTGATGCCGGGGGCGAAGCTGGAGGTATTGGAGCGGAATGTCAACGCGGATCTGGTGACGGTGCGGGCGGCGGGTCGGGAGGCGCAGACGATGTCAACTTCAGCGGCGGCGAAATTTTTGGTGAGCCCGGCGGGGAAGTCGCGAGCGAAAAAACGCAAAGGGTGAATCGACAATTGCAGCGGCGGGGTGCGAGTCTTACGATTGTGTTCATGAAAACAGTGTGTGCAATTTTGTGGGTGGCGTTGGTCACGATGGTGGCGGGGTGCGGGGAGGAGAGGGCGGCGCAAACGCAGCCTGCGGCGCCAGGGACGCGGGGGGCGGAGCCGGTGGATACGCGGACGCCGCGGATTGTGAGCACGGTGCCGGCGGCGACGCTGATGCTGGTACAGATGGGGGCGGAGGATGCGCTGGTGGGGGTGACGAAGTACGATCAGCTTTTTTTGCCGGCGTCGAAGCAGGATTTGCCGGTGGTGGGGGATTACATGACGTTGAATTACGAGACGCTGATTCGGTTGAAGCCGACGGCGCTGGTGATTCAGACGGCGGAGCAGCGGATTGAGCCGCGGTTGCGGGAGCTGGCAAAGACGGAGCATTTTGCGTTGATCAACGTGAAGTTGTACAGCGTGGAGGATATCTGGAGCACGGCGGAGCGATTGGGGGCGTTGAGCGGTCATGCGAATGCGGCGAGCACGAAGATTAATTTAGCGAAGGCGGAGCTGGCGGAGATTCAGGCGATGAAGCCTGTGGGGGAGAAGCCGCGGGTGTTGTACATTGTGGGGGACAGTCCGATTTCGATCGTGGGGTCGAACACGTTTATGGATGAGATGGTAACGCTGGCGGGCGGGGAGAACGTGGGGACGAAGGTGGGGGATTATTGGCCGGTGATTGGGATGGAGTCGCTCTTGAAGCTGTCGCCGGAGGTGATGTTGATTGGTGCGCCGGGGCAGCCGGAGCAGGTGGTGAATGATCCGCGGCTGGCGGGGTACAGCAAGTTGGCGGTGCCGGCGGCGAAGGAGGGGCGGATTTTTTTGATCACGGATGTGAATTGCCAGAAGCCATCGCTGGACATTGCGCGGCATGTGCGGGACATTCATCGGCGGCTTTATGTGGGGCGGTAGGAATTTCGGGGAAAAGGGGCGGGGATGGGGTATTATTCTGCGGATCGCTGGAACGGGCGGGCATTTTTTGTGTGCGTTTTTTGAAAGACAGGAATGAATATGAAGCCGATGCGTCAACGTGTGTGGGTGCTTTCCGCGGCGGTGGTGTTGGCGTGTGCGTCGATGGCGCGGGCGCAGGTGCTGGCGGACAAGGTGCCGGCGGACGCGTTGTTTTATGCGGGTTGGCAGGGGACGGATGCGATTGGTAACGCGTACGAGGGGTCGCATTTGAAGGGGTTGGTGGAGGCGCTGAACGTGCCGGAGCAGGTGCGGGCGATGATGAAGCTGGAGTTGGCGAAGAAGACTGACCCGGCGGAGGTGGAGGATCAGAGGCAACTTCAGGCATTTATGGAGCAGGTGCTCAAATCGCCGGGGGCTATTTTTGTGGGGCCGATGGATTGGGCGGAAGCGAACAAGCCCGTGCCGCGGATCGGCTTTATTTTTCAGGTGGGGAAGGCGAATGCGACGGAGTGGGCGGGGCGTTTGAAGGCGGCAGAGGTGAAGCATGCCAAGGTGCGAAAGGAGAAGAAGGAGAACGATCCGCCGACGAAGTTTGAGGTGGTGGGGGATTTTCTGGTGGTGACGGTGGGGGATTTGCCGGACTACGCGAAGCTGGTGGCGGGGGAGACGAAGGGGGAGACGCTGGCGAAGAAGAAGGAATTTATGGAAGGATTTTCGAAGTTGGAAGGGGGCGGGAAAGACCGGGCGTTGAGCGTGTTCATTAGTGGGCAGGGGATTATGGCGAACATCAATGAGGCGGTGGAGTTGAAGAATGATGCGCAGTTGCGGCGGATGTGGCCGCTGATGGTGGATGCGTTGGGTGTGGAGTCGGTGCGATACGGGGTGTGGGCGGGGAAGTTTGACGGGGCGGACTGGATATCGGAAGGGTTTGTGGCGTTCAATGCGAAGCGTGCGGGGGTGGTGGGGTTTTTTGACAGCAAGCCGCTGGGGGAGGATGTGCTCAAGATGATTCCCCAGAGCGCGACGAGCGCGGGGGTGTGGCGTTTTGATGGGGTGCGGCTGCTGGCGGACATACGGGATGCGGCGGGGCGGGCGGATGAGCGTGGGGCGCAGATGTTCGACACCGTCATGGAGCAGGCGTTTTTCTTTTCGGGGGTGGACGTGCAGAAGGATTTGTTTCCGGCATTGTCGGACGAGTTTGTTTATTACACGACACCGGATGCGGCGGGGCTTTCAATGCGGGGGTTGGTGATGATCAACAAGCTGAAGGATCCGAAGAAGGCGAGCGATGCGCTCGACAATTTGGAGGCGTTTATCAATGCGTCGATCACGCAGCGGGATCCGGATTCGAAGCGGCAGTTTCGTGCGGAGAAGATGAAGGTGCCGCTGGAGAATACGACGATTCACACATTGAACCTGCCGGAGGCGTCGCCTTCGTGGGCGATACATGAGGGGGTTTTGTACGTAGCGTTGAGCCCGCAGGGGTTGGAGTCGGCGATTACGGGGGCGATGAAGCGGAAGGCGGGGGAGACGCTGCTGGACAATGCGGAGTTTACGGCGCTGCGGAAGAAGCTGGGGGCGCAGAAGATTTCTTCGTTTGGTTTTTACGATTTGGCGCGGACGGCGCCGGAGATTCACGAGATTTTGTCGCAGGCGATGGCGAAGGAGAAGGCGGCGCACCCGGACAAGCCGCAGGTGCTGGTGTTGCCGCCGCTGGACAAGTTGAAGGCGCATTTTACGGCGGGGCTGAACATTTACTGGTCGGACGAGGCGGGCTGGCATGCGCAGGGTGTGGGGCCGTTTCCGATGGCGTCGATGTTGAGTTCGGATGGGCTGTTGATGTTGGGGGCGATGGACAAGATGAAGAAGGAGGAGGAGGCGCGGCGGGCGAAGGCGGGGGCGGGGGCAGTGAAGAAAGGGGCGGCGGGGAATGAGTTGCCGTAGGCGGAGGAACATGCTTCCGGAAGTGTTTGTTTTTGATGTGTTTTAATGTCATACTATTGACATGGCAACGGTGATCCTGACATCGGAGGCGAGCCAGCAGTTCGACGAACTGCGCCCGCCGATGCGCGGACGTGTGGCTGCAGTGCTGGAGCGCCTGGGAAGCTGGCCGCAAGTAAGCGGCACCAAGGCTTTGCGTGGATTAGTGGCAGGCCGTTACCGCGTACGCACCGGGGATTATCGCGTGATGTTCAGACCCGATGGTGATCGCGTGGTCGTGGAGCGTATTTCACTGCGACGTGATGTGTATGAGGATTGAGCGATGACACTCCAGACGATTGAAGTGAAGGGCGAGCGATTTGTGCTGGTGCCGGAGGAGGAGTTCCGCCGACTTGCCGAGTTGCCTGAACTGCCGAAGCCGGCGGCAGATGGATCGGTGGATGCGATTGCTTACGGGCGCGCGAGTGTGGCGCGAGATTTGATCATGGCGCGGCGTCGGACGGGTCTCACGCAGAGTCAACTGGCCAAGGCGGCCAAAGTGCGGCAGGAAACGGTATCGCGATTGGAGTCGGGGTTGCAGACAATCACTGAGGCGACAATGAAGAAGCTGTGGCGGGTTTTGGAAAAGCGCGGCGGAGCCAATTGACGGCGCGTGGGTTTCGGTGAATTACGGGCTAGTCCTCGGTTTCGCGGAGTTTGGCCATGACGGTGTAGTCTTCGAGGGTGGTGGTGTCGCCGCTGGTTTCTTTGCCGGCGGCGATGTCGCGGAGGAGGCGGCGCATGATTTTTCCGCTGCGGGTTTTGGGGAGGGATTCGGTGAAGCGGATGTCGTCGGGCTTGGCGATGGAACCGATTTCCTTGACGACCCAGGCTTTGAGTTCTTCCTTGAGTTTGTCGTCGGCCTTGATGCCGGCGATGACGGTGACGAAGGCGCTGAGGGCCTGGCCTTTGAGATCGTCGGGGCGGCCGACGACGGCGGCTTCGGCGACTTTGGAGTGGGCTACGAGGGCGGATTCGACTTCCATGGTGCCGAGGCGGTGGCCGGCGACGTTGACGACGTCATCGACGCGTCCCATGACCCAGAAGTAGCCGTCCTTGTCTTTGCGGGCGCCGTCGCCGGTGAAGTAGAAGGGGGGGATTTGGGTCCAGTAGGTGCTGACGAAACGGTCGGAGTCGCCGTAGACGGTGCGCATCATGGAGGGCCAGGGTTTGCGGATGACGAAGAGGCCGCCGGTATTGGCGGGGACTTCGCGGCCTTGTTGATCAACGACGGCGGTATCGACGCCGAAGAAAGGAATGGTGCAGCTACCGGGTTTGGTGGCGGTGACGCCGGGCATGGGGGTACACATGATGGCGCCGGTTTCGGTTTGCCACCAGGTGTCGACGATGGGGCAGCGTCCGCCGCCGATTTTTTCGTGGTACCACATCCAGGCTTCGGGGTTGATGGGTTCGCCGACGGTGCCGAGAAGGCGCAGGGAGGAGAGGTCATGCTGGGCGGGGTGTTGATCGCCCCACTTGATGAAGGCGCGGATGGCGGTGGGGGCGGTGTAGAAAATAGTCACGCCGTATTTTTCGATGATTTCCCAGAAGCGGTCTTCCTTGGGGGCGTTGGGGGCGCCTTCGTACATGAGGACGGTGGCGCCGTTGGCGAGGGGGCCGTAGACGATGTAGCTGTGGCCGGTGACCCAGCCGATGTCGGCGGTACACCAGTAGACGTCGGAGTCGCGGAGGTCGAAGACGTATTTGCTGGTGAGGTAGGCGCCGAGGAGATAGCCGCCGGTGGTGTGGACGACGCCCTTGGGTTTGCCGGTGGTGCCGGAGGTGTAGAGGATGAAGAGCATTTGTTCGCTGTCGAGGGCGGGTGCTTCGTGCGCCGCGGAGAGGGCGGGGGCGTTCATGAGATCGTGATACCAGGCGTCGCGGCCATCCAGCATGATGACGGGGTTGGCGGTGCGTTTGACGACGATGACGTTTTTGACGGTTTTGGTTTTGAGGAGGGCTTCATCGACATTTTTTTTGAGTTCGATGACCTTGCCGCGGCGATAGCCGCCATCGGCGGTGATGACGCAGGAGACGCCGGAGTCATTGATGCGGTCAGCGAGGGCTTCGGCGGAGAAGCCGCCGAAGACGATGGTGTGGGTGGCGCCGATGCGGGCGCAGGCGAGCATGGCGACGGCGGCTTCGGGGATCATGGGGAGGTAGATGGCGACGCGATCGCCGAGTTTGACGCCGCTTTGTTCGAGGACGTTGGCGAATTTGCAGACTTCGCGATGGAGCTGGGCGTAGGTGATGACGCGGGAATCGCCGGGCTCGCCTTCAAAGATGATGGCGGCTTTATTTTTGCGGTCGGAGGCGACGTGGCGGTCGAGGCAGTTGTAGGCGACGTTGAGTTTTCCGCCAACGAACCACTTGGCGAACGGAGGTTTGGACCAGTCGAGGAGGGTGTCCCACTTTTTGTGCCAGTGCAGTTCATTGGCCATTTTGGGCCAGAAGGTTTCGGGAGAGTTAAGTGATTCTTGGTAGAGGGCGTCGTACTGGGCCTGGGTTTTTATGCGGGCTTGCGCGGCGAATTCCGCCGCGGGCGGGAAGAGGCGACGTTCGTTCAGCACCGACTCAATATTTTGATTCGACATAGGGCGGCTCCTGATTTTTGAGATGGAACTAGAATTGCGAATGGGGAGTATACGTGGTGGGTTGGCGCGGCGGCAATGGAAATGCGCGTTCACGTATTAAGCGAATAAGGGATCAGATGATTCATTGAAGGCGAGGAGGCGGGGACATTATGTTCAATCGAGAAAAGGGCTCAATACACTTCATCATGAGTGCCCAGGGTTTCGAAAAGGATTGCTTGTTCTGGGCCGTGATGAACGAAGGTAAAGATGATGCGGAGGTCATAGCCGGCGCTGCATGCCCATGATCCGGCGAGCGTGCCCTTGAGGCGATGAGATTTCAATCCGGGATGAAAAGGGTCGTCTGAAAGCTGCAGCAGCACAGCTTCAAGGTTCTTGGCGAAGGAGGGATTTTTTTTGAGAAAGCGTTTGGCGGCCCGGACAAAGGGTGTCGAACGGAGGAGAAGGTAACTCATTTCAGGAGGGCTTTCATGATCTGTCGGGCGGATGCCGGTTTGGTTTTTCCGGCGGCATGCTCACGGCGGGCCTTGAGGACGTCGCGTTTCAACCGGGCGCGGCGTTCTTCAATGGTGGAATGCTGCAGAACCTTCAGTAGGGTTTCTCTTTCTTCGAGACTCAGGCGTTCGGTGGCTTCAAGAACATTACTGAAACCGGCTGATTTCCGCATGGAATCACTCCTGAGACTCTCATAGGCATTATAACGTTGCGCACTCGGCGAACAATATCGCAATTTTATCCGGGGGTTGTCGGCGGTCCTTCCTGGAGCCGGGGGCGATGATCGTCATCGGCGCGAAGCCGTATTCGCGTGCAGGTCTTTGGCTTCAAGAAACGCGGGGCTGCCCATAGTGTTATAGCGTCATTCTTTATAGCGGTTCGAAACGGGGTTTGAGCTTATGACGCGTTGGGCCCCAGCGTATCAATGGTCATCGGCGCGAAGCCGTATTTTTCGGAGACGCGCTGCAGTTGATCGCGGGTGATGGAATCGAGCATGGCGATGTCCTGCTCAAGGGTGCGGTACTCGCGATTGTAGGTCCAGCGTTGGGCAAGGCCGCGCATGCGGCCGAGGGTGGATTCGCCCTGCAGCACCAGGGAGGTGCCGATCTTGGTTTTGCTGCGGTGGACTTCCTCTTCGGTGAGGCCTTCCTTGAGGACTTGGTCGAGCTCGCCGAGGAGAATGCCTTCGACCTGGGCGGCGCGTTGGGGGTCGCAACTGGCGTAGATCATGAACGAGCCGGTGTGGTCGTGCGGATAGAAGGAGAAATCAGCTTCGTCGGCCAGACCGGTTTCGACGAGCGCCCAATAGAGGCGCGAGCCTTCGTGATCGCCGAGGACGTCAGAGAGGACCATGGCGGCGTAGCGGTCGTCATCCTGGGCGGAGGGGCCGGGGCAGAGGCCGGCGACGTAGTGGCGTTTGAGTTTTTCATCGCGAATGGGGTGCCGTTTGGCCGCGAGGACCGGGTTTTGGCAAACGCGTTGTACGTCGAGGTGTTTCCAGTGACCGCAATATTTTTCGGCCAGGGCGATGGTCTCGGCGAAATCGACCTTGCCGGCGACGGCGAGGACCATGTTTCCCGGGCCGTAGCGGGCATCAAAGTAGGTGCGCATTTGATCGCGGGAAAGAGCGGTGATCGATTCCTTGCTGCCGAGGACGGAGTTGGCCATGGAGTGGCCGACGAAGTGATCGGCCATGAGGGCTTCGAAGAGGACGTGGCTGGGACGATCGAGGTAGAGGGCGATCTCTTCGAGGATGACTTTTTTTTCCATGTCGAAGTCGGCATCGGCGATTTTGGGCCGCAGCATGTCGGAGAGGAGATCGAGCGCGCGCTCCTGGAATTCGGGGAGGACCTGGGCGTAGTAGCAGGTGACTTCGTTACTGGTGAAGGCGTTGTTCTTGGCGCCGATTTCGTCGAATTCCCGATTGACGTCATCGCTGCTGCGCTTGGCGGTGCCTTTGAACATCATGTGTTCAAGAAAGTGGGAGACGCCGGAGACTTGGGGCGCTTCATCGCGCGAGCCGGTTTTGACCATGAAGCCCATGGCGACGGAGTGGGCGTTGGGATTGATCTCCACGAGCACGTCGAGGCCGTTGGAGAGTTGGGTATTTTTGAATTCGAGGGCCATGTTTTTTCCTGCGCTAAAAACTGAACACTGAACCAATGAACCACAGAGTCACAGAGAGACGGAGGCCGCACAGAGGGGCGATCACGTTTCCACTTTCAAGGCTTCCGGGCCGACGGTGACGAGGGTGACGTTTCGGATGGGGTTGGCGGAGAGGTAGTCGTTGACGCGGGCGAGGGTGACTGAATCGATCAGGAGGCGGAGTTCTTCGAGGGTGCGTGTGCGGCCGCGCTGGTAGATGTCGTAGGCGAGCGAGCCGGCGCGCGAGCCGGAGGATTCGCCCTGCATGATAACGCGGGCCTTCATCATGGTTTTGGCGCGTTCGAGTTCGTCGCGGGTAATGCCGTTGGAGAGGCGATGCAGTTCGACAAAAAAGGAATCGAGCGTGCGTTGGGCGCGGTCCGGGGCGGTGCCGGCGTAGCCGAAGATGGCGGCGCGATCGCGGAAGGAGTGATATCCAGCGTGGATGGAATAGCAGAGGCCTTGTTTTTCGCGGACTTCGACGAAGAGCCGCGCGCCCATGCCGCCGGAGAGGACATTGAGCGTGGTTTGGACGAGGATGGAATCGGGATGGTTGTCGGGGAGGGTGTCGTAGGCGAGGCCGATCTGGACTTGGTTGGTTTGCTGGGTTTCATGATGGGTGCCGCACGGGGCTTTTCTGGCGGGCCATGCGACGGCAGGCGGGGCGACCCATGTGCCGAAGGCTTTTTCGGTGGCGTCTTTGAGGGCGGGCCAGTCAAAAGCACCGGCGACGGAGAGGATCGCGCCCTGGGGAGTGAAGCGTTGGGCGAAATCGGAGCGCAGTTTTTCGGCGGACATGGCTTCGACATCCTGGCGTATGCCGGAAGTGGAGCGGCCGAAGGGGAAATCGTAGTGGCGCTCACGCAAGAGGATGGAGAGCTTGCTGGAGGGTTCATCTTCGATGGCACTGAGTTGTTGGAGGGCGAGATCCTGCGAGGGGGCGAAGCCGTCATCGTGCAGGTGGGGGGCGCGGACGATATCCGCATAGACGGGCAGGATGCCGAGGAGGTTGGAGCCGAGGAGCGAGGCGGAGAAGCGGGTGAAGAGGGTTTCGGCCTGTGAGCCGCGTTGAGTGCCGAGGTCATCGAGGTAGGCGGAGAGGGCGCGGGAATCGCGTGAGCCGGCACCCCGGAGGACCCATTCAGCGACGACGGAGGAGGCACCGGAGGCATCGAGGGGGTCATTGGCGGCACCGGCGGGGATGAGGAGGGTCATGGCGGCGGAGCGTACGGCGGGGATGGCTTCAGCGACTAAGGTAAGGCCATTGCTCAACTTGTGCGCGTATTGGGTCGTCGAATCCAACGCGGTTACGGGGGAAGGTGCCGTCACGCGAAACTCCTCTGGGCAAAGACAAGTGGGAACTGTGCAGGCGAATTGTAGGCCACCAGCGGATAGCCCGAAAGGCTTTTTGGGGCGAATAATGGGGGTTCCGCGGGGGGGAATTTTCCCTTTCCTGAAAAAATTCGCATTTCTTTCTTGCCGTGGCAAAAAGGCGGCCTATCCTATTTAAGGGGTGAGCGCGTCTGAAAAAGGCCGTCGCTCTCCCAGTGACGCACATGTCTCAAGTGTATTGGACATATTTTTCTAACCCTTGAAGGAGGATTCTCATGATTACACGTTCTATTCTCACCGGTGCATTGTTGGCTGGTGCCTTGGGCTTGGCGGCTTGTGGCGACAACAGCACGGCGCCGTCTGTAGACAAGGCCAATCAGAACGCGGCCGATGCCGCGAAGATGAAGAAAGAATCGGATCGCGCGACGGCGGATGCCGTGAAGATGGCGGAAGAGAAGAAGAAAGAAACCGACAAAATGACGGCGGATGGCGCGAAGTGGGCGGAAGAGAAGAAGGATGAAGCGGTCCGGGAAGCCGCCTTGGCGAAAGATCAGGCGCAAAAGCTGATCGATGACGCCGGGGCCTACATCAAGGATGGCAAATATGACTTGGCCCAGACGACCATCAATGCGCTCAAGACCCTGCGTCCGAAGCTGAACGTGGAAATGCAGGGCAAGATTGACCAGTTGACGCAAACACTCGAAACAGTGAAGAAGTCCGGGGCGGACATCAAGATTCCCAGCTAAGAGTTCTCCTTCATGGAGTTCTCCTTCATGCCGGGATGAAAATTAAAAAAGCCGCTGCGGGGCGACCCGTAGCGGCTTTTTGTTGGGCAGTTGCTGGCGAATTTTAGTCGGGTGCCGAGAGGGTGGGCGGTTTTTCTGCGGCGGCCTTGTCGGCGGCGGCTTTCACAGCGGCCTCATGGGCGCGTTGGGTGGCGGCTTGTTCTTTGCGTTCAACGTAGCCGCTCTTTTGCATCAGGCCGGGCATGTAGTATTCAATGCAGCCGAAGTACCAGGCCCCAGCGCCGGCCGCGAGCAGGACGACCAACACGATGGCCAGGGCAATCAGGCGGTTGCGCACCGTATGATTTTCGGCGAACGGATCGACCAGGTCGCGTTTCGATCCGGCGGGGATGCGGGGGATACCGGTCAACGATCGACCAAACGGTATGTTCATCTTGGCGCGGGCGTTCACGGCCCAGCCATTGGCATCGAGGATGGGGCCGAGGTTGCGCTGGCGAAGTTTCAACCAGGCGATCACCATTGAGGGAAGGGAAATCAGCAGGATCAACAGCAGGAAATAGAGCGGCAGGTAGTAAAACGGCGTGCCGGTGAGCCATTGCATAAAAATGCCCAGGGCCCCGGTGATCGCCCCCACGGCGACGCCCAATGCGGCCACGACGCCGATATCCATCTTTTTCGCCGGCGGGGGTGGCACCACCGGCGGCAATTTGCCCGCTTCCAAGGCGGCGGAAGTGTTGGCCGCGGCAGTTTGCAGGCGGGCTTCCGAGGCCGCATCGGCGGCGGCGGCGCGCTTGGCGATGATTTCCTCCACCCAGCGAATGACCCGTTTGTAAGGCAGCCAAAATGCCTGCCGAATGCTGATCGGGTTATCGATGATCTTGGTGATGGTCGCATCCCAATCGTGGCCCTGGCGGTCGTAGAAGATGCCGTTGCGGCCAACCATCAGATTTTCCGAGTCGCCATCGGTAAACGCGGCGGCGATGGTCATTTTTTCGCCGGTGGCTTTGCGGGTCAGATCGCAATAGGCCAGGTAGCTGCGGGAGAGATGGGCCATCAGGCCGTGGCGTCCGGCGTCTTCGACGCGGACACAGAGGTCGCAGCTGCGTTGATCGAGGTAGAGCGTGCCGGCCTGGAAGATGGCTTTGTCTTTGCGCCTGTAGAAATCGCGGAACGACACGAAATTGTTGAGCAGTTTGAACAAGTCACGGTAGTAGCGCACAAGTCGATCGACGCTGGCGATGGTGTTGGCCTCGGACTCCAGCGCTTGGTCCTTTTCCAGCAATTCGGTGATCGTCTTTTTGTAAGGCCCCGCCAGGATTTCCTGCGCCCGCGCGTCGCCCAATTTTTCCACCGTGCCACCCGTTTTGGCGGCCAGCCAGGCGTCAAAGGGCGCAAACTTCGCCACGATCGTCGCCCACTCGGTCTCGGTGAGTGAAGTCTTATCGCCCAGCAAGGGCTTGACGACCTGGGAATTAAACGTTTGCATGGCCACGCGCCAACCCGGGTTTACGCTCTCATCCAAAGGCAGCGGACGGCTGGCCTCGACGCGCGCCAGCGGAAAAGCCGCCAGTTCCGTGCCGGCCAGCGACAGTTCCTTGGCGGCGACGACCACGTATTCTTCGACGGCTTTATTGACGGCGGCCGCAGCGCGCGGGTCAAAGCTGGTCAATCGGCAACGGGCAAAATAATCTTCGATTTTAGGTTCGACCGCCCGCACCGCGTCGGCGGCAGCCTTGGTGTTGGCCCCCAACGGCAGGAGGCTCGCATCGCGATTGGATTTGGCCCGCCAGCCCACATAGGCTTCGGCCCCGGCGAAAAACAAATCCAGCTTGGCGATGTTGATGCCGAGCTTGCCGGAGCGATCCGGTTCGCCGCCCATGCAGGAGATGATGTCAGCGATCACGGCTTGCGTGGCCGCGTCATCGGCGGCATCGGCGGGGATAATTCCATCGCCGTTGAAACGCGTCTGCGCGAAGATTTTCACGGTATCGGTGGTGTCGTCCACGCTGATGGTTGCGGCGTCGGGCTTGCCGAGATTGACCAGTATCTGCTTGGCTGACGCGCGGAGCGCCTGGCCCTCGACCGTCGCATCGTTGATCGAGGCCAGTGGCAGGGCGGCGGGAGATTGCAGCAGTTCATCGGGATTCTTGAGCATCGCCACGGTCCATTTGCCTGCGGCAATGATTTCCGGAGCGCGAATCCGCCCATCCTTATCCGTATCCACCAGGTCGAGCGTCTTAGTGTCAAATTCCAAACCGCGCGTCGGGCAAGCCAGCGCTACCCACAGTTTCTGATCCAGCAAATCCAGCGAGCCAATATCCTCCCCACATGTCAGGCGCACCTGGTCAAACCCGCCCGCGCGAAAAAAATGCCAGGGATAACGACTATTTTCCGCAGCAGTTTCCGACATAAAACCCTACCTTCTTTTCCTTGGATGCTTTGACCACTGGAATGTCCCTCGACACAAATGGGAAATCCCTCGAGCAACCCGTGGTGACTCGCCGCTGATTATCCACGGGAGGTTCGCAATTGTCACGAACCTTCTGCATATTCCAATTGCATCGCCCTCCTGCATGGATATACTCCCACGGTACACCCCCAAACGTGGCGAATCGGAGGAAACGGCGTGTACGAAAAACGCGGGCGTTGCCGCGCGCGTTTCGTCTCCTCACCATTTTCCCCGGGATTTACCACGGGCTTTTGAAGGGAATTTGCGTATGCCGCTGTTGATCCGCAATGCCGATATCGTCACCGCCACTGACCGCTACACCGCCGACATCTACTGCGAAAATGAAACCATCACCGCCATCGGAAAAAATCTGCCCGCGCCGCCCCATACCGAAATCATCGACGCCACCGGCAAGCTGGTGTTCCCCGGCTTTATCGATCCGCACACCCACATTTACCTGCCGTTCATGGGCACCTATGCCAAGGATGATTACACCTCCGCCAGCCAGGCCGCACTCATCGGCGGCACCACCACGATCATCGAAATGATCTGCCCCAGCCGCAAAGAGGAGCCGCTCGAAGCGTTTGAGTTGTGGAAAGGGAAAGCGGATGGAAAGTCGGCATGTGACTTCACCTTTCACATGGGCGTCACCCGTTATGACGCGGCCGCCGAAGCGCAACTGCGCGAGATCGTCAAGCTCGGTCTTTCCTCATTTAAGATATTTCTCGCGTACAAAGGCGCCTTCGGCATTGATGACACCGAACTCTACCACACGCTTAAGCTCGCCAAATCCCTCGGCGTCATTACCACCGCCCATTGCGAAAATGACACCATCGTGCAGGAGCGCCAGCGTGAGCTGCTGGCCGCGGGCAACACGGGGCCGGCCTTTCATCATGAATCGCGCCCACCGTTTGTTGAGGCGGAAGGCGTGCATCATTTGATGACTTTTGCCACCCTGCACGAGGCCCATGTTTACATCGTGCATCTCTCCTGCGAGGAGGCGCTGGCGGTGGCCACGGCGGCGAAATTTCGCGGCGTCAACGTATGGGCCGAGACGCTCATTCAGTATCTGCTCATCGATAAAACGTATGCGGAGCGCGAAAATTTTGAAGGCGCCAAGTACGTGATGAGCCCGCCGCTGCGCGACCAGAAAAATCAGAAAATTTTGTGGGACGGACTCGCGTCTGGTCTCATCTCCACCCTGGCCACCGATCACGCACCCTTCGATTTCGCCACGCAAAAAATCATCGGCAAAGACGATTTCACCAAGATCCCCAACGGCATTCCGGCCCTCGAAGACCGCGTCAATCTCTTCTACACGCATGGCCCCGCCACCGGCCGCCTCTCGCTGCATCGCTTCGTCGATGCCGCATCCACACACACCGCCAAGCTCTTCGGCCTGTTTCCACGCAAGGGCACGATCGCGCTGGGCTCCGATGCTGATCTGGTCATTTTCGATCCTTCATACCGCGGCACGCTCTCGGTCAAAACGCAGCGGCAAAACGTGGATTACAACGCGTTCGAAGGGTGGCCGATCACCGGGCGGCCCGCGGCAGTCACGGTGCGCGGGCAAGTCGTCGTGCGCGATGGCCGGTTCACCGGAAACCCCACGCGCGGAAAATTTCTCGCCCGTGAGCCGAATCACTTTTGATGCACCATAAACAACCTTGACGGCCTTCCCCGGCCTCTGAACCTCCCGAGGAGTTCCCATGCCAGATCTCTCCATCCACTTCGCGGGCATCAAGTCGCCCAACCCGTTTTGGCTCGCCAGCGGCCCGCCCACCAATACCGCCTACCAGGTGGCCAATGCCTTCCGCGCCGGCTGGGGCGGCGCTGTCTGGAAAACCATCACCAACGATCCGGTCGTCAACGTGGCTTCGCGCTATGGCGGCATCAGCCTGGCCAACCAGCGGCTCATGGGCCTCAACAACATCGAGCTTATTTCAGATCGCCCGCTGGAAGACAATCTGCGCGAAATGGCCGCGGTCAAAAAAGAATTCTCCGCGCACGCCGTCATCGCGTCGGTGATGGTGGAATCGAAACGCGAAGTGTGGCATGAAATCATTAAGAAAACGCAGGACACCGGCATCGATGGTTTTGAGCTCAACTTCGGCTGCCCGCATGGCATGTCCGAACGCGGTCAAGGGTCGGCCGTCGGCCAGGTGCCGGAGTATTGTGAAAAAATCACCGCCTGGGTGAAGGAAGTTTCGCGCGTGCCAGTGCTGGTCAAACTCACGCCCAACGTCGCGGACATCGTGCCCATGGGCCGGGCCGCCAAACGCGGCGGCGCCGACGGCATCTCGCTCATCAACACCATCAACTCCATCATGGGTGTCGATCTGCACACGTATTCGCCCCGGCCCTCCGTTGACGGCCTCGGCTCGCACGGCGGCTATTGCGGGCCGGCGATCAAGCCGATCGCGCTGAACATGGTCGCGGCGCTGGCCCGCGATCCGGAAGTCAACGCCGGCGGAGCGTTGCCGCTCTCGGGCATCGGCGGCATCAAGGCGTGGGGCGATGCGGCGGAATTTATTCTACTCGGCGCCACTTCGGTACAGGTCTGCACCGCCGTCATGCACAAAGGCTTCGGCGTGGTGAAGGGGCTGCTCCGCGGCCTCGAAGATTACATGAAAGAAAAAAACTTCGGCACGATCGCCGACTTCCGCGGCAAAGCCGTCGGCCGCATCAAAAGCTGGGGCGACCTCAACCTCAACTACAAGGTCATCGCGAAAATCCATGAGGAAAAGTGCATCCACTGCGGCATTTGTTACGCGAGTTGCGAGGACGGCTGCTACCAGGCCATCGAATGGAAAAAAATGCCGCGCGGCGAGTACGTCCAAATGTTTGGCGAACCCAAGAAAACGCGCGCGGATCAAGCCGCCCCCGCGATGGCGCTGGGCGACGCGTCGGGCGCTCCCATCGATGTGTTTCTGATCAAGCAGGACACCTGCGTCGGCTGCAACATGTGCGCCCTGGCCTGCCCCGTGGAAGGATGCATCACGATGGAGGAGGTCCCCACCGGCAAGGAATCGATGAGCTGGAACGATTATCAGAAAAAGCTTGCCGCGGGAACGATGGAAAAAATTCAACCCAAGAAGACTGGAGCCAGTCTTGCCTGAGCTGAATCCCCAACGCACTACCGCTGAGTTGAAAGAGCTCCGCACCCTCACCGGCAACGATGACGGTGCCCAGCGCGTCGCCTTCACCCCCACGTGGGCCCAGGCCCGCGCGTGGTTTCTTTCCAAGCTCAAGGACCTTCCCGTCGAAGTCCATCAAGACGCCTCGGGAAATCTGTGGACCACGTTGAAAGGCGCATCGCCCAAGGCCCTCCTCATCGGCGGGCACATCGATTCTGTACCCAACGGCGGCTGGCTCGACGGGTGTCTCAATCTCCTCGCCGGTTTGGCAGTCCTGCGCCGCATTGCCGCCGAATTTCCCGACGGCCCGCCGGTGACCATTCGCCTGGTGGATTGGGCCGACGAAGAAGGTGCCCGCTTCGGCCGCTCTCTCTTTGGTTCCAGCGGCTTTTCCGGCTCACTTGTCGCCGACGAAGTGCGCGAACTCAAGGATCGCGAGGGCATCACGCTGCCCGACGCCATCCAGCCCCACGGCATCGATCTCGACAAAATGCTCGACGCCCGCGCCGAACAGAAAAACGCCGCCGCCTATCTCGAACTTCACATCGAGCAAGGCCCCGTCCTCGAATCGCTGAACCTCCCCATGGGCGCCGTCCTCGGCACCTTCGGTGTGGAGCGCCACGCGATTACCTTCACCGGCCAGGCCGCACATTCCGGCTCCACACCCATGGCGCAGCGCAAGGATGCGCTCGGCGGCGTGTCAAAACTCCACCTCGCCATCAGAAACATCGCTGTGGAATACGGCGGTGTCTGCACCGTCGGCAGCGTGATCACCAAACCCGGCATCGTCACCGCTGTCGTCGGCGAGGCCACGATGACGCTCGACCAACGACATTTGGACGCCCATAGCCTGGCCATGATGTACGTTGACGCCCAGGCACGAAGCCGCCGCATTGCCGCAGAAGAACATCTGGATGTCACCTGGAAAAAAATCTGGTCCATCCCGCCCTTCCCCTTCCACCCCCACCTGATCGACCTCGCCGACGCCTCAATCAAGGAAGTCTGCGGCGTCTCTCACCGCCTCCCCAGCGGCCCGCTGCACGACGCCGCCGAAGTCTGCCGCACCGGCATCCCAACCGTCATGCTCTTCGTGCAATCGCTGCGCGGCATTTCGCACAACAAAATTGAGGACACGAAGGAAGCGCACATTGAGATGGGTGTGCGGGCGTTAGATCGTCTGGCCGATAAAACGATCGCGTGGATAGCGACAGACAATAGGCTTTAGCGCATGAAGGGGGAGCCACATTTCCCTTGCTTTTTCGCGAGTTTGTTACTATTTATCAAAGTATGACAATCGCCACCAAAGAAATCCTGACCATTTGCGACGCCTTGCCCGAAGACAAGCAAGCCGAAGTCGTCGACTTTGCGCGATTTCTGCTGGCGCGGCAGCAAGACGAAGCATGGGAGCGTACGTTGTCTGAGCCGAAGCCGCGCCCGCGCCTGGACGCCTTCCTTCGCGATTCCGCCGCCGAAGGCGATGAACCCCTGGATCCGAGCCGCCTGTGAAATCGCATGTCCGCCCCAGCTTTTGGCGAGCGTACGCTCGTCTATCCGAACCACACCGTCTTGCCGCACGCCGCGCGTATGCCCATTTCGCGGAGAACCCCGACTACCCATCCCTCCGTTTCAAGAAGCTTGCGGGCCACGAAAATGTTTGGTCTGCCCGCATCATCGAGCAGTGCCGTGTCGTTGGCGAGCGCCAAGGCGACACGATTTTCTGGGCTTGGATCGGCACGCACAATGAATTCGACAACCTCTTTGGCTGAGATTTCCACCTTCCACGACGCCGCCGAAGTCCATCCAACAGCACCCAATGCCGCGAGGACAGCCAACACCGCCAAGAGTTTCTTGGACGACAACCCATGTCGCCAGGTGCGCAGTGCCATCACGACCTCTCTCGTCGTCTCTTCAACTCGCTTATCCCTTCGTGCGTCTTCGTGTTTAGCTCTTCCTGCTCTCCATCACCCCGAGCACCTCATCCAGCGTCTGCACCAGATATGCCGCATCATCCTTCGTCAAACACATCGGCGGCTTGATCCGCAGCGTGTTGCCCATCAACCCGCCCTTGCCCAGCAGCACCCCGCGCTCGCGCGCCAGTTCCAGCACCTCAACCGCCTCGGTATTCGCGGCCTCTTTGCTCACACGATCGCGCACCAGCTCCACGCCCAGCATCAAACCCATGCCGCGCACATCGCCGATCAACGGATGCTTCTGCTGCAATTCCAAAAGCAGGTTTTTAATGTATCCGCCTACGACCAGCGCGTTGTTCTGAATCCCCTCCTCATCAATCACCTCCAGCGTCGCCAACCCCTGCGCCATCGACACCGGATTGCCGCCAAACGTGTTGAAGTGAATCCGATTCTTCATCACCTTGGCGATCTCCGGCCGCGTCGTCATCGCCCCCAACGGGCAGCCGTTTCCGATACCCTTGGCCATCGTCACCAGGTCCGGCGTCACGCCGAAATTTTCGAAGCCCCAAAACTTGTTGCCCGTCCGTCCGAAGCCCGTCTGCACTTCGTCGGCAATGCACAACCCGCCGTACTTCCGCACGATGCCGTACACCACCTTGAAGTAATCCGGCGGCGGCACAATCGCCCCGCCCACGCCTTGAATCGGCTCGCCGATAAACGCCGCCACCTGCCCGCTCGTCTCGTACTTGATCATGTCTTCCGTATCCTTCGCGCACTTCAAATCGCACGACGGATACGTCAAACCGAAGGGGCAGCGGTAACAGTAGCCCGGCGTCGCATACTTGTTGTTCCCCGTGATGTTCGTCTTGAATTTCCACGTCCCCTGCGCGGTCGCCCCCATCGTCGCGCTCGTGCCGCCGTGATATCCGTTTCGCAGCGACACAAAATCCGGATTGCCCGTAAATTCCTTGGCGCTCAAAATCGCGATCTCATTCGCTTCGCTGCCGCTGTTGGTGAAATATGTCTGCGTCAACCCGCTGCCGACGGGAAAATGTTCCGCCAGTTTCTTGCCGAACTGGGCGATCGTCGGGTGATAATAAATCGTCGTCGTGTGCGTCAGCGTCCCCACCTGTGCCTGCACCTTCTCCGTGATCTTCGGATGGCAATGCCCCACGCTCACCGTCACAATCCCCGCGAACGCATCCAAATACTGCCGCCCCGTTTCATCCCACAAATACTGCATGTGCCCTTCGACGATCATCAGCGGGTCTTTATAAATATGGAACAACCCCGGCGACAAATACTCCTGCCGCATCGCCGCCACTTCCGCCTTGCTCGGCCCCGCATACGGTTTCGGCGAATGCCCCGCCACCGGCAAAGACAACTTCCGCGGGCCGCCACTGGCCCCATTTCCCTGCGAACTCTTCGTTACACCAGTCTCTGTGAATGTCATAACATCTCCAAAAAACAATCCCGGGACCACCCTCTCGTAAACCCCCGCATCCCCTATCGTCCCGCGCGCCCCTGGCGAAATCAAATCTCTTCTCCGTGACCCTTCGTTTCCCGTTTCCGTCCTTTCAGGGAGCCCTGAACCTACCCTCTACCATCCCCCTAATCTTGGCACTTGCCGGTGCTCGGACCGGGGGTCTACTGCGTCCGGAATGCCCGGAGGATGCCCCCCCCACCCCCTCTATCGGCCACCCTGCCCCGCCGAGTACTTCCCTGGCGCGTGGTAAACGGTTAGGA
>JBBRWV010000034.1:0-28545 GCA_038248985.1 Phycisphaerae bacterium
CCCCCCCCCCCCCCCCGGGCTTGGGTTAGGATTGGCGGGTGTCGCGGATGGAGCCGGACTGTAGATGCGTTGGATCACATTTTTTATCTTGTTGCTGGTGATGGGTGCGCTGCAGAGCGCGCATTTTGGGGGGATACCGTATCAGACGGCACCGGACTGGTCGCAGTACGTGTATTGGCCGAAGATGGAGTATGTGCTGGCGCTGGCGATTTTTTATGCGTTGTATGCGGCGGAGGGTTCGGCGCCGTTGTGCGGGCTGGTGTGCGGAATTTTGTACGATTTGATGTCGGATCAATTTGTGGGCTTGAACGCGGTGCCGCTAGCGCTGGTGTGCCTGGGGATTGTGCGGATGCGTTTGAGTTTGTTTCGTGAGCACGGAGTGAGCCAGGCGTTGGTGACGTTATTGGCGCTGGTGGCGTTTGGGGTGATGGCGTGTTTGTTTCAGTGGGCCGTGGGGTCGCCGCTGGCGGGGCATTCGGTAATGAGTCAGATCGGGACGACGGCCGGGAACGCGGGCTACACGGCGGTGGTGGCACCGTTTATGTACTGGGTATTTTTTCGTTTTCCGAACCTGCTGGGATTTACATCGCATGGGTCGCGTTCGCGGGCGCAGTATTGATTTTTGATAGCTTTGGAAGTGAAGTTTTATCATGCTGAATCGGCGGCTGATTATTTTGTTTGTGTTGTTTGCGGGAGCAATGGCGGGGTTGGCGTTGCGGTTGGGACAGTTGCAGATTTCGGAGGCGGAGAAATGGCAGGCGGAGGCACGGACGTTTGTGCATCGGCATACGCCGATCGAGACGGCGCGGGGGTCGATCGTGGATCGGAACGGGGTGATCGTGGCGCAGGATGTGCATTGTTACGATTTGGCGATTGACTATCGGGCGATGAATCGGGACGACCGTTGGATCACGCGGACGGCGCGGCAGCGGTTGCGGGAGCGGGACGTCGTGGAGCGGAAGGAGATTTTGGAGCAGTTGCCGCGGGAGAAGGAGCTGGTGGCGAATTTGCTCCTGGGGATACCGGAGGCGATCCGGCAGCAGTGCGGGATTTCGCGGGAGGAGGTGCGGGCCCGGTTCAATGAGATTCACACGCGGATCAGTTTGCTGCGGCAGGATCGGTGGTCGCGGGTGTATAGCAGGAATAAGGATCGGGAGGATGGGGTGAGCGTAGCGGATGCGGATTTGAAGAATGAGATCAAGGAAGAGACGGTGTCGCACACGGTGGTGCCGAACATACGGGACGGGGTGGCGAATTATTTTCGGCAGCATGCGGGGGAGTATCCGGGGCTGGTGGTGGTGGATTCGCAGCGGCGGGATTATCCGTACAAGGATGTGGCGTGTCATTTGATCGGGGTGATGCGGCCGATCGATAAGGCGTGGCTGGATCGGGAGCGGTTGGGGCGGAATCTTTTTGATTTACCGAATTTGTTGACGGAAGAGGATACGGGGAATCTGGGGGGCTATTTGCCGGGAGATCGGGCGGGGGAGATGGGGATTGAGGCGTTGGAGGAGAAGAAGTTGCGCGGGGTGCGGGGGGTGAAGCTGATGGAGTTGGGGTCAGCGGATGCGGAGCGACGGATTGAGCCGCGGCAGGGCGGGCACGTGCAGATGACGCTGGATATCAAGCTGCAGGAAGCGATTGAGAAGGCGGTGATGGAGCCGAGCGGAAAGTTGCGGATGGGGGCGGACAATCAGACGCATGCGGTGGCGATCGTGGTGCTGGACATGGAGGGTCGGGTGCTGGTGATGTATTCATCGTCGACGTATGACTTGAATTTGTATGACGAGCAGCGGGTAGAGTTGAATACGAACACGGAGGAGATGCCGCTGATCAACCGGGCATTGTCGGCGGCGTATCCACCAGGGAGCACGATCAAGCCGCTGGTGGCGGCGGCGGCGTTGTCGGAAGGGTTGGTGAGGGCGCAGGAGACGATCACGTGCAACGGGCATTTGTTTGCGAATCGGAAGGATCAATTTCGGTGTTTGCGGTACGTGAATTATGGGTTGACGCACGGGCCGCTGCCGTTGTCGCAGGCGATGGAGGTGTCTTGTAATATTTATTTTTACACGCTGGGGCAGAGGTTGGGGCTGGAGCGGTTTTTGACATGGCTGGATGTTTTTTCGCTGGGGCGGGACACGGGATTTGAGTTGCGGACGGGGAATGTGGACGGGAATATACCGAGTCGAGAAGTGTTGCAGGATGCCTCGACGGCGGCAGCGGAATCGCTACAGTTGGGAATTGGACAGGGGCGGCTGGCGGTGACGCCGCTGCAAATGGCAAATGCGTATGCGACGATGCTGCGGGGCGGGGAGGAGATTGCACCGCGGATTTTGGCGTCGACGCCGGAGGTGCGGACGAAGCGGGCGGTGATTTCGCCGGCGACAGTGGCAGCTTTGCGGGAGGGAATGGAACTGGTGGTGCATGGGGAGAAGGGGACGGCGCGGACGGTGTTTGCGGGGATGAAGATGCGGGTTGCGGGGAAGACGGGGTCGGCGATGACGGGGCGGAAGATGCGGGTGCAGGGGCTGAGGGTGGACGGGGATTCGGACGCGTGGTTCGTGGGATATGTGCCGGCGGACAAGCCGCAGTACGTGATTTCGGCGGTGATGGAATTTGGGGGTCACGGGGGGTCGAACGCGGCACCGATGGTGCGGGAGACGGTGGTGCAGATGGAGAACTTCGGATATTTGCCGAAGGTGGATTGAGCGGGATGAAGAAGCTTCGCGAGTTGATTTTACGGGTATTGACGACGCATGCAGCGTGGCCGATTTTGATTTGCGTGGGGTTGCTGTGCATGGTGTCGGTCCTGGCGATTGAGTTGGCGAGCAAGCCGGGAGAAGGGTTTGCGGACCGGCAGCGGCTGTTTGTCGGGGTGGGGGCGGCGATAGTGATTTTGACGTTGATTCCAAATTTTCAATCGATCGGGCAGGGATCGTATGTGTTTTTTGGAATCGGGTTGGTCATGCTGGTGGCGGTGTTTTTTACGCAGTCGGTGAATGGGGCGCGGCGGTGGTTTCAGACGCCGATCGGATTTAGTTTGCAGCCGTCGGAGTTTGCGAAGATCACGTACGTGATGGCGCTGGCGTGGTACTTGCGCTATCACCGGAACATCCGGGAGTTGTCGGGGTTGCTGCCGCCGTTCTTGTTGATGCTGATTCCGTTTGTGTTGATTTTGATGGAGCCGGATCTGGGGACGGCGCTGCTGTTTCCCTTGGTGCTGTATGCGATGTTGATTGCGGCGGGGGCGAAGTTGCGGCACCTGATTGTTATCGCAGTGGTGACGGCGCTGGCGTTGCCGGGGGCGTATCCGTTTTTGAAGCCCTACCAACAGGAACGGATTACATCGCTGGTGGTGAGCATTAGCGGGCAGGGGGGCGAGGAGCATCGTATGGGTGTGGGATATCAGCCGTACCAGGCGCGGATCGCGCTGGGCAGCGGGGGTATTACGGGGCAGGGCCCGGAGGGGGCGCAGCATATTAAACAGGGTTTGCTGCCGGAGGCGCATACGGACTTTATTTATGCGGTGGTGGGGACGCAGTGGGGGTTCGTGGGCTGCGTGGGAATTTTGCTGCTGTACCTGGGTTTTTTTGCGGCGTCGGTGGAGATCGCTGCGACCTGTCGGGATCCGTTTGGCAGGTTGCTGGTGATCGGGCTTTCATCGCTGGTGGTGTTCCAGGTGGTGATCAACGTGGGGATGACGGTGGGGATATTCCCGGTGGTGGGGATTGCGCTGCCGTTTGTGTCTTACGGGGGTTCGTCGCTGCTGACGAACATGGTGGCGGCGGGATTGTTGTTGAATGTGTCGGTACGAAGGCAGGCGAACGCGGCGCCGGCGATTGGGGTGCGGTAAGGGGAATCACGTTTTAACGGCAGAAGCTACGGAGTTGGCTCCCACGCAGAGGTAGAGGACGGCCATGCGGATGGCGAGGCCATTGGCGACTTGGAGGAGGATGGCGGAGTTGGGGCCGTCGGCGACGGGGGTGGTGATTTCGAGGCCGCGGTTCATGGGGCCGGGATGGAGCACAAGGATGTTTTTGCGGGCGAGGGCGAGGCGGTCCGGAGTGAGTCCGAAGAAGTGAGAGTATTCACGGAGGGACGGGAACGCGGCGGAGGTGAGGCGTTCGAACTGTACGCGGAGCATGTTGACAACGTCGACGTGCGGGAGGACGGAGTCGAGGTCGTGGCTGATGGTGATGCTGGGGTGAATATGCTTCATGTCATTGGGGACGAGGGTGGAAGGGCCGACGAGGGTGACGCGAGCGCCGAGCTTGGTGAGGGCGTGAATGTTGGAGCGGGCGACGCGGGAGTTGGCGATGTCGCCGACGATGGCGACGTGGCGGCCAGCAAAGGTGTTGCTGGGGGAGGGTTGCGGATTGAGCGGGGTGTGAAATCTGAAGTGTTCGCGCATGGTGAAAAGGTCGAGCAGACCCTGGGTGGGATGTTCGTGGGAGCCGTCGCCGGCGTTGATGATGGAACATTTGACGGACTTGGCGAGAAGGTGTGGAGCGCCGGAGGAGCGGTGGCGGATGACGATGGCGTCGACGCCCATGGCTTCGATGTTGCGGGCGGTATCGCGGAGAGTTTCACCCTTGCTGACGGAACTGGTGGAAACGGCCAGGTCAACCACGTCCATGGACATGCGCTGGGCGGCGAGGGAGAAGGACATTTTGGTGCGGGTGGAGTCTTCAAAGAAGAGGTTGACAAGGACCTTGCCGCGCAGTGCGGGGACTTTTTTGATGGAGCGGGTGGAGACTTCCTTGAGGGACTGGGCGGTGTCGAGGATGGCGATGATTTCTTCGGGGGAGAGTTCTTCGAGGCCGAGGAGGTGCGGGCGCGACCACGTAAAGGGCGACAAAGTGCCAGTTTCCGATTTGCGATTTCCGATTGTCTGGGTCATGCAGAGTCCTTCGATTACTGGAGGTAGACAGCATCTTCGGAGTCGGTGGGGATGAGGTGGACGATGACTTTCTGACTGGGGTCGGGAGCGTTGACGGTGAGGCCGATGTAGTCGGCGGCGACGGGGAATTCGCGGCGTGTGCGATCAATGAGGACGACGAGGCGGATGATGCTGGGGCGGCCGAAATCGACGAGGGCGTCGAGTGCGGCGCGGACGGAGCGTCCGGTGTCGAGGACATCATCGACGAGGAGAAGGGGGCGGTCATCGAGGCGGAAGTTCATGTCTGTGCCGCGGGGGATGGTGATGGAATGGCGCGAGGCGAGGTCATCGCGGTACATGGTGATGTCGAGCGCGCCGATGTCGAGGGTGGGGTTGCCAGGGAGGATTTTGGAGAGGGAGGCGGCGAGGCGCTGCGCGAGGAGTTCGCCGCGGGAACGGATGCCGACGATGGCGAGGGGGAGTGTGGAGTTGAAGAGAGGTTTATCGGCGAGGATGGAATGAGCGAGGGAGTTGAGCGTAAAGGCGATAGCGGAGGAGTCCATGAGGGGTTGAAGGGGCGGTTGCGGAAGGGTGTGCATGGCTGACACGTTAGCGTGAAGGGAGCTTGGGAGCAAGAAACGGGAAGTTTTGGGGTGACTATTGGCGGCGATCGCGGAGCCATTTTTCGAAGGCGTCGCGCGGGCGGGCGTTAAGGATGTCGGATATTTTGGCCCAGCCCCGGCGCGCGGTGAGAATGCCGTAGAGCATTTGATCCATGTCTTCGAAGGCGTGGGCGTCGGTGTTGATGCAGATGGGAACGGCGGCATCGACGGCCATGCGGACGTGGACATCCCGCAGATCGAGACGGTGGGTGTTGGCGTTTATTTCGAGGGCCACGTTGTTGCGGGCGGCGGCGAAGATGACTTTTTGCATGTCAGGCTCAAGGCCGCGGCGGCTGGGAACGAGGCGTCCGGTGGGGTGGCCGATGACGCAGACGTGCGGATTTCCGCAGGCGCGGATGAGGCGAGTGGTGGCGGCATCGGATTCCTGCGTGAGTGCGGCGTGGGGGGAAGCGACGACCCAATCGAGCAACTCGAGAACGTCGTCTTCGTAGTCGAGGCTGCCGTCGGCGAGGATGTCGACTTCGGAACCGGCGAGGACGAGCATGCCGCTTTGGAGGGCGGACTGGGCGACGGCCTTGATGGCCTGGGCGTGCGCCACCAGACGATCGACCTTGAGGCCGTTGGCGAGGAATTGGGACTTGGAGTGGTCGGTGATGGCGCAGTAGGTGAAGCCGCGGCGTTTGCATTCGGCAACCATTTCCTCGATGGACTTTGTGCCGTCGGAGGCGACGGTGTGCATGTGGAGATCGCCGCGGAGATCGGAAAGTTCGATGATATCCAGGATCACGGCATCGTTCTTGATTCGGGCGCGGAGTGCGGCTTCAATTTCGCCGCGGTCTTCCCGCATTTCAGGCGGGACCCAGGCGAGGCCGAGAGCAGCGTAGATGCCTTGTTCATCACTACCGGCGACGGCGGATTCGCCTTTGAAGAGGCCCCACTCGTTGAGTTTGAGGCCTTGCTTGACGGCCATTTCGCGCAGGCGGACATTGTGTTCTTTGCTGCCGGTGAAATATTGGAGTGCGGCGCCCCAGCTTTCGGGCGGGACAATGCGGACATCGACTTGAAGGCCGTTGCTGGTGCGGAAGCTGGTTTTGGACGGGCCGGTTTGAATGACGCTGGAGACCAGGGGGTGCGCGGTGACTGCGTCGGCAATGGATTGGCCGAACTGCATTTGGGCGCTGACCGCGATGTCGATATCGCCGATGGTTTCTTTGCCGCGGCGCAGGCTGCCGCAGAATTGGGCATCTTGAACGTGGGGGATGGATTTGAGGAACTGGACGATTTCAGTGGCGACGGGCATGGCTTCACCAAGGCGGATGCGTCCGGCGGAGGTTTGGAGATGAGCGAGATTTTCGAGGATTTTTGCGAGTTTTTTCTCGCCCAATCCGGGGAGGCCGATGAGACTTTTTTCCTCGATGCGTTTTTTGAGATCTTCGACAGTGGTGACGTTGCCTTCTTTCCAGAGGATGGCAACGGTTTTTGGGCCGACGGTGGGGATACGCATGATCTGCATGACGCCCGTGGGGATTTGGGAGAAGAGGTCTTCGAACTCGGCGATTTTTCCGACGCGGAGATATTCGCGGATTTTTTCCGCGGAGCTTTTGCCGATGCCGGAAATTTTTTCGAGCTCGCCGGAAGAGGCAAGCTGCTGAACGTCGGTCGCCATTTCTTCGAGGGTGCGGGCGATTTTTTTGTAGGCGATTACCTTGAAAGAGTTTTCACCGAGCACCGCGAGGACGTCGCCGGCCTTCTCAAAGAGTTTGGCGATTTCACCGTTTTGCATGACGAACCCTTTTGATTGGCTTTACCCCCCTACCGACAAAAGCTACACGGAGGCGATCATTTCAATTCCACAATGAGTTCTACCTCCACGGCGGCATTCAAGGGCAGAACGTTGGTGCCGACGGCGGCGCGGGCGTGTTTGCCGGTGTCGCCGAAGATGGCGACGAGGAGATCGGAGGCGCCGTTGGCGACCTGGGGCTGGGCGTAAAAGTCGTCGGCGGACTGCACAAAGACGCCCACGCGAACGATGCGTTTGACCTGGTCAAGATCACCATCGCAGGCTTCACGCAGGATGCTCAGCGCGTTAATGGTGGCGAGTTTGGCAGCTTCCTTCGCGTCCTCGAGAGAGACGACCGTGGGGACCTTTCCCGCGAAAATCACCTGGCCATCCTTCGATGGAAGTTGGCCGGAGATGTAGACCATGCCGCCGCCCTTGGGTGTGCCGCCGACTTTTATAAAGGGGACATAGGATGCGACGGGCTTGGGCGGCGGGGGGAGGACGATTCCGAGGCGATCAACGGCGTTATCAAATGGACCCATGGTTGTCACCTTTTTGTAGGAGCCGAAATGCGAGACATTACGAATAGTGAGGCAACATTGTTTTGGGGGCATCACAGGCCGAGTACATCTTTCATGGCGTAGCGCCCGGGTTTCTTGCCGCGGAGGAAGGCGGCGGCACGCAGGGCACCGCGGGCGAAGGTGTCGCGATTGGTGGCGACGTGTCGGAGTTCGACGCGTTCGCCGCCGGTGGCGAAGTAGATGGTGTGTTCGCCGACGACGTCGCCCATCCGGAGGGCGTGCATGCCGACGGTGCCTTTTTTGCGGAGAGCGTCGGGGCCATGGCGGCCGTGGACGAGATCATTTTCGAGGGAGCGACCCGTGGCGGCGCAGATGGATTCCGCGAGGCTGAGGGCGGTGCCGGACGGGGCATCTTTTTTCTGATTGTGATGAGCTTCGGTGATTTCGATGTCGTAGGCTTCGCCGAGCTGACGGGCGACCTGGGCGGAGATGGCGAGGAGGACGTTGACGCCGAGGCTGGTGTTGGTGGCTTGCAGGAGGGGGATGAACTTGGCGGCTTCATCGATTTGTTTTTGATCATCGGGCGTGAGACCGGTGGTGCAGATTACGAGCGGGTACTTTTTGGTGACGCACGCTTTGAGCAGGGCGCGGGTGGAGGCGGGGGCGGAGAAATCGATGACGACCGGAGCCGAGCCGCTATCGCCCGCGGGGAGGGACGGCAGATCCGACGTAATTTTCACGGCGTTGATGCCGATGCCTGCGAGGGTGCCGGAATCCTGGCCGAGGGTGGGATTGCCTGCGGCTTCGAGGGCCCCCACTACGCGCAGAGCTTGGGGTTGTTCCGCGGCGAGGGCGACCAGTCGCCGGCCCATGCGTCCGGCGGCGCCGGCGATAATCAGCTCGATTGCCATGTATGTCTCCAGAGACGTCGTATAGGAATCGGTAAATTGAGATGGCTTGATTGTAAAGCATTGGCGGCATCGGCGTCATCTGGACGGAGGGATCGTGGGCAGGGCACAGAGAGGGCGTGGGGGCCCTATATTCAGGCTTCATTAAGGCTGCTGGGTTATCTGGCGGAATAGCCAACGATTTCGCATGTTTTTTTTCGGGGATTCCCGTACAATGCGGGACTTCCCTGCACGGCCCGTTACGGCCGTTCAACGCTCAACTTCCTCCCATAAAGAGTGCTCTATGCCCAATCTGAAACGTCGCGACGAACTTCGAAATATTGCCATCATTGCCCACGTTGACCACGGCAAGACGACGCTGGTCGATGCAATGCTGCGTCAGTCCGGCATGTTCCGGGCTTCCCAGTTGGAAGACAAAACGCTCATTCTGGACAACAACGCGCTGGAACGTGAGCGCGGCATCACGATCCTGGCGAAGAACGTGGCCATGACGTACACCGATCTCAAGGGTGTGACACGCAAGATCAACATTATTGATACGCCGGGTCACGCGGATTTTGGCGGGGAAGTGGAGCGGGTGCTCAAGATGGCCGACGGCGTGCTGCTGCTGGTGGATGCGTTTGAAGGCCCGATGCCGCAAACGCGTTTCGTTCTGAAGAAGGCGTTTCACTACCATCTCAAGCCGATCGTCGTGATCAACAAGATTGACCGTGCGGATGCGCGGCCGGATGAAGTGCTAAACGAGATTTTCGATTTGTTTGTGGAGCTGGAAGCCACGGATGACCAGTTGGATTTTCCGGTGGTGTACGCTTCGGGGCGGGCGGGATTTGCCAAGATGGCGATCACGGACGAATCGAAGGATGTCGCGCCGCTGCTGGAAACGATCGTCAACAAGATTTACGGCCCCGAAGCGGACATTGAGAAGCCGCTTCAGTTGCAGGTGACGAATATCGATTATTCCGAGTATGTCGGGCGCATCGGCATCGGGCGCGTGTTCAACGGGGTGGTGAACAAGGATCAGCAGATCACGCTGATCAAGCGCAACGGCAAGGTGGAAAAGCACAAGATTGTCGATTTGTATTTGTTCCAGGGGTTGGGCCGGGTAAAGACGGACCATGCCGAGGCCGGCGATATTTGTGCGGTCGTGGGGATGGAAGATGTGGACATTGGCGACACGATTGCCGATCCGCTGAAGCCCGAAGCGTTGCCGCTGATCGATGTGGATGAGCCGACGCTGAGCATGATTTTCTCGGTGAACGATTCGCCGTTTGCGGGGCAGGACGGGAAGTTTGTGACGAGCCGCAATTTGCGGGAACGTCTGTATAAGGAATTGCAGTCGAACGTGGCATTGCGTCTGGAAGACACGGCGCAGGCGGATTCGATTCGCGTGTCGGGGCGTGGATTGCTGCACTTGGGCGTGCTGCTGGAGAACATGCGGCGCGAGGGGTATGAGCTGCAGGTAAGCAAGCCGAAGGTTATTTTCAAGGAGCTGAACGGGCACAAGGCCGAGCCCATCGAGTTGCTGGTGGTCGATGTGCCGAAGCAGTTTGAAGGTGCGGTGATGCAGTCGATTGGGAATCGCCGCGGCGAGCTGGTGAAAATGGACCAAAAGGGGAACATGACGCACATGGAATTTTCGATTCCGGCACGCGGGCTGATCGGCCTGCGGACGCGCATGTTGAATGCCACGCAGGGCGAAGCCATCATGCACCACACGTTCCAGGATTACGAGTTGCTTCGCGGCTCGCTGCCGGGGCGGCAAAACGGCGTGCTGGTCTCGATGGAAAACGGCAATGCAAATGCGTTCGCGTTGGACAAGCTGGCGGATCGCGGCAGCATGTTCATCAAGCCGGGCGATGAAGTGTACGAAGGCATGATTGTGGGCGAGAACAATCGCGAAACGGACATGACGGTCAACGTGTGCCGCGAGAAGAAGCTGAGCAACATGCGTACGACGTCATCGGATGAGAACATTATTTTGAAGCCGCCCCGCGATATGTCGCTGGAGTTGTCGCTCGAGTACATTGAGGACGACGAGCTGGTGGAAATCACGCCGAAGACGATTCGGTTGCGCAAGCGTCATCTGCGGGAAGTGGACCGCAAGCGTACGGATCGTTCCAAGGCGGCGATGGGCGAATAACCGCAGCCGCGAAAGCGAGCCACGGGATGAACCACGACCCCCATGTCCTGAGAATCTTGGATGCCAATGCCAACCGGGCGCGGGAAGCGTTGCGCGTCATGGAAGACTACGCGCGGTTTGGACTCAACGACCAGGCGTTGAGCAAGTCCCTGAAAATTCTGCGGCATGGTCTGGCGGAGAGCTTGCAGGTGCTGGATGCGGGGGATTCGATTTTGCATCGCGCCACGGAATGCGATGTGGGGAGATCGAACAAGACGGCGGCGGAGGCGGCGCGGGCGAACCTGGGGGAGATAGTGGTGGCGGCGGGGAAGAGGCTTTCCGAAGCGCTGCGGGCGTTGGAAGAATGTGCCAAGACGATAGATCCGGCGGTGGCGGCGCGCATCGAAGCGATGCGCTACGAGGGCTACATTCATGAACAGATGCTGGCCCGCGCGGCCGGACAGGCGGGGCGATTTGCGTGTGCGGGCGTGTACGTGCTGCTGACGGAAGGCCTGTGCAAAATGTCCTGGGAGGCGACTTTGCGGGCGGTGCTTCGCGGAGGTGCGTGCTGCGTGCAACTGCGGGAGAAATCTTTACCGGATGCAGAATTGCTGCGGCGGGCGGTGATCGTGGTGGAAGGTTGCCGAAGGCACGGGGCAGTTTCAATCATCAATGACCGGGCTGATATCGCACGGCTGGCGAATGCGGACGGAGTGCATTTGGGGCAGGACGATCTGGATTGCGCGGCGGTGCGCCGGCTTGTAGGGCGGGACATGGTAATCGGGGTATCGACGGAAAATTTGAACCAGGCGCAGACGGCGGTGCGGGCCGGGGCCAGCTATGTGGGTGTGGGGCCGATGTTCGCGACGGCCACGAAAGAGAAGCCGCGGATCGCGGGGCCGGCGTACGCGGCGGAGGCCGTGAAAGAGCTGCCGATTCCGTGCGTGGCGATTGGCGGAATTCATACGGGGAACATTGGAGAGGTTCGCAGCGCGGGGGTGAGTTGTGTCGCCGTATGCTCAGCGGTCATCGGCGCCGCGGACCCGGAATCGGCGACGCGTGCGCTGGTTGCAGTGATGCAGGAGAGATAAATGGCGGAGATTTTTCCCGGCGTTCATCAGATTCGGGTGGATTACAACGGCCGCCCGCTCAAGCTCTATCTGCTGATCGGGGAGGAGGCCTCGCTGTTGATGGACACTGGGGATGCGGGCATTCCGGAGCGCGACATTCTTCCATATTTCCAACAAATCCATTTTGCTCCTGCCCGATTGACGTTCATCATGGCCACGCATCCGGATGTGGATCACACGGGCGGGCTTGCGCGGATGAAGCAGGCGGTGCCACAGGCCAAACTCTGTTGCGGCACGCTGGATCGCGAACAATGTGAAACGCCGGAAGGGCTGATGAATATCCGCAACAGCGCGTATCTGCACTGGCATCAGATCGGACCGGATGCAGCGGCGCGACAGAAAATTCTTCCGCGGTGCGGTGGGCCGGTGGCGCTCGATTTTACGCTCAACGGGGGAGAAGTTCTGCGGCTGGGCGAATCTCTGCAATTACAGATTTTGCATTTGCCGGGACACTCGCGCGGACACTTGGGCATTTTTCTGCCGGGCCATAATGCGGCGATCATTGGGGATGCGGTACACGGCAACGCCAATCTATTTCTGAATGGCCGTCAGGCGTTCGCGCCGACATACATGCACATTGATGCGTACCTGGGCACGATCGCGCAGTTGCAGGCCATGAAACTGGACCAAGTTTTCAGTTGTCATTGGAGCGATTGCGTAAACAATGCCGCAGTGCATGCATGGATGGAGCAATCGCGGCAATATGCCCTCGCGGCGGAACGTATCATTTTTGAGACGGTGAAGGCGGCGGGCGCGACGGGACTTACGCTGAAAGAAACATGCCTGCAGGCCAAAGCGCAATTGGGAACATGGCCGGTGGAAAAAGATATGGCGACGGCACAGATGGCGTGCGGACACCTGCAGCGACTGGTGGAAATGGGGCGGGTGCGGGTCAGTGAAACTCCGCCAGTACGTTATGTGGTCGAAGAAAAATGGCGCGGGTTGAAGTAGCATCCGCCGTACGGGGCATCACGGCACCAAGCATCACTCTTCCATAATGGTTTGCTTGACGACTTCTTCGATGGTGGTGAGGCCTTCGTAGATGGAAATGAGGCCGGACTGCCGCAGCGTTCTCATGCCGCGCTTGCGAGCCGCGTTGCGCAGGAGATTCGTCGAGGCGTGGTTCATCACCATTTCGCGCATTTCATCATCAAAGGTCATGATTTCGTAAATGCCCAGACGCCCGCGGTAGCCGGTGTTGTTACATTCATCGCAACCGCGGCCGCGAACAAACGCTTTGCCCTTCACATCTTCAGGAAGCAGTTCGAGCTCCATCAGCTGTTCTTCGGTTGGGGTGTATTCCTCGCGGCAGGCCACGCAGATGCGGCGCACGAGGCGCTGGGCGATGATGCCTTCGAGGGTGGCGGTGATGAGAAAGGGTTCCACGCCCAGATCGAGCAGACGGGCGATGGCCGACGGTGCATCGTTGGTGTGCAGCGTGGTAAAGACCAAGTGACCGGTCAGAGACGCCTGCACGGCGATGATGGCTGTTTCCTTATCGCGGACTTCACCGACGAGAATGATGTCGGGATCCTGACGCAGGATTGAACGGAGGCAGCGGGCGAACGTCAGTTCGATGTCGGCCTTGATCTGCACCTGGATGATGCCGTCGATGTCGTATTCCACTGGATCTTCGGTGGTGATGAGTTTGTCTTCGATACTGTTGAGTTCATTGAGTGCGGCGTACAGGGTGGTGGTTTTTCCGGAGCCGGTCGGGCCGGTGACGAGCACGATGCCGTTGGGCTTGTTGATGAGTTGCCGGAATGCACGAAGGTCGTCTTCGCGCATTCCGACCTTGTCGAGATCCAACTGCACGTTGGAGCGATCGAGAATACGCATGACGACGCTTTCGCCGAAGATGGTGGGGAGCACGGCGACGCGCAAGTCGATATTTTTGCCCTGCACCATGAGGGGGATGCGACCGTCCTGTGGGAGGCGGCGCTCGGCGATATCGAGATTGGCCATGACTTTGATGCGGGAAGTGATGGCCATGGCGATGTGCTTGGGGGGAGGAATCATTTCATACAACACACCGTCGATGCGGTAGCGCATCTTGAATTCTTCTTCGAACGGCTCAAAGTGCACATCGGACGCCTTTTCTTTGATGGCCTGCAGGAGCACGCTGTTGAGCAGGCGTTTGACGGGGTTACTTTCAGCCAGCTCTTTCAGAGTGTCCAAGTCGATGGACGCGTCCCGGCCTTCAAGCATGCGCAGCGAATCATCCGAGCTCACTTCGGTCATCAGATCGCTGAGGGATTCCTGCTTGGCATCGTAGTGCTTCGCCAGCAGGCGGTTGATTTGATCGCCGTCGGCGATGGCGGCGATGACGTTGTAGCCGAGGAATGTCCGCAAATCATCGACCGCGCGGAAATTTTCCGGCGAGGCCAGCACGACCTTGAGCGTCTTGGTCTTGGGTTCAAACTCCACGGGAATAACTTTGTAGCTGGAAGCCATCTGCGGCTGAATCAGCGCGAGCACATCCTTGGGAATTTCGCGTCCTTCGAGATCAATGAGTTCAAAGCCGATCTGGGCGGCCAGTGCGATGTTGCGATCTTTGTCGGAGATCATGCCCAGGTCGACGAGCACCTGGCCGATGGGGGTGCTGATATTTTTTTTCTTTTGTTCGGCCTGAATCGCCAGGCCCCTGTGGACTTGCTCACGGGTGAGCCGCCCCATTTTGATGAGGACGCGCCCGAGAGGCCGGCCTTTCAGTTGATCAATCGGGGGCATCTTCATGGCACCGCCGCCGCCACCGGACCGATCCTCATTTCCGCCGCCGATGGCACTGCCGCCACCAAAGGGGGGCTTCGCGCCGGAGACATCGGAGCCTTTGGGTCTCGGGGTGCCCGAAGATGCGGCGGAAGAAGTATTGGGCTTGACCGTTTCACTCATGTTTTTACCGTTTCACTTTTGTTCAAACATCCAAATGACGACGAGCGTGCCGGCTCAGGTGGTCTTGGCGGACCCACCGCCACCGCCGCCAGTTTCAGGTTCCAGATCAGGACGATTGGCACTGCGGACGCCGATGCGATCGGCTAGCTCGGCGGGACGACGGCTCTTGTCGATGGCTTCCTCAGCGGAAATTTTTCCTTCGCTGTAAAGGAACAGAAGATGCTCATCCAGCAACTGCATGCCGAACTTCTTGCCCGTCTGAATCATCGAGTCAATACGGAAGGTCTTGTTTTCACGAATGGTGTTGGCGATGGCGGGCGTGACGACCATGAACTCATAGGCGGCAACCATGCCGTCGGTATCGATCCGCGGACAAAGCGCCTGCGACAAAACCGCCAGGAGGGAGGTGGATAGCTGCACGCGGACTTGCTCCTGCTGATCGGTGGGAAACGCGTCAATGATTCGGTTAATCGTGCCCGATGCACCAGTCGTATGCAGCGTGCCAAACACCAAGTGGCCCGTTTCCGCGGCGCGGATGGCGGCGGAGATGGTTTCAAGATCGCGCATTTCACCGACGAGCACGACGTCCGGATCCTGCCGCAGGGCGCGGCGAAGGGCTTCAGAAAATGAGGGCGTATCACCGCCGACCTCACGCTGGGTGATGATCGATTTTTTGTGTTCATGATAGTACTCGAGCGGATCTTCGACGGTGATGATGTGGCGTTCAAATGTCATATTGATGTAGTTGATCATCGAGGCGAGCGTGGTGGTTTTGCCCGAGCCCGTCGGACCGGTGACGAGGAACAAACCTCGGGGGCGGCGGCACAATTCTTCGACGGAAGGTGGAAGACCGATCTGCTCGAAGGACAGCAATTTGTACGGAATTTTCCGCAACACCATCCCGATGTTGCCTTTTTGGCGGAAGACCGAGACGCGGAAACGCGCCTTGGCCAGGCCATCGGAAGAGGCAAATGCAAAGCCAAAGTCCGCGGAGCCTTGCTCCTGCAACTCCTGCTGGGCGCGATCGGGCGTGACCGCTTTCATGAGGGCCATTGTGTCGGCGGGTTCAAGCACCTTGGTCGCCAGGTCGCGCAGGCCGCCGTTGAGTCGCAGCACGGGCCGTCGACCGACCGCCAGGTGCAAGTCGGAAGCGCCCTGTTTGATGGCGGTTTCGAGGAGACGATCAATTTGAATGGTAGACATAGACGGAGGCTTTCAGTTCAGTATCGGGGTTCCAATTACCTGGACAACGCACAAGTTATCGCCAGCTATTGATCGGTCAGGATGCCTTCGGCCTGGGTCACGCGGGCGATTTCCGCCGCGGTGGTGATGCCGTTGATCACCTTGATTTTTCCATCGTCCAGCAGTGACTTCATGCCGGTGGCGCGGGCGGCCTTGCGGATGATCTGCGTGGCAGAGCGCTTGAAGGCGAGTTCACGTATTTCGTTGTTCATCATCATCATTTCGAAGATGCCTTTGCGGCCGCGATAGCCGGTGTTGTTGCAGTTGGGGCAGCCCACGGGGCGCATCAGTTTTTTGCCGTGCAGTTCGCGTTCTGAAAAGCCCAGGAGGGCGAGCATTTTACGATCGGGATCGGGATCGACCTGTTTACACTTGTCACAGAGCGTGCGGATCAAACGCTGCGCCAGCACCGCTTGAATCGAGGATGCGACAAGGAACGGCTTAACGCCCATATCAATCAGACGCGTGATCGCCGAGGGCGCATCGTTGGTGTGCAACGTTGAAAACACCAAGTGCCCCGTGAGGGCGGCTTGAATGGCAACGTCGGCCACTTCGATATCACGGATTTCACCGACCAGAATAATGTTCGGTGCCTGACGCAACATCGAACGCAAGATGCGCGGAAATGTCAGACCGATGTTTTCTTTCACCTGGCACTGGTTGATGCCGGCAAAATTGTATTCGACCGGGTCTTCGGCGGTGATGATTTTGCGATCGGGCTTGTTGAGTTCCTGCAGTGCGCCGTAGAGCGTGGTGGTCTTGCCCGAGCCCGTCGGACCGGTGACCAGGAAGATGCCGTTGGGTCGAGAGATGATTTTGCGGAACTTGGCGTAATCGTCTTCTTCGAAGCCAATGGCGTTCAAGCCGATCTTGACGTTTTCGGGCCGCAATATACGCAGCACAATGGATTCGCCGTGATAGCCCGGCAGCGTGCTGACCCGGAAATCAATCGGCTTTTCATCGACCAGCATTTTGATGCGGCCGTCCTGCGGGAGGCGTTTCTCGGCGATGTCCATGCCGGACATGATTTTGAGACGCGCCGTCACGGGGCTTTGCATGCGCTTGGGAATCGTGTCGCGTTCGATGCAGACGCCGTCAATGCGGTAGCGCACACGCACGCGATCTTTCATCGGCTCGACGTGAATATCCGAGGCCCGCGCCTGGCAGGCAGCAATGATGATGGCCGACACCAGTTTGATAATCGGTGCGTCGTCGGGTTCTCCGCTGCCGGCCTTGATGTCGAGCGATGCGCCCCGGTCCATTGAGGAAATGCGTTTTACCGCCTCGTCGATTGATTGTTTCTCTTCCGCGAAGATTCGGTCAATGTGAGCCTTGATCTTGCTCTTGACGCCCAGGCAGGTTTCGATCGGCATGTTGAGGCGGAAACGCAAAGCGTCGAGCGTTTCAATATCCGTCGGGTCGCCGATGACGATGCGGATCTTTCCGCCCTCTTTGCCCATCGGCAAAATCTGGTTGCGCTTGATCAAATCGGGCGGGATCAGATCAAAGTTGGACGCGGCCAGCATTGATTTATCCAGATCGATGTATTCCATATCGTACTGAATCGCCAGCGCCTTGGTCACATCCTCTTCCGACGCCAGCTTCAAATCCATCAGTACTTCGTGCAGCGGCCGAAACGTGTGGCCCGCCTGCTCCACGGCCTTCTGCGCCGCCGCGGTCTTGAGCACCCCCATCTCAATCAGAATGTCGGTGATTTCTTTACGTTTCCGGGCCATACTCACGTTTCCTTCTGAGATCGATGACTGCCCCGAGAATCCGTAAAACAGCCGCGGCAAAACCACCATCCGCGTATGCATGCAGCATACACTTAATCGCGGCTAAGACGCGGGAAATACGATCTTCCTGCAGACAACCATGCCATCATTCTAGGCATCTTACGATTGCAGCGGAGTGACGGTCAAGGTGGAATGCTCGTTACTTTTTGCACCCGGCAGTCTGGCCCAGTAGACTTTGCGGATTGATCTTGCGAGGTATTCATGCCGGACCCCAAAAAATTCCCCCATCTCCAGGGTTACCAGGGACTCTCGGAACGCAATCTCCGCGAGCATTGCACCCTTTATGAAGGCTATGTTGAAAAATACGAGGAGCTGCTGAAAAAGTTTCACAGCGTACAGGCCCTCGGGAATGTGCGGGCGGGGGCGGATACGCGCTCGCTCAAAGTCGATATCACTTTTGCCTTGGGAGCCATCAAAAATCACGAACTTTTTTTCGATATCCTCGGCAGCGATGGCGCTGAGCCCGCCGGCGATCTGGCCACGGAAATTATCAAAAGCTTCCATTCCATTCCCCAATATTTATACGATCTCAAGCAGACCGCCCTCACCGGCCGCGGCTGGGCCTGGACGGCGTTCGATCTCGAACGCGGCTATCTGTTCAACTACGAAGCCGGCGCGGGGAATGGGATGCCAGTTTGGAATGCGATACCGATCCTGGCCATCGACCTTTACGGTCACTCCTATTTTTACGATTTCGGCATGAACCGGCTCGCGTATGTGGACACCCTGCTGGCGCATCTGTCGTGGAACCGCATCGGGAAACAACTGAAATTGGCGCAGGCGGCGCGCGCGGCGGTACGGTAAACGCGGCTGTCCATGATCGAAACAAAAAAGCCCCGCGCGGTGTGCGCAGGGCTTTATCTTTTTACTCACAGTGACAGCCGTATGACGCCACGTTAGTCGATGACATCGACGCCCATCGAGCGGGCCGATCCGGCCAGAATCTTCATCGCGCCGTCAAGGTCGTACGCGTTCAGGTCCTTGATCTTTTCCTCAGCCAGCTTCTTCAACTGCGCCTTGGTGATCTTGCCCACCTTGTTCTTGTTCGGCTCGCCGGAGCCTTTTTCGATTTTGATGATGTCCTTGATCATCACCGAGGCCGGCGGCGTCTTGATGATGAAGTCAAACGTGCGGTCGGTGTAGACCGTCACTTCAACACCCACGACCTTGCCCTTGAGGGCGGCGGTGGCGGCGTTGAACTTCGTGATGAACTGGCCGGGGTTGACGCCGTTGGCACCCAGAGCCGGACCGATCGGAGGAGCCGGGGTGGCTGAGCCACCCGGTGCCTGGAGTTTGAATCTTTTTGCGACTTCTTTGGCCTTCGCCATGACAGACCTTCCGGTTTCAAAAACCTGTTACAAGTACCTGCTTTCGGGCGCTCTCACTTGCCGCGACGAGAAACTGTCGGACCCGATCCGACCACCGCGTCAGGGAGATTCCGAGTCGATTACCCGCACGCTGCGAACCGCGATACGCACGTTGCGGCGGCCGTCATCCACTCGGGCATGACGCACACCGCGGAAATAATTTCGCACCGTGACAATCAACATCACCACGGTCAGAATCGCCAGCCCCGACAACACGGCAATCCAGCCCCAACGCGGAATGCGGCTCACCCGCGTCTGCCACGCATTCATCCGAGGACTGCTGAACGCCATGCGAATCATCTATTTATCCAACCAGGAAACGGCCCCGCTGTCGCGCGGCACATTCCCCTTACTGTTCCAGCTTTTCCAACTGCCAGGATTCCAAATCGTCCAGCGGCGTCGCACGTCCAAAGATCGTCACAATCACGCGAACCTTGCCCTTCTCGGGGAATATCTCGTCGACCTGGCCTTCAAAGTTTTCAAACGCACCCTCGCGGATGCGGATTTTTTCGCCCTTCTTAAATTCGATCTTGGCTGCCGAAGCCGCCGTCTGCGATTCGGCTTTCTCGACCGCCACCAGCATCTTCTCGGCATCCTTGACTTCCATGGCCGATGGTTTGTTCCGCTGGCCGATGAAATCGCCCACGCCCTGCGTGTCTTTGAATACGTAGTAGGCCCGTTCCTGGATCGTGCCGTCGCCGTTCAATTCCATCTCGACGAACACGTAGCCGGGGTAGAGTTTGCGTTCGGCGATTTTCTGCTTGCCCTGCTTGACGCTCTTGACGCGCTCCGTCGGAACAATGATGCGCCCCACAATGTCGCCGATGTTTTCGATCTTGACTTTCTTTTCCAGCGCGTCGCGAACCCGGTCCTCCAGGTTGGAGGCGACTCGCAGGACGAACCAGCTTTTTGTTGACGTTGCCATATTTTTGTTGTTCCAGATTTCGTTGCGTTGATCGGTTCATCGGGCCGTGTGTTCTCGCCGACACGTCAATTTTTTAACAATTTGATCGCCTCAAAAAACTTCACGAAGCCGGCATCGACGACGTACAACAGCAGCGCCAGCAGCAAGGTCAAGTAGATAACGACTTTGGTGGAGTTGATCACGGTCTGACGCGTCGGCCAAGTGACCTTCCGCATTTCAGATTCGGTCATGATCATGAATTCAGCCAGGCTGGGCTTGTTCACCACCCAGAATGCCAGCAAGGTGCCCAACGCAATCCACAATACCACCGCGCCGAACTTCAATTCGATAGTGGCGGACTGCAATTGCGTTCCCTCGGCCAGCCACCAGGCTCCGGTCAGCACCAAAATCGCCACCGCCGCGACAGTGCCCCAGCGTACAAACTTGCCCTGACCGGGCTTGTAGACCGAGAAAAAACTACGCTTCGGCAATTTGGATTCAGCGGAGGCCATTGTCATCCTTCGAAGGTTTCAGCACGGCGGACAGGAATCGAACCTGTAACCTGCGGTTTTGGAAACCGCTGCTCTGCCAATTGAGCTACCGCCGTGTACGGCAGTAATCGCACGGCGAGTGCCGACACGCTTACTTGCCCTTTTTCACTTTGTGTTCCGTGTGCTTGCGCAGACGCGGGCTGAACTTGCTGAACAACTGCTTGGTGTCAAATTCCTTGGGGTTGATCGTAATGCGGTAGTTCAAATCACCGCTTTGTGTGCACTGAAGCCACACCCATTCGCGAGCCATGAGGTATTCCTCGGTAAAACGTGATGCTCGCCACTCCGACGGGCGAGCCTGTCATTCTAGCAAAGGAGGGGCGGTTAACCAACCGCCCCTCGCGTGTGCAATTCACTTTTGCACATCCCGCCTCAGCGAGTAAGGCTGCCTCCGCGTGAGGCTTCACCTCTCTTGCCGAGGTGAGGATGTGGACCAGACCACTTGGGCTGTTTAGGCCGTGATCTTGGTGACGACGCCGGCACCGACGGTACGGCCACCTTCACGAATAGCGAAGCGGACGCCTGCTTCCATGGCGATGGGGCACTCGCCCAGGTCGACGTTGATCTTAACATTGTCGCCCGGCATGACCATCTCTGTGCCGGCGTTGAGGGTCAACGAACCCGTCACGTCCGTGGTGCGAAAATAGAACTGCGGACGGTAACCGGTGAAGAACGCCGTGTGACGGCCGCCTTCTTCCTTGGTCAACACGTAGATTTCAGCTTCAAACTTGGTGTGCGGGGTGATCGAGCCCGGCTTGGCCAAAACCATGCCGCGTTCGAGGGCTTCTTTTTCCACACCGCGAAGCAGCAGACCCACGTTGTCGCCCGGAATGGCCGAGTCCAATGTCTTCTGGAACATTTCGACGCCCGTGACGATCGAACGCGAGCTATCCTTCTTCAGGCCGACGATTTCGACTTCATCGCCCACCTTGATCGTGCCGCGCTCGACACGACCCGTGCCTACCGTGCCGCGACCCTTGATCGCAAACACGTCTTCGATCGGCATAAGGAAGGGCTTGTCGGCTTCACGCACCGGCTCGGGGATGTAGGTGTCGAGAGCTTCCATCAGCTTCATGATCGGCTCGATGGCTTTGGCATCGGTCGGGTTCTTCAAGGCCGCGATGGCCGAACCACGAATGATCGGGATTTCGTCGCCGGGGAACTTGTACTTGCTGAGCAGCTCACGCACTTCGAGCTCGACCAAGTCGAGCAACTCGGCGTCATCAACAAGGTCAACCTTGTTCAGGAAGACCACGATGCGCGGCACGTTGACCTGACGAGCCAGCAGCACGTGCTCGCGGGTCTGGGGCATCGGGCCGTCTGCGGCGGAAACCACCAGGATCGCGCCATCCATCTGGGCGGCGCCGGTGATCATGTTCTTGACGAAGTCGGCGTGGCCGGGGCAGTCGATGTGCGCATAGTGGCGTGCCACCGACTGGTACTCCACGTGCGACACCGCGATCGTCACGATCTTGCTCGGGTCACGACGACCCTGCTTCTCCGAGGCCTTGGCCACAGCGTCATAAGCGACGGCGGTTGCCAGACCCTTCGCTGCGAGCACCGTGGTGATCGCCGCAGTGAGCGTCGTCTTGCCGTGGTCAATGTGACCAATCGTGCCGACGTTCACATGGGGCTTGTTGCGTTCGAATATAGCCTTGGCCATTGATCAAAACCTCCGTTTGGGTGATACCGTAAAATCGGCCTTAGTCAACTGGATTGTTGGCACAGCAACAACCGCCCGGAAATCCCCGCGTTGCAGTTTGCGACCTAGCCGCTAACCGCGCCTCGAGAATGCAGGACCAACCGACTCGCGGCCGGCCCAGGCTGTTGGAAACTCTGCCAAGCTGTTGAAGGGACTTGAACCCTTGACCTCGTCCTTACCAAGGACGTGCTCTACCAACTGAGCTACAACAGCATGCACTCCCTGACGACTTGTACGAACATCGTCAGAGAAAGTTAGATCGGAAAGTCTAACCGCGTCCTTAAAAGGTTGCAAGCGTAATGGCGAAAAGGACACCCTCCGCGACATTGTCCAAAACTTTTTCCCGGACAACGCCTCGGACCACAACGACTGCGCGACGATTTTCCGCTTGGCTTCTGAAGGGTAATGTACGGGACTTGAACCCGCGACCCTCGGGACCACAACCCGATGCTCTACCAACTGAGCTAACACTACCATGCCTCCGCCGTTATTGACTTTTCTGTCGTTCATGTTGACCGCATAACGCTTCCATCTATCCAATTTTGCCGGGTGGTTCTATCCAATATCCGGGCTTTTCGGCAGAAAGGAACACGATGGGCGCTCTAGATTTAACATGGGTGGACTCAAAAAGCTACTGTGGGTGGAAAAAGTACCACGCGGGAAAAGTCCATTATCTGGGACGTGACCGTCCAGCGGCAGAGGTGGTATGGCTTAAAATGCTACTGGCGGAACGGCAGGCACCGGAAGCGATCAGAGGTGTGACCATTGCCTCTGCAGTTGACGAATTCTGCCAGCATGTGGATAGTCACGATGGGCACACTCTGGCATGGCGGCAGGCGTTAACATGGCGTATCCGTCGCGCCAGAAAACACGTCGGCAATATCCCGTTGTCCATGCTCGACTTTGCGCGGCTGTCTGAGTGGGTTACGTCCATGCTGCACGTCCCGCGTGCGCCCAAGACTGTGAGCAACATGGTGCAGGCGGTTCGCCAATTCATCCAATGGCTGGACGATGCAGGCAGAATCTCATGCCCAAAGTGGCACCGGGCTTTTCGGATACGGGGTAGACTCTCTGCCAGCCCACCACCCAGCATCCTTACACTGGGGCAATTCGCCACGCTCTACCACCACGCTCGACCCATCATGCGCACGTGGATGATGGTTGCGATTAATACGGGAAGCACCCAATCCGAATTAGCGACGCTGACGTGTGGCCACGTCCACGGTGACAGGATCATCCGCAACCGCCATAAGACGGGAATCATGGGTAACTGGACTTTGTGGACGGGCACACTAGAGGCTCTAGCCCAGCATCGGGAACCGGATGGCGAATTGCTTTTTCGGACACGCACGGGAAAGCCTTTGGTCCATTATTCCACAGCGTCCAAAACCGATGCTGTAGGCTTGGCTTGGCAGAGGCTGCAGCGTCTCACAGGCGTGAGAGGCTACGGGTTCAAAAGCATCAGAAAACTAGGCGCGCAATTCGTTCGGGAACACTCGGGAACGGAAGCCGCCAGCCAGTACCTAGCCCATGCTCCCGCAACTGTGGCGGAAAGGCATTACACCCGCCCAGTGCAATCGGTACTTGACACAGCATTGCGGGCTATGGGCGAGGCTATAGGAAAAGCGCTGGCCTAGATTGATCACAGAGTCGGCGGCGGCGGTGTGTGTGATAATCACAGTGCCGTGCGGCGGCGGCAGGCGGAGAAGCGACGATGGCGAAAAGATGGATGATGGGTCCACCTTCTCGCCACCGATGCGTCCTAGAGGCTCTTATTGCGCCGTTTTATTCGGCGTCTGGGACTTTCCAATCATCCAGTGGGCTTTCTGGGCTTTCGGTGCTTTCTGCATCCGAGCGCTGGAACGTCACCATGCTGCCTGTTTTGGTGTGACCGTGGAATTCCACCTCGATCCCAGCGGATCGCAAGGATGGCGCTAGGCGGCGAAGCTGACCACTTAAACCGCGTGCGGTTTGTGGAAAGTCTTTCGGTCGGCGGAAGCTCGATGTCCAGCCTTCGCCACCGATCAATGTGTCCAATATGCGAAGCAATTCAGACACAGTTCCAGACCATCGCCCATGGTGTCCGTCGATTAGTTTTTCGAGGACTGGACCGATGGCGGCGGAATCGACTGCTACAGCTTGACCTCGATTTATATTTGCGCGGTAGGCTGTGAGAAACTCGCCAGAATCCCAAGGCAATGCAGACTCGGACCTTATTATCCACTTCGCGAAGTCAAACATGCGCGGTAGTCCTTCTATGGTTACATCTGGGTGGGCGAGCGCGGCGGAGACTGCGGTGAGAAGCGCACCCAGAATAGCTGGGCGTGCTTTCTCAAACTGCGCCGCTAATGTTTCTTCGCCACATCGGCGGGAGTCTGGAATCGTGGCCAAACAGAGCGATATGGAACGATGTGCCAAGTCTCCACGGGAGGCTAAATCTTCGATGCCGTTCATGATCACTGGACGCATGGCGGAGAAAAGATTCTCCTCGTCGTCAGTGTAGTTTTGCTTGTTTGTGAAGGCGCTTCCCGTGGAGCAACAACATAAATCATCGCTGAGCCACTTGGGAATCGAGCTAATGTTTTCAAGTCCTATGGTGCGGGAATTCTTGCACGCGATAGCAAGATCGCGTGTCGATGTTGGAGCGCTTCTCATATCGCAAAAGTTAGGATCGACGAGAGCGCGGAGCATCCGGCACATGCACGATTTTGCGGAGCCTTGTTCTCCTCCCACCACCATAATCGGGTATGGTCCTTTTGGATTTAGACTGCCCACCAACCATGCTACGATCAATATCCATGTGTCGTCCTCCGCCGCGTTTATCATCGGGCGTAGGAGGTCGATGGAACCACCGTGGACAGGTGTGGGAATCGCAAGCATACCGGGCTTTCTGGTGAATCTTACGGGTGGTTCGGCGACCACAGACCATCCGGTAGGTGTGATTTCGATGGCTTCCCAAGCTGGATTGCACAAGTCTAAATATACGTTCCCACCATGCGATCCGAGACGAATAGCGGTTTCATGCTGTGCGCCTCGATATAGTGCGCGCGCATCGATAGAACCGATGGCATTGACTAGGCTTTTTTCGGTTGGCGATTTGTCTCGCGCGGTGTAATACTTTTCCCGAAGCCAGCCCGAAAAAGCTGTGCCTTTTACTCGGTGGTTCTCACTGTGTCCATTTACTTTCACTGTGGCGTAGGCTACGTTTTGGGCATCATGATAGACTTCTGCTTCGGCGGCCAGAGCAACCAGAGCATCGGCTTGCGAGTCTTTTTTCTCGGTGGTATCGGCGGATGCTGTGGCTGTGGCTGTGGCGGCGGGCGGAGTGTAGTGGGTTGTGACTGTGGCGAAGGCCTTCAAAATACAGCGCTGCCTTATGTCCGCGCGATTCCACTTTTCGTAGCCAGAGCATAGAGGAGACAGACACATGATCCGTTCGATTTGCGCTGGGTCAGTGGACCAAAAAACGAGCATACACGCGAGCGCCTGCACCGCCTCGGATGGTGAGGCGTAACCTGCACCGACTCCGTTAAAGCATCGCAGGAATTTCTCACCGTTTTTTGCGCGAGTGGCCGCGGCGATGATGTCATCGTCCTTCAGCACATTGCTGGCTGTGGCGGTGGATGTGGCTGCTGGTTTGATGGTGGCTGGTGTGGATGGTGTGGCTGGTGTGAAGTCGATCTCGTCAGATTCCAGCGGGATCACCGGCAACGCGGCCTCCAATTCCTCAATAGAGTAGCGCGGTCCATCGGACTTTTGCATCTTCACGGGTTTTGGGTCCGCTTTTCGATTGTGCGTTCCCGCAATGCGCATAAGCCTGTCTAGGTTGTGAGTCGCATCCATCGTCCATCCGTTCGCCTCGGCTATGTGCCGGAGGTGTGCTTGCCACCGAACGAGAAGCGATTTAATGCGCGCGGCTTTTTCGGGTGTGGATGTGTCTGCATATTCTGGGAAAAGCCAATACGCCTGCAAGCCGTGCCCACTGTGAATTATCACACTTGGCGGCAGAGGCGCAGCGGCAAGGATGGTGTGGGCGTCCGCTTCCGTTGGTGGCAGTGATGCGGCTTTTTTATGGACACTGTGAGATATGTCTATATCACAGTGGAGTCCGGGGACTGCGATGATCTCGGATTCCTTGCCTTTTGATCGCGTCCCAAGATTGGCGGCGGTAAGCCCAGTCATAAACCAGCAATCGTCACGCTCATTGATCCGCATTGATTCGGTGGCCGCGGCGCTGATGGCTTCCGTTTGCGAGAGGTCAAACCAGTGGCTTCCGGAGGATTTTGCCCACACATTCAGGTAGCCGCTGCCGCTTCCGTGCGGATATATCGCGCGAAAAAAGCGAGCGACATACGCTTCCTGTTTTTCTTGGTTGGATTGTGTGGGCGTGGGCCGAAGGACTATCGAGTCCTGCAGCATGGTGGGGTGGGTGGTGTCCATGAGGTTCTCTAAAAAAGAAGTGCCGAGTGGAGTATCAAACCACCCGGCACACGTGTAGAACCTATATTAGTCATCGACCTTTTTGGGCGCTTTAGCTAGCTGGATCGGAATCCTACACGTGCGGCTGGGTTTGATACTAGCCACATCCCGACCGTTTGGCAGTAGTACGGGATACTATTCGCATCGACCGGAAAAGCAAAAGTCAATATAGTACGTAAGTCCAGTGTTTGCAAGTACTTACGATTATTAACTAATGCGAATATGTTTGTAGTGTAGTGGCGTAAGTGATTGCTGGATCATGACTTATGGACGTTTTAAGTCCGCCAACCTCCGCCGGGTGCGCGGCAACAAAATAGCAAAAATGGGTATAACTACCCACACCAGCAACCCGGCAGGTCTGGGATATAGGTAGTAATACTTATGGTGACGGTCGGTGACGGTTGGTGACGGTTGACTTTTCGACCGTAACCACGTAAGTGCCTGTAAACACTGGACTTATATCACTGGTGACGGTGGTGACGGTTGAAACGACATATGGACTCCTCCCGATACGTTCACGCACCGGGAGCGCCGACTCCGTACTACTCTCTTCTTTTTAATAGTAGAAAGTTGGTTTTCAACCGTCACCACCGTCACCACCGTGAGCAAACCATTGATTCTATTGGGTTTAATGGGTGACGGTTGACCAAAAACCGACCGTCACCAACCGTCACACCGTCACCAACCGTCACCTACCACCCGCGTTTTTAGCCTAATAATGCGGGTGGTCAGAAAAGTCATCGGCTTGGAGAACATATCGGCGGAAGTCAATATGTTTTGAAATAGCGCCACAGCGCTAAACATATAGTCTGAAGTCCATATGTTGGGAATTGGCTGCCAACATTCGCATGTGTGATGATGGTGGGCATGGCGGCTGGCGGCGGCTGTGGTGTGTCCATTTACAGCCACGTCAGCCAGCCGTGATCCGCACAGGCAGAGGCGGGAAGGCAGAGGCAGGCATGGGCACAGGAAGGCAGGCAGAGGCATAGGAGAAGGCTTGGCGGCTGGCGGCAGGCAGGCATGTAGCCGTGATCCGCACAGGCATGGCGGCAGAGGCGGCAGTGTGTCCAGAGGCAGAGGCATGGCGGCTGGCGGCAGTGTGTCCATAAGGCAGAGGCATGGGCACAGGAAGGCAGGTATGGTGGGCAGGCACAGGCAGAGGCATGGCGGCAGGTGGCGGCGGTAGTGTGATGATGATGATGAGTCCATATGCAGGCATGGCGGCGGCGGCAGTGTGTCCAGAGGCACAGGCATGGCACAGGCAGGCAGGCAGGTGGGAAGGCAGAGGCATGGCGGCTTGCGGCACCCGTAGCCGTGTCTAAATGTTGACCTATAGGCACGTCAACCGGCAGAGGAAGGCGCGCGTTTTGCCGGATCAAAAAAAAGAAAAGAGATACATTCACACCATCCCACACCATCCCACACCATCCAAGGCATTTAATGTGGCATTTAAGGCTGGCATGGTGGGCAGGCATGGGGGTGGGGGTGGGGGGCCATTAAAAACGACCTCGCCTTAGGACCGGCGCATCAACAACTGTCAATGATTTACTGGGGCACGGCCACATAGTTCCACTTGGGTAGCAGGTCGTCGAAGCGCAGTCGCATCGTGGCCTTGAAGTCGTCGGCCACGGTGCGTCGCGTCTCGTAGATGC
>JBBRWV010000035.1:0-28025 GCA_038248985.1 Phycisphaerae bacterium
GCGGGAACTGGCTCGTGCTGGGGTTGCTTACTGAGGGCTGAAACTTACTTGCGACGGCGTCCTAGAAGAGCCAGGGCACCCATGCCCAGAAGGCCCAGGCTGGCGGGTTCGGGGATCGCTGAAGCGTTATCAGCAATTTGAAAACCATTCAAAATGGCGAAGTGATCGGCGTGCGGAGCGACGGTAAATGTGAGATCGCCGCTTCCATCGCTCGACGCGGTTAAATTTTGCCGATAATTGTCATTCAGCACATAAGATGTGCGTTGCGTGGGGTTGGTGGATCCTGAGAGCTGGCCGCTAAATATCCCCCCCTGTCCGGGTTGGTCGCCCGCGCTATAGGCCACCAGATGATAGCTGCTGTTTAAGGCCAGACCGCTCAAGGTTACGGTGGCGGTACCCCAAAACCCATAGGCATAATCCCGCAACAAATTGTTAGTGGTGGGCAGGCCACCACCGGCATTATTGGCGTATGCGGAGGCTGTCAGGGTCAATTTCACGGCGGAGGAACTGCCGGAGGAAGTCGTGAGAGCCATGTTGGTCACGTTACCTATGACTTTGTTCCATTGATCGGTGGACGCACCAAGCACTGCGGCACCTGAATATAGGGGGCTGTCATTCCCGCCCCAACTGTTGCCGATATCGACATTGATAAGTGCCGCCTGCGTCGAGGCGATTCCCGAGAACAATGCGGCTGCGGCAATTGCGGCCGCCATCACACGAGTGCCCATTTTCGGTTTGCTGCTCTTGGTCATGTTTACTACTCCCGCGAAAGAGAAATTACACACCGCCTCATCGCGACGCAACGGGGTGGTGTGGACGAAATCGATAGCAACTTCTGCCAGCGCGGTTCAACCCGTTCAGAGAACGCGCGCACAAAAGTCTCTCTCATCCGTCCAACAATCTCTCTCTCTCGCAGATGGACTTCAAGCCCTCCATGCGGCCACTGAAGTGAGTGCCGCGAGGGAACGTCTCGGCGTTGGTTGGTCATCGCCCGATTCAGCGACATTTGTCGGGACCGGCGCGAACACGCAGAGGTTGATATACTGTATCGCGCCTTTCGCCGTCGTGTCAGTTGTTTCGCGACAAAAATGTTCCTTTTTGCGACATCCCTCTGGCGTGGAGTCTTCCTGCGAATGCTTTCCGGAAAAAGTCTGCAAAATAGCTCCCATAATCATTCTTGCCGCCATTCAGTCATTGAGCATTTGCCGTTAAAAGAATCTTGATTTACGCAATCCAACCGATAACCTCATCACCATGATTGCCATCGGAACACACATTGGTTACAGCCGCATCGATCCGCTCATCATGGACGGTATTCTGGAGTATGCGGACCAGCATCCGAGCTCGCACTGCAGGGAGGTGATCATTTTCCCATGGCGGGAAAACAGCGGGTCGCTCTTGCAGCAACTGCCCATCCGTGGAATCATCACCCAGATATGGGATTATCGTGAATCGTCGTGCGTCATCGCCTCGGGTCTCCCGGCGGTCATTGTCGCTCATCCGTCTCCCGGCCGGCTCGCTTCAATCAATGTCGATGATGTTGCCGTCGGACGCGCCGCAGCGAACTATTTTTTGCAGCGCGGCTATCGCCACTTCGGGTTTGCTCCTTACTTCAGGGCGGCGGAGTTTTCCGAACAACGGCTCATGGGGTTCGTCAGCACTCTGCACACCGCAGGCTATGGAGCCTCGATTTTTGGCGGGCATCCGGGGATGGCCACCCTTCCGCCCGGCGCCACGCGCGAGGGCGTTGAAATGACGGCCTGGCTGCAAAGTTTACCCAAGCCGATGGCTCTGCTCGCATGTACCGACACCGTCGCGCAGCTGGTGGATGATGCCGCCCGTGTGGCGCGGTTGGCCATTCCTGGCCAAATAGCGCTCCTGGGAATCAACAATGAAGTTTCCTTTTATCACAGCGCCTGGGGTATTTCGAGCATTGAGCTGCCTTTCAGGAAAATTGGATATCGAGCCGCGGAAGTGCTGGACAACCTCATCCGTGGCATCCCGCCCGATCCGCTGGTCGAACGCCTGCCGCCGGTGGAAATTGTCACTCGGGCTTCGAGCGATGCGCATGCGCTCAACGATGCGGATGTGGCCGACGCGGTGCGTTTCATTCGTGAAAAATACTCGGAGGGGATTGATGTGCAGGATGTCTTGAACAAAATTTCGCTGGGGCGCAGGACGCTCGAACGGCGTTTTCGTATCGCCTTGGGCATCACCCCCAAGCAAGAAATTCAACGGGTGCGTGTGCTCAATGCAAAGCTGCTTCTGGCGCAAACCAGTCTGGCAATCTCCGAAATCGCAGGTGCGGTCGGTTTCCCCAATCGCAGCAAGTTTTTCACGACCTTTAAATCCGCCACGGGACTATCACCCGCCGGCTACCGTGGGTCTCTCCATCACCTGCGCACCCCCAAACGTAAGGGCGGCGGGGGGCGGGTTTTGTAAGGGCGGGAGGCTCGAGTAGAAAGGTGGGGGTGAGCGGGGAGATGGGGCATGCGGGCGGCTGTTCACCCTTTTTTCTTTCGGGGCTTCGGCGTTGGCTTGGGTAGTTGTTTTATCGCCTGCTCAAAATCGGCATCGACCGGGCTGTTTTGGGTTTGGGCGATAGAGCGTTTTTTTAATTTGTCGTATTCGAGTTCGGCCTTGGTCTGCGCCATTTCGTGGGAGATTCGGCCGGTGTGGGTGAGGATGTCGCGGTCGTTGAGTTTCAAGAACCCATCAAGCTTTGTGATCCAGTCCGTCATGTGCATGGGAACGCGGCGCAGGGCCTGGCCCTCGGCGAAGATGAGGTATTGTTCGATTAGGTTGTTGAGTGCGGCCCGTTCAGGTTCGGTGAGGTAGTTCTTGGCGATTGAGACGTCTTGTTTGCGGACGACCGTGCCGCGCCAGTTGGTCAGGCCGAGGTTGGGCTTGGCGGCGTTCGCGCGGGCGTGGACGATCTCGGCTGCGGTTTGTCCGGTGATGGCCCAATGGACCTTGTTTTGAACGGTCTTGAAGAACAGGAGACTGAGGGGTTGCGTGGGGTCATAGTCGATGCTGGTGGCGTAGAGGTCGGTGATTTTTTGATAGAACCGGGGTTCGGATGTGCGGATGTCCTGGATGCGGCGGGTGAGTTCTTCGAAGTAGTCGAAGGGTTGGTGGGGATTTTTCAGGCGTTCGTCATCAAGGGTGAAGCCTTTGACGATGTATTCCCGCAGACGCTGGGTGGCTCAGATGCGGAAGCGGGTGGCGACGGCGCTTTTGATGCGGTAGCCGACGGAGATGATGGCGTCGAGATTGTATATATCGGTGCGGCGTTGGACGGAGCGTACGCCTTCCTGGCGAACCGACAAGGATTCCTTGTGAGTTCCCGCGAGCTCCAGTTCGCCCTCAGCGTAGATGTTCTGAAGGTGGAGGCTGATATTTTGCTGGGTGGTCTGGAAGAGTTTCGCCATGAGCTGCTGGGTGAGCCAGACGGTTTCGCCTTCCAGGCATACTTCGAGTTTGAGTTTTCCGTCTGGGGCTTGGTAGACGAGGAATTGGCCGCTGGGCGGGGGTGAGGGTGGAGGTGGGTTCATGGTAGCTCCCGTGGTGGCGTGAAGATCGTGGGAGTTTTTGAAGTTACAGCCATTTGAGATGGAAGCCGCCGTCGATGTTGAGGACTTCGCCGGTGGAGAAGGGGAGGAGGTTTTGGGCGATGGCGGAGACGGCGCGGGCGATGTCGTCGGGTTGGCCCCAGCGTTGGAGGGGGGAGAGACCGGCGGCGATGAGTTGGTCGTATTTGGCTTTGACGGGGCCGGTCATGTCGGTTTCGATGATGCCGGGGCGGATTTCGTAGACGTTGATGTTGTGGGGCGCGAGGCGGACGGCGAAGAGTTTGGTGAGCATGGCGAGGCCGGATTTGGCGATGCAGTAGTCGCCGCGGTTGATGGAGGCGGTGTAGGCGGAGACGGAGGAGATGGTGACGATGGCGGGGTGGTAGGCGTCGGGCGGGGCGAGGGCGGGGGCGCGGGTGGTTTGGAATTTGAGCATTTCATTGGCGACGCGTTGGGTGAGGAAGTAGGGGCCTTTGAGGTTGATGTGGAGGAGGCGGTCGAAGGATTCTTCGGAGGCTTCGAGGATGTCGGCGCGGACGTTGGGGGCGACGCCGGCGTTGTTGACGAGGAGGTCGATGCGGCCGGCGGAATTTTTCCAGGCGAGGGATTGGTCGACGAGGCGGGCGCGGTCGGCGGTGGAGGAGATGTCGGCTTGGAGGGCGAGGGCGTGTCCGCCGGCGGCTTCGATGGCGGCGACGGTGTCGAGGGCGGCCTGGGCGTTGGAGGCATAGTTGACGATGACGTTCCAGTGGAGGTTGCCGAGGGCGAGGGCGATGCCTTTGCCGATGCCGCGGGAGGCGCCGGTGACGAGCGCGGTTTGTGGGGGCATGGTGGTGGTCCTTTGTGGGGAGAAAGAATCTTTGCGCGGGGCGTTGAGTTTGAAAAGTATCTTAGCGAAAGGAGGGCGGGGCGTCACAGCGTGAAGTGGGGATCTGCGGGGCGATGATGGAATCTATTCAGAGCCGGCGAAGCCGAGGGATTCGTCGAGCCAGTCGTCGGAGCGGAGGACGGATTTTCGTTGGGCGAGGGCGATGCGTTGGGCGCGTTTTTGGGCGCGGGCGAAGGCGCGTTGGGCGAGGTGATAGGCGGGGCCGGCGAGGGGGGTTTCTTTTTGGCCGGAGAGTTTGCGGAGGAGTTTGACGAGCAGGGGGGTGTAGCGGGTGACGAGTTCGTCGTCGAGGGAGACGAAGGCCTGGGCGCGGCCGGGGTCGCCCTGGCGTGCGGCGCGGCCGAAGAGTTGGCGGTCGACGCGTTTGGATTCATGGCGTTCGGTGGCGACGACGGCGAGTCCGCCGACGTCGACGACGCCGCGGGCGAGTTTGATGTCGATGCCGCGTCCGGCCATGTTGGTGGCGACGGTGATTTTATTGAGGACGCCGGCGCCGGCGATGATCTGGGCTTCTTCTTTATGGCGGATGGCGTTGAGGACCTGGTGGTGCAGGGCGGTGGGGAGGGCGGAGAGCATTTCGGAGAGGCGTTCGGAGCTTTTCACGGAGCGCGTGCCGACGAGGACGGGTTGTTCTTTTTGGTGGAGTGCGGCGATGTGGGCGGTGATGGCGTTCCACTTGGCGTCATCGGAGGCGTAGATGACGTCGGGGTGTTGGACGCGGATGCAGGGTTTGTTGGTGGGGATGAGGACGACGGGCATGTGGTAGATCTGCCAGAATTCGCGGGCGGCTTCGGCGCCGGTGCCGGTCATGCCGCAGAGTCTTTTGTAGCTGCGGAAGAAGCGTTGGAAGCTGATGCGGGCGTAGGTGTCTTTGGGGGGATTGACGAGGATATCTTCCTTGGCTTCGATGGCCTGGTGGAGGCCTTCGCGCCAGGTGCGGTCGGGCATGAGGCGGCCGGTGAATTCATCGACGATGACGACTTTGTCGTGGCCTTTTTCTTCGTCGGGGGCGATGACGTATTGTTTGCCGCGGAGGTAGAACTCGCGGGCGGTGAGGGCCTGGGTGACGAGTTCTTCGGCGCGGCGCGCGCCGTGCCAGATTCCGCCGTGGGCGTCGGCCATCTCCATGACGGTGCCGAAGCCTTCGTCGGTGAGTTCGATCTCGCGATAGCGGAGGTTGACGGAGTAATGTTTTTGCTGGACGAGGCGAGCGGCGATGTGTGCAGCTTGGCGGAAGGCTTCGACCTGTTCTTTGTTGGGGGCGTCGCCGGAGATGATGAGGGGGGTGACGGATTCATCGATGAGGACGGAGTCGGCTTCGTCGATGATGGCGAAGGCGAGGCCGCGTTGGACGAGGCGGTCGGTGCCGCCGCCGGCGGGTCCGTTGATCATTTTGGCGAGGATGGCGGAGGGGAGGTTGGCGAGTTTGCCGAGGGTGAGGCGGTCACGGAGGAAGTCAGCGCAGACTTCTTTGTTGGTGGCGTAGGTGATGTCGGCGTGATAGGCGGCGCGGCGTGCGGGGGGTTCGTGGTCGGCTTGGATGGCGGCGACGGAGAGGCCGCAGAATTCGTAGATGGAGCGCATGGCGTCAGCATCGCGTTGGGCGAGGTAGTCATTGACGGTGATGACGTGGGCACCTTTGCCGCGCCAGCCGGCGAGGACGGCGGGGATGGTGGCAGTGAGGGTTTTGCCTTCGCCGGTGGCCATTTCGGTGACGCATCCGTGGAACAGGGCCAGGGCGCCGGCGACCTGAACGCGGTAGTGTTTTTCATTACGCTTGCGGGCGGCGACTTCGCGGACGAGGGCGGCGGCGCGGAGGATGTCGGCGGGTTTTTCTTTGCCGGTGCGGAAGGTGGCGCGGAGGTCGAGGGCTTCTGCGCGGAGGGAGGCGTCGGTGAGCTTGGCAAAGTGGGCATCATGCAGGAGGGCGGCGTCGGCCATTTTCAAATAGCGGTGGGTGCTGTGGCGGAGGCGGGCGATATAGCCGCGGAAGGTGTCGAAGAGGGCGTCGAGATTTTTGGGAAGGGGTACGGCAGGGCCGCGATGGGAGAGCATTTGCCAGGTGGCGGACGGCACGACGTCGATCGGCACGGAGGGTGCCGGGGAGTTTTGGGAGAAGGTGGTGTTGATGGCCATGGTTAATGCTTAAGTTTCAAGGTTCAAGGTTCAAGTTTCAAGTGGGGGCCAACTTGATCCTTCTAGCTCGTCGGCAGTTTGCGTTGGAACAGTTGTTGGAGCGCGGTCCAGGCTTGGACGATTAATGGTTTGGGGGTGAAGTTGAAGCGGACGATGACGGTTTGGCCGGGGAGGAGGGGGACGCGGTTGTGGATTTTGGCTTCATTGAGGATGTCGGGGGAGGCGGATTCGAGGTGAAGTTGGTCGATGCGGACTTCGAAGAAGCGTTCGGTGGTTTTGGTGCCGTCGCGGTCGTCCGAGGCGGTGGCGAGGTCGCCGCCGAGGGCGTAGCCGAGGGCGGCGGAGGGGAGTTTGTTGGAGCCGGCGGGGTAGAGTGCGGCGATGCGTCCGGTGAGGAGGACGTCGGGTCGTCCGCGGAGGCGGATTTCGACGCGGCGGTCGGATTCGGAGTTGAGGGGTCCGGCGGCTTCGTTGGCGACGGCGGCGCGGATGATGAGATGGTCGGTGCCGACGACGAGGCCGAGCTTGTTGCCTTGTTGGAGGAAGGCGAATTTTTGCTGTTCGAGAGTGGGCAGGACGATGGTGCCAGCGATGGGGGAGCGGAGGGAGAGGCGGGAGAGGCGTTCGTCGATGTTGGCGATCTGGGAATCGGCGGCGGCGATTTGTTTGTCGAGGGCGTCGGACTGCACGGTGCTGGAGACGGCCATATCCTGGGCGAAGGCTTTGTTGCGTTTGGCGAGGAGGTGGTCGCGTTCGGCCAGGAGGCTCTGGCGCTCGGCGCGGAGGTCGTGATTTTCAGCCTGGAGGAGGAGGTCGCCTTCGGCGGCGCGGGGCATATTGTAGCGGTCGCGCGGGAAGTTTTGCTGGACGGTTTGGACGAAGCCATCCTGGCCGGGGTAGATTTCCTGGACGTAGAGAGGTTCGACGACGCCTTGGGCGCGGGCGCGGGCGGGGAAGGGGACGATGCCGACGAGGAAGACGACGAGGAGGCCGAAGGCGGCGCTGGTGCCGATGGCGCGGTTGCGTACGCGGGAGAGTTCGAGGCTGGTGCCGAGGTAGTGCATGAATTTGCCGATGGGGTAGAGGACCCATCCGACGACGGCGGCAATGGCCATGCCGGCGGCGAGGAGGACGAGGGCGCCGTCGAGGACGGTGAGGAGGTAGAGGATGATGCTGAGGGAGACGGTGATGCGCATGAGGAATGAGGCGATGGCGTAAAAGACGAACCAGCCTTTTTCGCTGGTGCCGTAGGCGGGACTGCGGGCCTGTTTGACGTTCCAGACGTACCGTTTGACGAGGTAGTAGAGGTATTCCTTGGAGCGTTGACCAAGGTTGGGGATTTCGAGGATGTCGGACATGATGTAGTAGCCGTCGTAGCGGAGGAGGGGGTTGGCGTTGAAGATAAGGGTGGAGAAGCTGGCGATGAACATGATGTTGTAGCAGAAGGCGTGGAGCCAGTGGGCGTCGGCGGTGTTGGCCCAGACGATGGCGGCGATGGCGGCGATGCCGAACTCGACCCACATGCCGGCGGCGCCGATGATGACGCGGTGCCATTTGTTGGTGAGGGCCCAACTGGAGGAGGCGTCGACGTAGGGGACGGGGGTGAAGATCAGGAGCATGAGGCCGATGATGTGGACTTCGCCGCCGGAGCCGGCCTGTTTGCCGAATTTTTTACAGGAGATGGCGTGTCCCATTTCGTGGACGGCCTTGATGCCGGCGAAGGCGATGTACATCCAGAGGAGATTTTCGGGCGAGAGGATGGAATGGGCGGAGGAGGTGAGGCCGGTTTGCCAGTTGGGGCGGGACATGATGGCGTAGATGGCCGAGGCGATGAGGGCGATCCAGGCGAGGACGCCGACGGGGGAGAAGATGAGTCCGAGGAGGGAATTCCAGCGGTTGAGGAAGGCGTCGGGGTCAACGAGGGGGATGCGGGCAAAGAGAATGTTCATGAGGTAGCCGGTGATCTCGCGGGAGCGGCGTTTTTTGTAGCGGGCGAAGAGGGTGTGGGCGTCGGGGGAGACTTCGGCCTGCAGGAGGTTGGAGGTGTAAAGTTGGCCGAGGAGCTGGATGACTTCGCCCTGGGTGGGGGCTTCATCGCCGAGTTGATCGTTGGTGAGGGTCCAGGCTTCGGCGACGGTGCGCGTGCCGTTGAGGAGGCCGAGGAAACGGTAGGCGGGTTCAGGGAGGCGAAAGAAGGCGTTGTTGGTGTGGTCCTGGACGACGTGCCAGCCTTGGCCGCGGAAATGCTGGCGGGAGATTTGGACGGTGGAGCGCAGGCGCGGGTGGAGTGAAGCGACGCGGTACCAGGATTCGTGGAATGTAGGGCGCTCAATCGGCACGGGAGTCTCCGGTGTAAATAGTTGAACCCACTAGTGTATCCGACGGAGCATGCGAAAGGCACGCGTCGGAGGTCGACGATTCAGGGTTTGGGCGGATTTTCTTCGGGGTGGGTGGGGAGGTCTTTGGTGGCGGATTCGTCGGAGCGTTCAAGGAAGCGATGGCGTGCGCCGCTTTTGCGGTCGAACCAGTGGCCAAGGCCGAACAGGCCGGAAAAGACGAGGATGATGATGACGGTGAAGAGGAAGAAGGCCCCGATGATCCAGATGTAAAGTGCGCCGGCCATGGTTCAGGATCTCCGGGGGACGATGGCGAAGGCCAGGGCGGCGGCGGTGGAGGCGAGGAGGAGGAGCAGGGCGATGGCGGTGGCGAGGAGTCCGACGAGGCGGGTCTGCGCGAAAAGATTTCGAACCATGCGGGAGTCTCCCAAAAGCGGGGGCCATCATAACCGAAGGAGGGGATGCCGGAATATGCATTGCAGGAATTTGGGGGCAACTATTGGGGCGGATTTTTTGTCGGGGGCTGCACGTCGAAGCCCCGGGCATTCTTTTTGGCGTTCTGCGATTTCCAGAGGAAGTAGCCGCCAATGGACAAGGCGGCGACCAAGAGCACCATGCCACAACAACCGCCGAGAAGGACAACAATCCCCATGCTCAAGTTCCTTCTTTCATTTTGCGTGGATCCAGGAGATTTTCGCGGAGGGCGCGCGCCGAATCGAGACGGCGGCGGATGGCGGATTCATCCTGATCGACGATGGCCTGTTTGAGCGCGGCGAGTTCAGTTTGGAATTCGCCGATGGCGGCGATGATGGCGGGGCGGTTGGTGAGGAGGATGTCGACCCACATTTGCGGATCACTGGAGGCGATGCGCGTGGTGTCGATGAAGGCGCCGGCGATGGCTTGAAGCGCGGCGGGGTCTTGCGCGGTGACATTCATCAGCGAGAACGCCAGAGCGTGCGGGAGGTGCGAGATGGCGGCGACCCAGCGGTCATGCGTGGCGGCGTCGGTGAGAAGGACCTTCATGCCGAGGGATTTCCAGAGGGCGGCGATGCGTTCGGCGTGTGGTGCGTGGATGACGAGGCAGACGGCGTTTTCGTAGAGATTGTCGCGGGCGGCGGCGGGGCCGTTTTTTTCGCTGCCGGCCATGGGGTGGGAGCCGACAAAGGCGATGTGGGCCGGGAGAAATTCCTGGGCCCACTGCAGGACCTGGGTTTTGGTGGAGCCGACATCGGTGACGAGGGCGCCGGGTTTGAGGGCGCCGGCGATGTCGCGGAAATTTTGCGGGAACTGGCGCACGGGAGTGCAGAGGACGACGAGATCGGCCGCGCGCACGGCGTCCGCGGCGTCGGTGGTGGCGGCGTCGATAGCACCGAGGCGCAGGGCGATGTCGAGTGAGGGGGAGTTGGCGCGACCCGCGCCGGTGATGTGCGCAGCGAGTTTGTGTTTTTTGAGTGCCAGGCCCAGGGATGCGCCGAGCAGGCCTACGCCGAGGATGGCGACGCGGGGGAAGATGCCGGAGGGTTGGATCATGTGGGGAAGTGTACACGGAGAATGGTTGGTGAGAAGCAAGAAGGGGTATCCCAAGTGGCAAGAAAAATTTGCGTTACGTCAGGACTCTTTATTCCACAATTCGTCTTTTTTGTGCAGAGCGTATTTTTCGGCAACTGCCGGGTCGTAGGTGACGAGGAGGACGTGGTCTTCCGCGGAAGTGATGGCGGGCTCGACCGTTATGCCGTCGGCTTGCATCCGTTCCAGATCCGCGGCGGTGGTGGGTGTTTTGCGCCCGAGGCGCACGTATCGTTGCCGCGCTTGTTTCCACAGTTCGCGATAGGTGGGTCGGACATACTCGCTGAGGCGGTCGGCAAGATCCCGCGGCAGATTCAGGGTTTGGATCAGAGCGACCACATCGCCGATATCTTTTTGGCGTCCACTGCCGGTCATGCCGGAGGCGAGTTTGAGTTCGAGCAGCCGTTCAAGCCGGATGTAGCGAATGCCCTCGCTGACGACGCTGACGCTCAGGGGTTCGGGAAACGCCACGGGTTTGGCTTTTCCATCACCGGGGCCAAAGTGTAATGTTGGAATAGGTGTATCGGCCGGTTTCATGGTTCATGAGTATATCGTACCGGCACGGGGACGCGGAAATAATGTCATCGAAGGGGGCGGCCACGGTTTTATTGTGGCCCGCGTGCGAGGACGTTCACCAGGCGGCGAAAAGGTCAGGGTGAGGCCGCAGGTGGCCAGGGCTTCACCCTACCCCGCTGTGCATGCGCGGGCCAGGGGATTGTTGTTGGATCAGGGCGGCTTCGAAGTCGAGAAATTCATCCCAACGCTGGGCCACCTTGGCTTTCGGTTGCACGCCTTCGGCCAGTTGCAGGAAGGAGAGGTAGTGGCCGTGCTCGGAGGCCCAGAGGCTGCGGTAGAGTTTGGCGAGTTCGAGATCGCCGCTGGGGGCGGCGGTGCCGGCGGATGCGGTAGGGGGGGTGTCGCACGCCTGGGCGAGAAGATAGAACCGCTCGCAACTGCGGGCTTCGATGAGACTGGCGACGATGAGGCGGTCGACGAGGTCGTCGGTGCCGCGGCCGACGCGGACGTGATTGCGCAGGGCGGTGGCGTATTCGTTGCGATGCTGCTTGGTGAGCTTGCCGCCGCGCCGGGCCAAGAGGCGGCAAACGATTGCCAGATGCTCGACTTCATCGCGGGCGACGGCGGTCATGGCGGCGACCCAGTTCTCCGGCGGGTTGGGCTCAGGCCAGCGATGAAGGAGTTCGAGGGCGTTGCCGGCGGCTTTTTTTTCGAGGTGGGCATGATCATTGAGCAACTCGAGCGGCTTGGCGAGGACTTGCTCAGCCCAAGTGTCGGGGGTGTGGTAGCGCAAGGGCAGATCGATAGTTTTCATGAAGAAACCTCCGAAGCGGGGCGGTTGCGGACATGGTAAGTGAAATTCACGGCATTTTGCTTGACTTCGGCGGTAGAAATGGCAATAATCTACTATGTCACTAGGAATAGTAGGAATAAACATGCGCGTCGTTATTTCCAAGTCTCTGTCCCGCCAAGCCCTTCCGGGCATCCTTATGTGTAGCCGCCGAATGTGTTGTTAAGTCGCCCGCGGGCGTCGCACACACAACACTCACGGACTGCACCTGAACCCCTTTACAAACGGTCTATACACTTTGAGCTGCCGCGCGTATTTCATTCGCGGCCGCTGGAAACGAGGATTAGTTATGTCGCATATTACTCCGCATACGATTCGCATTCGCATCCCGCACGCCAAGCAGGTTTCCATCCTGGGAGATTTCAACAACTGGCATTCCAATGCCCATCCGCTGGTGCGCGTGGGGATTGATTTGTGGGAGCGCATCGTCGATCTGGCTCCCGGCAAGCATCGCTACGCGTTTTTCGTCATTGATGACACCGTGGACCGCGAAGTGCAGACGCGCGTCGTGGGCAACGGCAGCGTGTTGTGGGTGCCGGAAAACAGTGAGCAGGCGTTGTCGATCATCGCCCATCCGGCGCTGGCCCTGCCGCGCGCGGTAGCGTAAACCGTTTTTATGGAAGTCCTTTCCGCCGCAGTCGAGGTTGCGTTTTTAGGCCCGCAGCCTCGACTGATTTTTTGCGCGCTGGTGCGCGGATGCACGGACGTCGATGCGCCTGGCGCGGGGGTTGTCGGGTAGAATGAGAGGGATGCAGCATCTCGATCATTATGGTTGGAACGACTGGTTCGCCGCGAAACTCTCCTCGCTGGAAAAGCAGGTGGAGCACGATGCGGTGGCCCGCGTGGTGCAGGAGCACAAAGAGGCGTACCTGGTGCAGACCGTCGCGGGAAAATTGTGGGCGGAAATTTCCGGCAAGATGCGGCACGAAAGCGCGGTGCGGGCGGATTTCCCGGCCGTGGGCGACTGGGTCTTTTTACGCGGTATGCAGCACATTGCCGAGACCCGTGCCGCCGAGGGCGCGCGGGCGAGGGGACAGGCTGAGGGCCCCAACGGCGGGCGCGGGCCGGTGCAGATCACCGCGATTTTGCCGCGGCGCACCACGCTGACGCGGCGGCTGGATGTGGATGCCGGGGGTGATGATCAGATATTGGCGACCAATGTGGACATTGCGTTTTTGGGCACTTCGCTCAACGAGAATTTTAATTTGCGGCGGCTGGAGCGCTACATCGCCCTGGCCCGCGATGCCGGCGCGCGGCCGGTGGTGCTGCTGACCAAGGTGGATTTGTGCGCCGATGCGCAGCCATACATGGAGCTGGTGCGCGGCGCGCTGGGCGCGGAGACGGACATTCATGCGATCAGTGTCGTCACCGGCGCGGGGCTGGATGCGGTGCGGACGTACCTGCGGCCGGGCACGACGGCGGTGATTCTCGGCTCGTCGGGCATCGGTAAGAGCACGCTGGTGAATCACCTCGCCGAGGCCGACATCATGGACATGATGGACACGCGCGACTTTGACGACAAAGGCCGGCACTGCACGACGTTTCGCCACCTGGTGCGCACGCCGACGGGCGGCTTGATCATCGATACGCCGGGCTTGCGCGGGCTGTCGCTGGGCGAGGCCACCGATGCGCTGATGAATACGTTTACCGACGTTGAGGCGCTGGCCGCCAACTGCAAATTCAGCGACTGCGGCCACGACAGCGAGCCGGGCTGCGCGATTAAGGCGGCACTCGAGGCCGGCACACTTGATGCGGGACGGCTCAAGAGTTATCTGAAACTGCAGCGGGAAGTGGCGGCGATGTCACGGCGGGAAAACCGCGTGGCGGATCGCAAGCAGAAGAAATTATCGAAGCGCGGCAGCGCCGCCGTCGATGCCAAGGAAAAATTCAAATGGCATGGCCGCTCTTAAACGAAGCCCCCTCCTCCCTTTTCCTCTCACAAGGATTCGTCTCATGACCATTCCCTCCCACGCGAAAAATCGCCTTCCGCGCTGGCGCGGGTTCAACCTGCTGGAAATGTTCGTCTGGGAGCCGGGGCGAGAGCAGATTGCCGCGGGCGACGCGGCCGACTTTCGGGAGTCGGACTTTTTGCACATCCGCGATTTCGGCTTTGATTTTGTGCGCATCCCGATGGACTACCGATTTTGGACGCAGCGCGAATCGGCGACGGGAGCGTGGACTTATCATGAGCCCGCGCTGCGGCGGATTGATCGACTGGTGGCGCTGGGGCGGCAGTATGGGTTGCATGTGTCGCTGAATTTTCATCATGCGCCGGGCTATTGCGTCAACGTGCCGCAGTCGGAGTGGACGCTGTGGACCGAGCCGGCCGCGCAGGGGATGTTTGCCGCGCAGTGGAACATGTTTGCCCAGCGCTATCGGGAGGTGCCCAGTGAGCTGCTCAGTTTCGATCTGCTGAACGAGCCGCCGGAGGTGAGTGCCCTGGGCGGCCTGACCAACGGCATGACGCGGGCCAATCATGAGCGCGTGATTCGTGCGGCCGTCGCGGCGATTCGCATGGCCGATCCGCAGCGGCGGGTGATGGCCAACGGCATCAGCTACGGGAATGAACCGGTCGAGGAAATTGTGGATTTGGCCCACCTGGAGACGGGCTGGGTCGGCCAGAGCTGCCGGGCGTATTTGCCGTTTGACGTGAGTCACTATCAGGCACCGTGGGTGAAATACGATTTTCCGTTGACCGCGCGCTGGCCGGGGGCGGAGCATTTCGGCACGATGTTTGATGTCGCGAAATTGGAATCGCACTACGGCAAGTGGGTGGCGCTGATCGAGCGTGGTGTCGGCGTGCATTGCGGCGAAGGCGGGGCCTACAGCCGCACCCCGCACGATGTGGCCCTGGCTTGGTACGGCGATGTGCTCAAGATCCTGCGGCGGCACGACATCGGCTCGGCCTTGTGGAACTTTCGCGGCGACTTCGGCATTCTCGATTCGAAACGCAGCGACGTGGCCTATGAAGATTTTCATGGTTCGAAACTGGATCGCCAATATCTGGAATTGCTCCAGGCGTGGTGAAATGATTGTACGGGACGCGCAGTTCACATGATGCCGGTCGTCACCATCGTTCCAATTCTACGAATGCGTGCCAAGCTGCGCGTGAATGGATGCGACGGCTTCCACCAGCGGCATCTTGATTTCTTCGCGGGTCAGCAGATTCTTAATCTTGCAATCGCCGGCCGCAAACTCCTCCGGTGCCAGAATCACCGCCAGCCGCGCACCCACCGTCGAGGCATCCTGTAAAAGCTTGCCGATGTTTTTCGTCGCTTTATAACTGCTCACCGCCGCCAGGCCGGCGCGCTTGATCGCACTGCGATCCGCATTCCACACCGTCGTGCGCAGCTCCGCCAGAAGATTTTGCGCCGGCACCGCATCCTCCAGCACGCTCACCACAAACACATCCGGCCGCGGCAAAAGATGCTTCGGCAAAAGACCCTTCTCCTGCAGCAAATCCCCCAACACCATATCACCCACCCCAAACCCAATCGCCGGCAAACTCGGCCCCCCAAACATCTCCACCAATCTGTCGTACCGCCCGCCACCCGCCACCGCCCGCGCCCGGCCCGCCACCACCGCCACCTCAAACACGAACCCCGTGTAATACGCCAGCCCCCGCACAATCGACGCGTCATACGCCGTCCACCCGCCAAATCCCATCGCCCCCAGCGTCTTCTCCAAACCCTCCCGCGCCGCCAAAATCGGCCCGCGATACCCCTCAACCCCCGCGCCCTGCGGCACAAGCCCTTCCCAAAACCCATCGCTCAACGGATCCTCCCCCTTCGCCAACTTCTCAAAAAATACCCGCTCCCCTTCCGTCACACCATTTTGCACATACAGCGCCCCGCGCTGCTCTACCGACAACTTCGCTATCCGATCCAGCAGAAAAAAAGCAAACGCGTACCGCTCCGCCGGAACCCCCGCCACCGCAAACAAATTCTCCACCAGCGCCCGGTCATTCCACCGCAGCACCACATCGTTTTCCGTCAACCCAAACTCGCGCAGTGAAGCCAAACACAGCGCCGCTGACTCCAAATCAAACTGCCGCTTCGTCTCCGCCGTCTCCCCTCCCAAAATGTCCACGTTCCACTGAATAAACTCCCGCCCCCGCCCCTTCTGCGGCGCCTCGCCCCGATAGCATCGCGGAATGCTGAACCACTTGATCGGCCGGGGCAACGCATTCGCCTTCGCCGCCACCATCCGCGCCAACGTCGGCGTAAACTCCGGCCGCAACGCATACGCCTCCGCCTTCCCCTCTTTATCCGCCCGCCCTTCAAAATGAAAAAGCTGCGACACAATTTCATCGCCCGATTTCACCTTGTACAGATCGAGCGACTCAAACGTCGGCCCATCGACCTCCAGAAATCCGTGCCGTATCGAAACCGTGCGCCAAGTCTCCTCAATGTAACGCCGCAGCGCCATTTCGTTCGGATAAAAATCACGCGTGCCTTTGGGAGCTTGAAAAGTCGTAGCCATGCGGAGAGTTTATGCGATCCCCGCCCCTCCCGCACCCCCTCGAATCTCCACGCAAAATATGCTATATTGATTGCCATCTATGGACGGCGGCGGCTTAAAACTCAAAAATGTTCACCTGCGGGACAACTCTCCCCCGCCCGATCCCCATCGCAAATCCCTCCGCCGCTTCCTCGCCTACGTCAAACCCTACTGGGTCCTCATCGTTCTGGCCACGCTCTGCGGCATCATGAAATTCCTCCTCCCTTCCACCATGGCCCTCAGCGTCAAATACCTCACCGACCGCCTCGCCCCCGCCGTCGGACTCCCCGCCCCCAACTCCGCCACCAACCCCGAAGCCAAATCCGACATCATCGCCCAGGGCATCGACAACTACATCCAATGGACCGCCGCCCATCTCCCCGGCACATGGCGCGCCACCGGCTCCTGGGGCACTTTCAACATCCTCATGTTCACGCTCATCGTGCTCTATGCCGTCTGGGGCGTCTCGCTCTACTTCCGCAGCTACCTCGCCCAGCTCGCCGGCCACCGCGTCATCCTCGATCTCCGCACCGATCTCTACCAGCACATCACCCGCATGGGCCACAGCTTCTTTCAAACCCGCCAGTCCGGCGGCATCGTCTCGCGCCTCATGGCCGACATCGCGCTGGCCCAGAATTTCGTCGGCAACGCCATGTCCAACATCTGGATGGATCTCGCCTCCTGCGGCTTCTACCTCTTCGTCCTCTTCTCCATGGATGTCCCCCTCGCCTTCGCCAGCCTCATCGTCTTTCCCTTCTACATACTCTCCATGCGCACCCTGGGCAAACGCAGCAAAATCTCCAGCAAAGCCGTGCAGGAAGCCATGGAAGATTTCAGCGGCGACCTGCAGGAACGCATCGGCGGCATCACCGTCGTCAAAGCCTTCGCCGCCGAACAACGCGAAGCCCGCTCCTTCTTCTCCAGCGCCCGCCACCTCTTCCACCTCACCATGCAAAACGTCAAAACTTCCACCCTCGCCAACAGCATCGTCCAGTGGCTCACCCAGATGGCCTCGCTCGGCCTCATCTGGTACGGCGGCTACCGCCTCCTCACGCATCAGGTCAGCGTCGGCACCGTCGTCGCATTCATCTTCCTCGTGCGTGAACTCTATTTCCCCGTTAACCGCATTTCTGAAATGAACACCATCTTCCACAACTCCCTCGCCGCGATCGACCGCGTCTTTGAAGTGTTCGACATTCAGCCCGACGTGCAGGAAAAACCGCACGCCATCCGCCTGAACAATCTGAAGGGCCGCATCACCTTTGAAGACGTCAGCTTCGCTTATCCCACCAAAGACCTCTCCGCTCTCCCCATAGCCCAACCCCCTCACCCCGATTCCCCGTTACCCCCTAACTCTGATACCACCCCCCCGCCCCGTCTCGTCCTGCAAAACATCACCCTCGACATCGCCCCCGGCGAAGTCATCGCCCTCGTCGGCCCCTCCGGCGCCGGCAAATCCACCATCGTCCAACTCGTCCCCCGCTTCTTTGACCCCACCCTCGGCCGCATCACCATCGACGGCATCGACCTCCGCGACGTCAACCTCCGCTCCCTCCGCTCGCAGATCGGCATGGTCGCCCAGGAAACCCTCCTCTTCTCCGGCACCGCCCGCGAAAATATCCTCTACGGCCGACCCGACGCCTCCGACGATGAACTCCTCGCCGCCGCCACCGCCGCCCGCGTCCACGACTTCCTCATGGAACTCCCCGACGGCTACGAAACCCTCCTCGGCGAACGCGGCGCCAAACTCTCCGGCGGCCAAAAACAACGCATCGCCATCGCCCGCGCCTTCCTCTGCGATCCCCGCGTCCTCATCCTCGACGAAGCCACCTCCGCCCTCGACAGCGAGTCCGAACACCTCATCCAGGAGGCCCTCGCCCTGCTCATGAAAAACCGCACCAACATCGTCATCGCTCACCGCCTCAGCACCATCCTCCACGCCGATCGCATCGTCGTTCTCGAACAGGGCCGCATCGTCGACATCGGCACCCACACCGAACTCCTCGCCCGCCGCGGCGGCAACGGCCTCTACGCCCGCCTCTACCACACCCAGTTCCGCACCGCCAAAGCCGGATAACCTCCTTAACCCTTTCCGCGAATCACCCCGCTCTGCGCGCCGCATTCCCGCCTCCAATTTGTTACAATCCCCCCGTTCTCGCAAGGAGGTTTTTATGGCCAAGCAGGCCGCCGCTACGCCCGGTTTCATTCTCGAATTTGAAAAGCCCATCGTCGAGATGGAAAAGCATCTCGCCGATCTCGTCTCCAAGCAGGAACAAAAAGGCACCGACTACGCCACCGAAATCAACTCCCTCCGCCAAAGCTTGACCGCGCTCCTGCGCAAAACCTACCAGCACCTCTCCGCGTGGGAAACCGTCCAGGTCGCCCGCCACCCCGCACGCCCCCAAACCCGCGACTACCTCGAAATGATCGTCAAAGACTTCGACGAACTCCACGGCGACCGACGCTTCGGCGATGACAAAACCATCGTCACCGGCATGGGCCGCATCGGCGGACACAAGTGCATGATCGTCGGCCACCACAAAGGCCGCGACACCAAAGAAAAAATCGCCTGCAACTTCGGCTGCGCCCACCCCGAAGGCTACCGCAAAGCCCTCCTCAAAATGCAGTTCGCCGAAAAATTCGGCGTCCCCGTCGTCACCTTCATCGACACCCCCGGCGCCTACCCCGGCATCGGCTCCGAAGAACGCGGGGTCGCCGAAGCCATCGCCGTCAACCTCCGCGAAATGTCCCGCCTCCGCGTCCCCATCCTCTGCATCGTCATCGGCGAAGGCGGCTCCGGCGGGGCACTCGGCATCGGCGTCGGCGACAAACTCGCCATGATGCAACACGCCTGGTACTCCGTCATCTCCCCCGAAGGCTGCTCCGGCATCCTCTGGAAAGGCTCCGCCAACACCGCCGAAGCCGCTGAAGCCCTCAAGCTCACCAGCAAAAACCTCAAAGAGCTCGGCGTCATCGACGACATCATCGAAGAACCCCTCGGCGGCGCCCACCGCAACCCCCGCGCCGCCGCCGACACCCTCGAAAAATTCATCGACAAAACCCTCCGCGAACTCAAACGCACCCCCCTCGAAAAACTCGTCGACCAACGCTACGAAAAACTAAGAAAACTCGGCTCCGACGCCGTCACCGCTTGAAGACACTCCGCACGCGACCATCCCCCCCATCATCAAGGTCGCCACCCCCTGGTTGAAAACCCTTTCTTCATTGATAATTGCCCATTCACTCATGATTCGTTTTTTTGAACTCGTCCCCCTCACAACCACTCCTCAAACGGCTTCGCTACCTCTCGAAAATCCTTCGCCCCCACATGCACCGTCCCCCACGCCTCGCTCCGCGGCTTCATCTTCTCGCGATAATCCTCCAGCCCCACCCCGCGCATCGCATACCACTTGTCCTGAAAACTCCACATCTCCCCCAACGGCGATTTCTCCACCGCCCCCGGCCAGTGATACATGAACAAAAACATCGCCTCAAACCCCTCCCCAAAAATCCCCTGCCACTGCCGCAAATCATCAATATCCTCCCGCGTCACCCACGTCTGCAACGATGCCGATTTCTCCGACAACTTCCGCCCCTTCACATCCACCAGCAAATTCTTCCCCTCCGGCCGATACACCACAAAATCAAAACTCTTCAACTTCGCCCCTGCAAACAACGCCTTCTTCGCCTCATCCACCGCAATGTACGGCAGCCCCTTCCGCCGCAAAAAATCCTCAAACGCCGCCTCGTAATGCACCACCTCTTTGCTTCGCGGTCCCACAAAAACCCTTTTCATCAAACGCTGAAAATCCACCCCCAGTGTCCGCCCCCATCCCCCAATTTGCAAGCCCTATCTCCTTTCCAAATTTGACGCATACTTTTCACCCAACCGATAACTCCGCCCCTTCCGCGACGCATCCTCCATCTCTAAAAACCCCTTCTTCACCCACTCCCGGCACAACCCCACCACCGTCCGCACGCTCAACCCCAAATGCTTTGCAATCTCCTCCGCCGTCACAATCCGCTCCTTCACAAACAACGCCATCAACCGCCGCTCGCGCGGATCCAACTCCCGCAAAAATGCCGACCGATCCCCGCGCCCCCGCTTCGCCGCCCCCTCCGCCTGCGCCCGCACCGCCCGAAACGCCGCCGCCATCCCCGCGCAAAAATAGGCCACAAACCCCGTCACCTCCGCGTCCGCCCGCCCCAAATAATAATTGTGAGAAGGTCCCACCGTCAGCGCCGCATAATACCGCCCCAAATCCTTCGCGTAATATTCCTCCAGCGAATATATCCCCTTCATCCCATACCCCCTCCGATGCAAAATCAACGTCGTCACCAAACGCGCCATCCGCCCGTTCCCATCGTAATAAGGATGAATCGTCGCCAATTGATAATGCACCAACCCCGCCACCAGCGGCACCGGCAGCCCCCCCGTGATCCGCTCGTCATTCACCCACCCGACCAACTCCCTCATTAACACCGGCACATCCTTCGCCTCCGGAGGCATATATACAATCTTCCCCGTCCCACTATCCCGAATCACATTCTGCCCATCTCGATACGCCGACGCCCGATCCTTCCCGAAAAACGCCAACCCATAAATCCTCTGAATCTCCCGCACTTGAATGAACCTCTCCCCCTTCGCCGCCGCCAACTTCTCCACGACTACTAGCGCGCGGTAATAATTCCGCACCTCCACCTCATCCCGCTCGCGCCCTGCAATTCGAGCCCCGGTCACAACCTCCCTCACCTCCGCCTGCGTCAACCGATTCCCCTCAATCTGTGTCGAATAATGCGTCGTTGCCAGCCGTGCCGACTCCCGCAAGCTCGCCAGCATTTCCACGTCCACCGGTAATCCCGCCACCACCTGACGATCCCCCTCCACCGCCATTAACCAGCGCGCAATCTCCGGCGTAATTTGAAAAACAGGCGAAAACATATCTCGCCATTTTACCACATCATGTCAGTTAAATGTCAGTTAAATTACCCCGCCTTGCTCCCCTTCAATTGCACTCCCTCAAATTTGGCCCCGTCCCTCCCCGCCCATTTGAAACCGAAATCTTCATCCCTGATTCCTTCCCCCTCCCTCCCCCGTGCAGACCCGCACCCTCCCGTCCTGTATAATCCCCCGCTTTCATCAGCGGCCGCGCGCCGCGAACTTTGCGAGCCTCTACATGCCCGTCCACCGCATCGAAGTCCGTGCCATCCATCCCACCGATGACCCCGCCGGCACCGGCACGCTCGCCGAAATCCACCAGCTCGGCTTCCCCGAAGTCTCCGCCGCCGCCACCGCGCGCATCTTCCTCCTCGAAGGCGACGCCGCCATCCTCACCCCAGCCCACCTCGCGCGCATCGCCCAGGAAGTCCTCATCGATCCCGTCACCGAAACCTTCACCCTCGGCATCGAACCTCCGCCCGCCGCAGCCCGCACCATCGAAGTCCACCTCAAGCCCGGCGTCATGGACCCCGTCGCCACCTCCTGCGAACTCGCCATCACCGACCTCCTCGACTCCCCCTCCTCCCCCGTCGCCGTCCGCACCGGCCGCAAATTCACCCTCCTACCCGCCGCCGATGCCCTCTCCGATGAAACCCTCCGCGCCATCGCCAAACGCCTCCTCGTCAATGAATCCATCGAGACCGGCCACTTCCAACCCTTCACCCCCGCCGAATTCCCCACCGGCCACCCCTACACCTTCAAGCTCACCCACGTCCCCGTCCGCGATCTCACCGACGATCAACTCCTCGACCTCTCCCGCAAGGGCCACCTCTTCCTCGACCTCCGCGAAATGCAGGCCATCCAAAATTACTTCCGCACCCTCCAGCGTGACCCCACCGATGCTGAACTCGAAACCCTCGCCCAAACTTGGTCCGAGCACTGCGTCCACAAAACCCTCAAAGCCACCATCGACTACACCTTCAATGACCGCCGCACCGCCCCCCGCGCAGGCGAAGCCCCCTCCCCTCAAACCCCCAACCTCACCCCCGTCATCATCGACAACCTCATCAAGCAAACCGTCTTCAAAGCCACCATGGATCTCCACAAACCCTGGGCCCTCTCCGTCTTCAAAGACAACGCCGGCGTCATCGCCTTCGATGACCAATACGCCGTCTGCATCAAAGTCGAAACCCACAACCGACCCTCCGCCATCGAACCCTACGGCGGCGCCGCCACCGGCATCGGCGGCTGCATCCGCGACGTCATCGGCACCGGCCTCGGCGCCAAACCCTTCGCCAACACCGACGTCTTCTGCTTCGCCGATCCCACCACCCCGCAAGACTCCGTCCCCAACGGCGTCATCCATCCCCGCCGCTCCGCCCAACGCGTCGTCGCCGGCGTCCGCGACTACGGCAACCGCATGGGCATCCCCACCGTCAACGGTGCCGTCTTCTTCCACCCACGCTACATCGCCAACCCCCTCGTCTTCTGCGGCACCCTCGGCATCATGCCCCAAAAATTCGCCCAAAAAGGCCAGGCCGCACCCGGCGATCACGTCGTCGTCATCGGCGGCCGCACCGGCCGCGACGGCATCCACGGCGCCACCTTCTCCTCTGACGTCGTCACCGCCTCCCACGCCGATGAATTCTCCCACGCCGTCCAAATCGGCAACGCCATCACCGAAAAAAAAACCCTCGACGTCATCCTCCAAGCCCGCGACCAAGCCGCCGGCCCACTCTTCCGCGCCATCACCGATTGCGGCGCCGGCGGCCTCTCCTCCGCCATCGGCGAAATGGGCGAAAAAGTCGGCGCCACCATTCACCTCCACACCGTCCCCCTCAAATACGAAGGCCTCTCCTACGCCGAAATCTGGATCTCCGAAGCCCAGGAACGCATGGTCCTCGCCGTCCCTCCTGAAAATGTCCCAACCCTCCTCGACCTCTGCGCTGCCGAAAATGTCGAAGCCACCGACATCGGCATTTTCGACGGCACCCAAAAACTCACCCTCTTCTACCACGAAAACCAGGTCGCCCAACTCGATATGTCCTTCATCCACGATGGCATCCCCAAGCCCACCCGCAAAGCCGTCTACACGCCCCCCACCCTCGTCGAACCACATCTCCCCCAACCCCAAAACTTCGCTGAAGAAATCCACGCACTCCTCAGCATGCCCACCATCGCCTCCAAACACTGGATCATCCGCCAGTACGATCACGAAGTGCAGGGCGGCACCGTCATCAAACCCCTCGTCGGCATCTCCAACGACGGCCCCGGTGACGCCTCCGTCATCCGCCCCCTCCTCACCAGCAAAAAAGCCGTCGTCATCGCCAACGGTGCCCAACCGCGCTTCGGTGATATCGACCCCTACCAGATGACCCTCAACGGTATCGATGAAGCCATCCGCAACCTCGTCTGCGTCGGCGGAAACCCCGCCCTCACCGCCATCCTCGACAACTTCTGCTGGCCCAAATGCACCGACCCCCAACACCTCGGCGCCCTCGTCCGCGCCTGCCAGGCCTGCTACGACGGCGCGCTCGCCTACTCCACCCCCTTTGTCTCCGGTAAAGATTCCCTCTCCAATGAATTCTTCACCGACCAGGGCGAACGCATCTGCATCCCCTACACCCTCCTCATCTCCGCCATGTCCGTCATTGATGACGCCTCCAAGTGCATCACCATGGATGCCAAAAATGCCGGCAATCACCTCCTCCTCGTCGGCCTCACCAAACGCGAACTCGGCGGCTCACATTACTTCGCCCTCCATGACCACCTCGGTGCCTCCGTCCCTCACGTGGATCTCACCACCGGCCCCGCCACCGCCATAGCCGTCGCCTCCCTCATCGCCGCAGGCCTCGTCCGCTCCGCTCATGATTGCTCCGAAGGCGGCCTCGCCGTCGCCCTCGCTGAAATGCTCTTCGCCGGAAACCTCGGCGCCACCCTCGACCTCGCCGGCGCCCCCTGCGCCGAAGACGCCGACGACGACGCCACCCTCCTCTTCTCCGAATCCCCCTCCCGCTACCTCCTCGAAATCGAACCCCAAAACTTCGACGCCATCGCCCGCACCCTCAAAGCCGCCAGCGCCGGCACCATCCGCTTCGGCGTCCTCGGCACCATCACCGAACGCGCGAACCTCAAAATCCGCTCCCTCAAATCCGGCTGGCTGATGGATGAACCCCTCAGCGCCCTCAAAAAATCCTGGCAAGCCCCCCTCGATTGGTAATTTGCCGATTCCTGAACCCGCGCCGCCTGTGCTACACTACGAATGTCACCACATTCACAGGAATAAAAAATGACCACCCTCGACATCAATCCCAAATCCCCCCTGTGGGCCCCCATCGTAAAACGCCTCGCTCAAGGCAAAACCGTGCGCCTTCGCGCCGGGAAAAAAATCGTCGGAACCCTCAATCCCAATCTGGAAATCACCCCCCTCCATCTCTCGCCGCATCAACTCGCGCGACTAAATGCCCAGATCCAAGCTGAAAAACAAAACGGCACAGCGTTGACTTTTGACTCCGTCGAACAGGGCGTTGAATTCCTCCGCAGGAGCTTCCTCAATGAAAATTACGCTCAGCAACCGATTCCTCCAGCAACTTCCCGCGATTCCCCCAAACAAACGCGCCGAAGTTCTCGAGGCCGTGGTTAAAATTCCCGACGCCTTCCGCAAACCCCACGCCCACAGGCCTCGGCCTCCGCAAACTCGCGACTCCCTTTTGGGAGATTCGCGTCGGCCTCGAACTTCGTATCGTCTTTGAACTCCAAAAAGACCACGCCGTCATGCACCTCCTCGGCCACCACGACGAAGTCCAACGCTACCTCCGCTCCCTCTAACCAAAAAAATGCATGCCTCACAATGCCCACACCCCATGGATGAACCCCTCCGCGCCCTAAAAAAATCCTGGCAAGCCCCCCTCGATTGGTAACGGAGTCCACAAGTTTCCCCACACTCGAAAAAAGGAATAGCCATGACCTTCCGCACACTCGGTACGCTGGCCTTGCTGACTCTCACCCTCGGCCTCTGGTGCGCTGCCGCCCCCAGCGCCGCCGAACCCGTGCCCACTACCACTACCACCGCACCCTCCACCGCCCCCCAAGCAACAAAAAACCCCGCCGCCACCCCCGCCTGGCGCCCGGACAACGGCGGCAACTGGTGGAGCAAAATCCATGACGCCAACGTCGAACTCGCCAAAAAAGGCCATATCGACCTCCTCTTCACCGGCGACTCCATCACCGAAGGCTGGCAGCTCGACCAAAACCCCTGGAAAAAAAACTTCGCCGACTTCAAACCCGCCAACTTCGCCATCCGCGGCGACCAAACCCAACACGTCCTCTTTCGCCTCCAAAATGGCGAGTTCCCCAACCCCGCACCCAAAGTCGTCGTCCTCATGATCGGCACCAACAACCCCCACACCGCCGAAGAAACCGCCGGCGGCATCACCGCCATCGTCCACGAAATCCATAAACAATCCCCCACCACCAAAGTCCTCCTCCTCGCCATCTTCCCTCGCGGCGGCACGCCCGAAGACAAATCCCGCATCAAAAACCAGGCCGTCAACGCCCTCATCGCCCAACTCGATGACGGCAAAACCGTCAAATATCTCGACCTCGGCCCCAAATTCCTCAACCCCGACGGCACCCCCATCAAAGAAGCTTACGCCCCCGACACCCTCCACCTCGCATGGAAAGGCTACGAAATCTGGGCCGACGCCATCACCCCCACCCTTAAAGAACTACTCGTCCCACCCGCCGCCACCCAAAAATAAACTTCCTCTCCAATCTCCGAGAAAACTCTCCCCCAAAAAAGCCTTTGGATTAAATCCCCGGGTCTACGCGCGTTGACACCAACTCCCACTCCTCCCTCACCGCTCAAATCCAAGCGGAGAAACGCGAAGGCTCCGAATTAGCTTTTGATTCCGTTGAAGAGGGTGTCGAATATCTCCGCCGGCCTTGTCCGCTCCGCTCATGATTGCTCCAAAGGCGGCCTCGCCGTCGCCCTCGCTGAAATGGGTGATTGGGTAATTTCTGAACCCGTTCCGCCATGCTACAATGTCGGCATTGCCGCATTCGCAGGAAATAAGTCATGATTTCATTTGACATCAACCCCAATTCGCCGCATTGGGCTCCCATTTTCAAACAGCTCGCTAAGGGCAAAACTGTTCGCATTCGCAACGGAAAAAAACCGGTCGCCACGATTACACCCTTCGAAAATGATCCGCCGCTCGAATTCACGTTGGACCAGGAACGCAAACTCGACGAACGCTTCGAGAAAATAAATCGCACCACCTCGACCGTTGAATTTGAATCAACCGAACAGACCCTCGCCCTCCTCCAAACAAGGGTTGTCACCCATGCGCATCCTGATGACCGACCCGTTTCTGCAAAGCCTCAACGCACTCCCGCCCCAAGAAAAAATCAACGCGCTGCTCGTGGTCTCCAATCTTCGTGAAGCCTTCAAACAACCCCACGCACACTCCGGCATCGGACTCCGAAAAATCGGCAAACACACGTGGGAAGTCCGCGTCGGCCTCGCTCTCCGCATCGTCTTCTCCTTGAATAACGACCTTGCGGAACTCCGCCTCCTCGGCCACCACGACGAAGTCCAACGCTACCTCCGCTCCCTCTAACCAAAAAATGAAAGCCCCACAATGCCTACCCCCCTTCTCTACGAATCCCACATGCACACACCCCTCTGCAAACACGCTCGCGGAAACCCCGCCGACTACGCCGCCGTCGCCCTCCAGAAAAACCTCAAGGGCATCATCGTCACCTGCCACAACCCCATGCCCGACAACTACTCCATCAGTGTCCGCATGGCCGAATCCCAGTGGGCCGAATACCTCGACCTCATCGACGCCGCCCGCGCCCAATACGCCGGCCGCGTCGACATCCGCCCCGGACTCGAATGCGACTACGCCCCCGGCTTCGAATCCTATCTCGAAAAACAAACCACCTCCGCCCCCTTCAACCACGTCCTCGGATCCATCCATCCCCAGGTCGGCGAGTACCGCAACAAATATCACCCCGGCAACGCCCTCGCCTACCAACGCCTCTACTTCGACCACCTCGCCCAGGCTGCCGAAACCAAAATCTTCGACACCCTCTCGCATCCCGATCTCATCAAAAATATCCACCCCCAAGAATGGCACCTCGAACTCGTCTTTGACGACATCCTCCGCGCCCTCGATCGCATCGCCAAGGCCGGCACCGCCATGGAACTCAACACCTCCGGCCTCATGAAAGACATCCCCGAGTTCAACCCCGGTCCCGAGATCCTCCGCGAAATCGCCCTCCGCAAAATCCCCATCGTCCTCGGTGCCGACGCCCACGATCCCGAGCGCGTCGCCGATCAATTCCCCCAAGCCATGACCCTTCTCCAATCCCTCGGCCACACTCATGTCCACATCCACATCGACCGCAAACGGATCGCCATTCCAATCCCCGATGCGCTTGCCAGTTTGGCTGTGCTGTAAATTCGCAAAACAACATTTCTGAATTCCCACTTTTTGTGGTTACAATTCGTCGATGGCGCTATACGAAAAGAAAAATCTTCTCCGGGCGATGTACACCCGCCTCGACCCCGACCTCCCCCCCCCTGACCCCTCGATTACCCCCCCCTCACCCCGCCCCGCCCCGGGGAAAACCACGCACCCCCCCCACCCCAACAACGGCCCCACAAAACCCCCCCGGTAGCGAGGGGCGCAAAACAGGGTGAAAACACCCACCA
>JBBRWV010000036.1:0-26859 GCA_038248985.1 Phycisphaerae bacterium
CGATCCTGTTACACAAGCTGGGGCTGACGCTGCCGCGGAGCCTGGAGGTGGTGGATTTGTAGTGAAGACTTTTAGGAAAAAAGGGCCTTGGCGCCATCGCCAAAGGCCTTTTTGCTCGCAAACTGCGGAAGTTGGGCTAACATGATTCGTAAGACCTCGTGGGTTGAAGGAGTGCTGGAATGACGGCTGATTCAAGTGGGAGTGTAGTCGGGAGGAAGGTGGGGCTGGGGGGGGCGGCGCAGCAGATGGCGGCGCAAGTGCAGGATTACGTGCGGATGCGGACGCGGTTTATCCAGTTGTGGGTGCAGCGCGGGTTGGGGTTGGTGCAGCCGCGGACGCTGGATGCGGCATTGTTGGAGGAGGGGCTGACGCTGGTGCTGCCGGGGATTGAGTCGGAATCGGTGTTTACGTATGGGATGTGTGATGGGTTGGCGGATGGCGGGGTGCGGGGGGCGATCCGGGTGTTTAATTGGGGGCTGCCTTTTCCGGGAGGGTACTTGGCGAATTTGACGCGGGCGGATCGGAATCGGCGGCGGGCGCTGGATATTGCGGGGGAGATCGTGCGGTATCAGGATGTGTATCCGGGGCGTCCGGTGCATCTGGTGGCGCAGTCGGGCGGAGCGGGGGTGGCGATTTTCACGGCGGAGCAGTTGCCGGAGGGGCGGACGATTGATGGGATTGTATTGTTGGGTGGGGCGATGTCGCCGCGCTACAACTTGAGCAAGGCGATGGCGAAGACGCGGAAGGGGATTTTGAATTCGTATTCGCCGCGGGATTTTATGATTTTGAATTTGGGGACGCGGATGTTCGGGACGACGGATCGGCGGTTTTCTGCGGCGTGCGGGTGCGTGGGGTTTGAGAGGCCGGAGGGCCTGACGGCGGAGGATGTCGCGATGTACGAGACGAAGTTGCAACAGTTGGCGTGGTGCAATGAGATGGCGGAGACGAGCCAGAATTGGGGCGGGCATTTTTCATCGGGCGGGGAGGCGTATTTGGCGCGGTATGTTTCGCCGTGGGTGAAGAGGTAGGGGGAGTTTCAAGTTTTAGGGGGGTTCGCGTAGAGTACGGAGGATATGAATTCATGTCTTGCCGCAGTTTCGTTTTCGGATCCACTGATGCTGGTGGGGTTGTTGGCGGCGGGGGTGCCGGTGGTTTTGCATTTGTTGAATCGAATACGGTCGCCGATCGTGATGTTTCCGACGCTGCGTTTTTTGAAGATTACGGCGCAGAAGACGTCGCGGCGGAGGCAGTTGCAGAATTGGTTTTTGCTGTTGCTGCGAATGGCGGTGTTTGGAATGGCGGCGATGGCGATTGCGGGGCCGCTGATACGCGGGGGGACGGCGACGCTGGCGTATGGATTTATCGGGATGCTGCTGGCGGGGCTGATGCTGCTGGTGCTGGCGACCGTGTGGAGCGGGACGGCGATGGAGGTGGGCAAGGCGGGGGCGAAGATGCCGACAATCGGCGGGACCGGGCCGCTGCGGGCGGGCGAGGCGAAGATCGCGGAGCGGTTGAACGCGGGCGGGGGCAAGGCGCGCGCGGCGGGCACGTATTGGGTGATGGCGGCGGTGGCGGGGATTCTGGCGGTGGGGATGGGCGGGTATGCGGTATTTGGGCTGACCTCGAACCGGTATTTTTCCGGGGATGCGGGGGAGTTTACGGGGAGCTCGACGGCGGTGGTGATTGTGCTGGACAATTCACATTCGATGCTGGCGCGGGTGGATTCAGCCTCGCGGGTGCAGCGGGCGAAGGAGCAGGTGCGGCAGATTCTGGCGGAGACGATCAAGCCGGCGGAGGCGGTGGTGCTGGCGACGAATCCAGGATTGCTGGCGGTGCCGGATGCGTTGTCGTCGGATCGGACGGCGATTTTGGGATATGTGGATAAGCTGGAGACAGCGGGGCGGGCGCGGCCGATGAAGGAGCGGGTGCGGACGGCGCTGAAGCTGTTGGAGAACACGCAGCAGCCGGGGCGGATGTTAATTGTGTTGAGTGATTTTGCGCGGCCGACGTTTGCGGATGCGGAGGTGTTTGCGGCGGTGAAGGAGTTTGGATCGGCGAAAGAAGTGCAGGTGGTGTTGATGCCGATTGGTGGAGGGACGACGCCGACGGATGTAGGGATTGCATCGTTTACGGCAGGGCAGGGCGGGGGAAATCCGGTGGTGGGATCTGAGGTGATGTTTGAGGCGACGCTGCTCAACAATGGGGATGCGGCGGTGGTGAAAGATGTGGATTTTTGGGTCGATGAACAGCGGGTGGAGGCAGTGACGGCGCAGGTGCAGTTGGGGGCGGGAGGGAGCGGGACGGCGCGGACGACGGTGAAGCTGGCGTATCGGCTGACGACGGCGGGGTATCACAAATATACGTTGCGGGTGAAGGATGCGCAGGATGCGATGGCGTGGGATGATGAGCGTTCGCTGGTGCTGAATGTGGGGGAGCAGGTGAAGGTGTTGGTGGTGGGGGCCGAGGCTGTGCCGCGGGCGCGGTCGGCGGCGTTTTATTTGCGGGCGGCGCTGGCGCCGTTTGAAGGGATGGGCCATGCGGCGGGCGGCAGGGGAGCGGCGACCCCGTGGCCGATTCAGCCGGCGTATGGGGAGGCGCGGGCGATTACGGAGACGGGGGCGTTAGCGGGGTATTCGGCGGTGTTTATGGCGGATGTGCCGGAGGTGACGGCGGCGATGGCGGAGGCACTTTCGAAATATGCGCGCGGAGGCGGCCGGGTGGTGTGGGTGCTGGGGCCGGCGGTGAATGGGGCGAGTTACAATGCGAACGCGTATGGGAAGGGACTGCTGCCGAAGCCTTTGGACGATGCGGTGGTGACGGCGGGCGGAGCGACGATTGACTGGGTGGATTTGAATGCGGAGGTGTTTGCGGGGCTGTTTGATAATCAGGAAGTTTTTCGCGGGGTGGTGGTGACGGGGCACTGGCGATTGAGCAACGCCGGGGCGATGAAGGGGCGGGCGTTGTCGAAGTTGGGGGATGCGGAGGCGGCGGTGTTGATCGCGCAGCATACGGTGGTGGGAGTGGGAAATGGCGGAGAGAACGATGGTGAGGTTTATACGGTGCTCACTTCGCCGGCGGGGAACTGGTCGAATTTGGGGGCGACGGTTTTACTGGTACCGATGGTTTCGCGGATGGCGTTGGGGGAGAGCGGCCGGGGGAAAGTGGAGACGAGTTTTGAGCCGGGGCAGAGCCTGTTGATACGTGTGCCGACGACGGATAAATCCGTGGCACTGGATGTGACGACGCCGGGGAAGCAGGTGCTGAATGTGCGGGCGGTGGCGTCCGGGGATGTGCCGCGATGGTATTTTGATCGGACGCAGGTGGAGGGAGTGTATAGGTGGGTGGCATCGGATCGGAAGCATGACGGGATGTTTATGGTGAATGCGCCGGGGGATGAGGTGGAATTGCAGGCGGCGGATGTGGGGGCGTTGGCGAGCGAGGTGGGGACGGTGAAGGGCGTGTTGGTGGCGCGTGGCGCGCGGGAGTTGCTGGTGCTGCTGCAGAAGCAGTCGGAAGGGACGACGCTGGTGCCGGGGGTGCTGGGGATGGTGCTGATGCTGTTGATGCTGGAGGCGTTGTTTGCGAATCGGGGGAAGTCCGGGCAGGGGTTGCGGTGGAGCGGACAGGGGTTGCAGGCGGCGGCGTGAAGTGAGTAGAGATGGGACAGGATGATGGAACAAGATCAGGAGTCAGGGATGTTTTTGTTGCGAGGCTGGGAATGAGGATTATTGCCGGGGAATTTCGGCATCGGCGGTTGCATTCACCGCCGAAGGATACGACGCGGCCGATTACGGATCGTGCCAAGCAGTCGCTATTTGATGCGTTGCAGGATTGTTTTGCGATGGATGAGGGGAGCGGTGCCGGACGGGTGCTGGATTGTTTTGCGGGGACGGGTTCGATGGGGTTGGAGTGTTTGTCGCGCGGAGCGGCGAAGGCGATTTTTGTGGAGCAGGGGCGCGGGGCGTTGGAGATGCTGCGGAAGAATATTGAGGAAATGGGAGTGGGCGCGCGGGCGGTGGTGCTGGAGATGGATGCGTATGAGTGTGCAAAGCAGCCGGAGGTGCGGGATTTGACGGTGGCGTTTGTGGATCCGCCGTACGTGCATATGGAGGATGGTTTCACGCGGGCGAAGGTGGATGCGCTGGTGCGGGCGCTGGCGGAGAAGTGCATGGTGGACGGGGGGATCATATCGATGCGGCACCACGCGCGGGTGAGCGTGGATGGGCCGGCGCTGGGGGTGAAGGTGGTGCGGGAGTTTAAGTATGGGGACATGGGGATAACGTGGGTGAGGAAGGGGTGAGAGACATGTTTACGATATTTCCAAAGCGCAACGCCATTGGCGAAAGTTTCAGCCGGACTTTTAGAAACACAACTGACTGCGGGGATTCTTGAATGGACGTTCTTATTGTCATCAAACGCTTGGTCATGGCAGGGAAGTTGGTGATCACCGAGAAGGCCCAAGTTGAGATGCTGTTGGATAATCTGACGGAAATGGATGTGATTGAGGCAATTGTGTATTCGCCTCGGATCAGCAAGAAGATCATGTCGACGAGTATTCACAAAGAAAATCCGGGGGATCGGCTGTATATAATTATTGGAAAGACATTGTCGGGTAAGATTATTTACACGAAAGGCCGCGTTGGACGTTATGCTAATGAGAGAGTTTTTTATGTCTTAATTTCTTCGAAAAGAAGCATGCGGTAAGGCGAAACGAATGAAGACTCAAATGATAAAAGTGTGTCCGGTATGTGGGAGGGAGCATGTCCGATTTGTGCGATCCAACTATTCATTAAAAGTTGGAGAGCAGACGATGAGGGTGCCCCGTCTGGCGAGACATGTGTGTGGGAACTGTGGCGAGGTTTTTTTTGATCTGGATGCGTCGCGGAAGATTGGGGAGGTTGCACGAGCGAGTTTGCGGTTGAAGCGGGGATCGAAGCATTCGAAGGTTGCGTAAGAAGCTAGCTTCAGGTTGATATGGCGATTCATCGGTATAAGTTTTTTCGGCCGACCCAGGCGGCGCAGTTGCGGCGGTTGGAGTTGACGGTGCGCGGGGTGGTGGAGGGGGTTTTTGCGGGGTTGCACAAGTCGCCGCACAAGGGGTTTTCGATTGAGTTTGCGGAGCATCGGGAATACGCGCCGGGGGATGAGATACGGCATCTGGATTGGACGGTGCTGGCGCGGACGGATCGGTATTACATCAAGCAGTATGAGCAGGAAACGAATTTGCGGGCGACGATATGTTTGGATGCGTCGGCGTCGATGGGGTATGGGAAAGCCGGCGGCGGGAAGAAGCAAAAAGGGCCGAGCACGGAGGGGGTGACGAAGTTTGAGTATGCGGCGGTGCTGGCGGCGTCGATGGCGTACATGCTGTCGAATCAGCAGGATCTGGTGGGACTGACGGCGTTTGATAATGATATTTGTTTTGAGATACCGCAGGGGAACGGGCCATCGCATCTGGACCAGATTTTTACGCGGTTGGAGAAGTTGCAGCCGGGGAAGACGACGCATGTGGGGGCGGCGTTGCATCGGCTGGCGAACAAGGTGCCGCGGCGGGGGCTGGTGATTTTGATCAGCGATTTGCTGGACGATCCGGATGAGATTTTGCTGGCGCTGCAGCATTTGCGACATGCGCGGCATCAGTTGATCGTGGTGCAGGTGCTGGATCGATCCGAGACGGACCTGACGCAGACGCGGGCGGTGACGTTTCAGGATATGGAGGATGGGTCGCGATTGCAGATTGATCCGAAGGCAATTCGGGAAGATTATCAGCGGGAAGTGCAGGCGTTTCTGGAGTTGATCAAGCTGCGGTGCGGGCAGTTCCAGATTGACCATGTGCTGGCGTTTACGGATGTGCCGTGGGATGTGCAAATACGGGAGATGCTGCGGCGAACGAGCGGGGGATAGCGGGAGGGCGCGAGGGGGTTCAGTTACGGGATCGGCCGCCGCCGCGGGCGGCGCGCATGTCATCGAATACTTTTTTCATAGCAGCGCGTTCGTCCGAAGGAGGTGTTTTTGAGGCCGTCGGCGACGCGGTTGGCGATGGCGCCGGCACTGGGGGCGGGCCGACTGGTGGGAGTGCCGCCACCAGGGCCACCGGAGCCGGGCGGGCGTCCCATACCTCCGCCCATGCCGCCACCGGGGCCGCCACCCATGCCGGGGCCGCCGCCCGTACCCCCGACGGCGGTGTGATCACGGCGCGGGCCATCACCGGCGGGGCGTGAGGAAGGCTGCGAGGCGGATGGGGAATCAGAAGAAGCACCGGGTTGAGAAGTGGGTTGCGCGCCGCCGGGGCGATTGCCTCCGCGCTGGCCGCGCATCTGCTTGGCCCATTCTTCGAGTTTGGCGGGGCGATCGGCAATGGGGGTGGAGATGTAGTCGAAGGCGAATTGACGCATCGCGGCTTGGAAGAGTTCGCGCATATTCTTGACGGCGGGGTCATTGGCATCGGACATCCACATGCTGCCCATCATCTCGCGGCGTTGTTCGCGTTTGAGACCGTCCATGTAGGTGCGGATTTTTTGCCCGAGTTCGGCGCGTTGGGAGTCGGAGAGTTTGGAGAGGTCGATGCGGGCGAGTTTGGCGGTGACTTCCGCGGGTTGCATGGTGGACAGATCAGCGTTGAGGAGCTTGCCGTTTTTAGTCCAGGTGGCGGGCCAGTAGAGGTAGGCGAGGTATACGAGGCCGCAGGCAAAAAGAAGTGCAAAGCCGATGAGGCCGATTTTGTTTTTTTGAGCGATGGTCATTGGGAACTCCGGAATATGTTGAACAGGATTGACGGGCAGGGGTGAAGGAGGACTCACGGCGCGGGGGCGAAGGGTTCGGTGAGGTCTTCGACGTCGCCGACGTGGCCGTCACCGAAGGCGATATTCTTGGCGAGCTTGGTGGCGGGTTCACCGTGGTAGTTGTCCATATCGATGAGTACCCAGATGCCGCGATCGCCGAGGAATTTGGCGAGGTAGCCGCGTTCGATGCGTTTTCCGGAGAGGTATTGGTTGTATTCGTAGCTGGTGGTTTCGCCGAGGTAACGGCTGGCGAAGCGTTTGCCGTCGGCAAGGCGGGTGTAGCCGAGGCTGTCGCCATTGCATTTCCAAGCGTGGGCATCGGGAACCTGCGATTTCAGGGCTTCCGGGATGGGCGGGACGGGGGCGTTAATGGAGGGGACTTCAGCGGCGACCGGAAGAGTCAGATCGTTTTCTTCCATGAAGGTGCGGACGCCAAAGACGAGACCTTTGAGTTGGGCGGCGCAAGCAACGCGGCTGGCATGTTGTCGGGCGGCGCGGAGGCTGGGGAGGAGGATGGCGATGAGGACGCCGAGGATGACGACGACGACGAGCAACTCAAGAAGGGTGAATCCGCGGCGCTGGGGCATGGGGGAACTCCGGCAAAGACGACGACACAGGAGTGAAACGCTTTGCGCGGTCGAAAGTTACAAACTGCCGGCTAGAGTGCGCGGTGGAGCGTTGCGGGATCGTCGTGGGTGGAAAGCGGGAGGAGACGGTAGTGCAGGGCGTAGCGGCCGTCGGTAAGGCGGTATTGCGGGAGGGTGTCGGGGCCGCAACTGGCGGTGCCGAGGCCGCGATGGGCGGCATCGAGGTAGAGGTGGATGCGCGGCTCGGGGGCGACGTCGATGGTGTGCCAGGCGCTGGTGAGTTGCTCAGCGCTGTAGCGGGTGGCGTTGGCTTCGATGAGGCTGGGTGCGGAGACAAGGAGGCCGGCACCGTTTTTGTTGCGGAGGCAGAGCCAGCGAAGGTCGGTCAGGTGGCCGTGCTCCTGCGGCATGATGTAGGGGACGTATTGGTTGGTGACGGTGCTTTGATAGCGGCCGAGGGCGGTGCCGGCTTTGCGGTCGGCGTAATTTTCTTCCGGGCCGCGACCGAACCAGGTGAGTTGCTCAAGCGCGTCGGGGGCGATGAGATGGATACCGAGGCGCGGGAGGTCAGCGAGCTTGGGAGGTACGGTGAAGATGTGGGCACAGGTGATGGAGCCATCGGTGCGGAGGGTGAGCGTGAAATCTTCACGGAGGATTTGATTGGGGAAATCGCCGCGCGCGGTGCGTTGCGCGGTGATCTGCACGCCGTCGGCAGTTTTCCTGGCGCTGAGGCGGGGGACGGCGTGTTGCAGAGTACGCAGGCCCATGTTCATCCAGCGATTGAGGGGTTTGACGCGCCAGGGGTCATTGCCATCGGCTTTTTTCATATTCCAGAGACGGATGCCGTCGTTGTCGGTGGGGGCACGCCAGACGGAGAGGGCGGGGCCGGATTCGAGGAGTTTTTCGCCGGCGCGGGTCCAGTGGCGGAGCGTGGCGGTGGCGCGGTCAAGGAGAATTTCGGCATCGCCCGTGCGAAGGATAATCTCGGAGGGGGTTTGCTCGAAGGTGACGGCGCTGGTGGGACGTTTCACGATGATTGCGGGAAGTGAAGGCGTGGATTGCAGGGCAAATTGCTCCCAGGTTGATTCGATGTTGCGGCCGAGGAGGGGCTGGTCACGACTGTCGATGAGGCGGATGACGAGGTGGGCTTCCTGGCCGGGGGAGGTTGCGGGTTTCAGGAAAGGGATGACGACGGTGGCGCTGGCGCTGGGCTTGATGGTGGGGATATCGAATTTGCCGCGACTGACGATGGCGCCATCGACGAGGACTTCGAAGACGCCGCGGAGGTGGGCGGTGGTGGAGAAGTTGTAGCCGTTGCGGAGGAGGATGCGGCTGTCGGCGAGGGAGAGGTTTTCGATTTTGAGAGGGCAGTAGACTTTTTTGAGTTCGCGCATCGCGGGATGCGGAGTGCGGTCGGGCCAAACAAGCCCATCGCAGACGAAGTTGGTGTCGTGACGATTTTCGGGTTCACCGAAGTCGCCGCCGTAGGCCCAATATTCGCGGCCTTTTTCATCGGTTTTGACGATGCCGTGATCGAGCCATTCCCAGATGAAGCCGCCCTGGAGGCCGGGCGTTTTTTCGATGGCGTCCCAATAATCCTTGAGGCTGCCATTGGAGTTGCCCATCGCGTGGGAGAATTCGCACATGATGAGCGGGCGGGGATCTTGCGTGGTGTTGGCCCATTTGACGATGTCGGCGAGAGCGGGGTACATGGGGTTGACGATGTCGGTGGCGGCGTGACCGAGCTCCCACTTGGAGTTGGCGAGGCAGATGGCGCCTTCGTAGCAGATGAGGCGTGAGCCGTCCGCGTGGCGCATCCAGGCGGCCATGGCATCATGATGGGCGCCGTAGCCGGACTCATTGCCGAGCGACCACATGATGATGCTGGCGTGGTTGCGATCACGCAGGACCATGCGTGAGCCGCGGTCCAGGAAGGTGGTGGCGAAGGTGGGATCGTGCGCGATGCGGCCGTAGTAATGATGGGTTTCAAGGTCTGTTTCATCGACGACGTAAAGGCCGAATTCATCGCAGAGGTCGAGCCAGAGCGGGTCATTCGGATAGTGACTGGTACGGACGGAGTTGATGTGGTGCAGCTTCATCTGGCGGATGTCTTCGAGCATGGTGGCGCGGTCGACGTGCTTGCCGGTGCGGTCGTGGTGATCGTGGCGATTGACGCCGCGGATGAGGACTCGCTGGCCGTTGATGAGGAGATTGCGATTTTCGATTTTGACAGTTTTGAAGCCGATGCGGGTGCGGGTGAGGTCCATGACTTTGCCCTGGGCATCACGCAGCGAGACAACGAGAGTGTAGAGGGTCGGGTCTTCGGCATTCCAGGGGGTGATTTTTTCGAACGTGGCGGAGGCCTGGGCGAGCGGATCGCGCAGGCTGGTGTGGCCGAGTTGCGAGGGGATGACGTCGCCGACGAGCGGCTTGCCGATTTTTTTGCCTTGGGCGTTGCAGAGTTGGGCGCTGACTTTCCAGCCCTTTTCAGGGACGTTGCCGGTGCGTGTGGTGAGGGCGAGGGTGCCTGTGCCGGTGGTGTGATCGAAAGAAGTTTTGGCGAAGACGTCTTCGATGAATACGGCGGGCGTGGCATAGAGATAGACGGAACGGTGCAGGCCGCCGTGCCACCATTGATCCTGATCTTCGACGAAGCTGGCGTCGGACCATTTAATGACCTGCACAGCCAGGGTATTTTCGCCGCGCGTGATGAATTGGGTGATGTCGTATTCGGTGGGGAGGCGGGAGTCTTTGCCCATGCCGACGGCGGTGCCGTTGATCCAGACGCTGTGGACGCTTTCAGCGCCGCCGAGGTGGAGGACGATGCGTTTGCCGGCGAACGCGGGGGGGATTTTGAAGGTGGTGCGGTAGAGACCGGTGGGATTGGCGTCGGGAACTTCGGGCGGGCGGTCATCGAACGGCATTTGAACATTGGTGTACCAGGGCTTGTCGAAGCCTTGCATGGTCCAGTTGCCGGGGACAAGAATGTCGGCCCATTTTTTATCATTGAGGGTGGGCGACATGAAATCGGCGGGGGTATCTTCGACGCGTTTGACGAGTTGGAACTTCCAGGTGCCATCGAGTGAAAGTTTGGCGGGGTGGCGATCGGCGAGGGCATCGGCTTGCGAGGTGAAGGGGAGCAGGGTGGCGCGCATGGGGAGGCGATTGATGCCGTGAAATTCGGTGTACATCCAGGGGATGAGGCTGTCTTTGGCGGTGGTGGCTTTTTGCGCGGCGGCGAAGCGTTTGGGATTCATCGGGGAAGCTCCTGAAAAAACGAGTTGGGCCGCGAATCCTAACGCCTGCGATGGGGTTTACGCTAGCCGTCGCGTTACGCGGTTTTTCCCGCGAGCGTATCCAGCGCCTTGATAAGCGCATGGTTGCCTTCATGTCCGAGGCCGCGGGCCTGCAGAGAGCGGTAGAAGGCGGAGGCGATTTCCGTGGCGGGGATGGGGGCGTGGAGGGCCTGGGCGGTTGCGCGGGCGATGCGGAGATCTTTTTCCTGCAGGTCGATCGAGAAGCCGGGACGCCAATCCTGGCGAATGACCTGCGGGCCGCGGTTGGTGACGGTCCAGCTTCCAGCCGCCCCACCGCTGACGGCGGCGAGAGTTTTTTCGAGATCGAGACCGGCGGCCTGGGCGAAATGCAGAGCTTCGCACATGCTGAGCATGGTGCCGGCGACGAGGATCTGATTGACGAGTTTGACCATCTGGCCCTGGCCGACGGGGCCGACGTGCACGATGTTTTTGCCCATGGCGGCGAGTACGGGGCGCACGCTTTCGAGTTGCTGGGGATCGGCACCCACCATAAACGTGAGCGTGCCTTTGGCCGCGCCTTCGGAGCCCCCGGTCATGGGGGCATCAATGAGATGAAGATTTTTTGCCGCCAGCTTTTCGGCGAAATTTTTAACGGCTTCGGGCTGGATGGTGCTGGTGATAATGATGACGGAGTTCGTTTCCGCACCTTGAATGACGCCCTGTTCACCGAAGAGGACGGCTGCAACATCGGGAGTGTCGGAGACGCAGAGGATGGTGGATTGAGCGCCGCGAGCGGCATCGGAAGGCGAGGATGCGATGTGGAGGCCGGCGGATTGGAGCGCTTGGGCGCGGGCGGCGGTGCGGTTCCACCCGCGCACGGGAAAACCGGCCTTGAGCAGGTTGGCGGCCATGCCGGCGCCCATGATTCCGAGGCCGACGAAACCGATAGTCGGGGGCATAAAGAATCTCCGGATTGGGGGCGATCAGGCGTGAATGAGGAGCGGAATATCCGCCGGGAGTTGATCGGCGACGCTGCTGAGGACATCGCCTTGCAGGGCGCGAAGCAACGTGCCTTTGCGACTGACGCCCATGAGCAGCGCCTTGACGTCGTAGGTGGCGGCGAAATCGAGGATGGAATACGCAACATCGTTACTGACGGCGTAAATGGGGATCATCTGCACGCGGGCGGCATTGCACGCTTCGGCAGCGAGCGCGAAGACGCTTTGCGCTTCCTTGTCTTCATCGAGGCCGGGGGCGCTGGCGCCCATGGCGAAGGCGACGTTGATCTGGCGGACGTAGATGACGAAGAGGATGCCATTGAGTTGCTTGGCGTAGCTGGCGGCGAAATCGAGGAGGCGTTTGCTGCCGCGCGCGGCGACAAGAACGTGGGCTTTGGACATATCGAGTTGATCGGCGGGTGTGCCGTACATATCGATGTTGATTTCTTCGCCGGTGGTTTTGGCGAGGGCGGGGGTGACTTCGGGGATGGGGGTTTCTGCGCCGCGGTAGTGTCCGGTGGTCAGGGCTTCTTTCGAGGGGGGGAGTTTCATCTTTTGGCGTGCGGGGAGGTAGGTCTTGGTGATGAAGCGCATGCCGAGGCCGACGGCGAGGATGATGGCGACGAAGATGAGGGCGTGCCACTTGGTGATGGCGAGGGAGATTTCGATGACGATCATGGTGGCGGCGAGGATGCCGATGAGGGTGCGTTCCCATTTTTTGACGGGAAGTTTTTTGTTGATGGTGCAGCAGGTGAGGTTAATGGCGATAGCCCCGACGACGCCGATGGCGTAGAGGTCGGCGAGGGCTTCGAGGTCGGTAAAGAGGAGGAGGAGGACGGCGGGGACGACGAGCGCGGGGATGAGGCCGACCCAGGGGACGCCGAAGACGTTGAGTTTTCCGAAGAAGGTGGGGAGTTCGGTATCACGGGACATGACGTAGCTGACGGAGACCATACCACCGATGACGGTGTTGACGGCGGAGATGAGGAGGAGGCCGAAGACGAAGCCGCAGGCGACGCCGAACCATTTGCCGGCCGTGGGGTGGATGGCGTTGCCGACGAAGACTTCGCCCATGACGCGGAGGACGACTTTCTGCATGCGTTCTTCGTCGGGGCTTTTTTCGGGGAGAGCGTCGTGCTGGGCTTTGAGTGCGGGGTTGTTTTGCCAATCGGGATTCTGCTGGGCGAACTGTTCGCGTTTTTTATCATAGCGATAGGCGGGTTCGGTGAACTCGGTCGCATGGTCGGGGCCGTTCTGGGCGTGGAGCATGGCGGGGACGGCGAGCATGGCGATGCCGAGGACGATGTTGAGGACGACGACTTCGATGAGGACGGGGTAGATGGATTTTTTGCTGGTTTTGCCGACGGGTTTGACCATGATGCCGGTCATGTTGGCGATGGCTTCGACGCCGGAGAGGGCGAGGACGACGTTGACAAGGGTGAGCCAGCGATACATGGGTGGGCCTTCCATCGGCTTGATGTTGTTCCAGCCGGCGGAGAGGTGGGGGATGGCAAAGGCCGTGAGAATGAGCATGAGGAGGAGGGTGGCCATGCCGACGACGAGGGCGAAGGTGCCGGCGCGTTTAGGGCCGATGTAGTTGATGACGCCGAGAACGACGATGGCGGCGATGGCGCCGAACTGGACGGCGGATTGGGATTCGACACCGAAGTAATGGAAGGCCTCGAAAGCGGAGAGGGCGGCGGTGACGGCGTAGTCGGCAAAGAGGAGGAGTGCGCCGACGACACTGAGGACGGGGGATATCTGGCGGGCGGCGGAGTAGACCCCCCCACCGTCGGGGTAGGCGCGGCAGACGACGGTGTAGGCCCAACCAACGGCGGCGACGAGGATGCCGACGCCGAGGATGTACCAGAAACTGGAGTAGAGGGCGTAGTAGAAGGCGAGGCCGAGGACGTAGAAGCGGCTGGTGCCCCAATCGCCATAGAGCATGGGACCGGCGTGGTACCATTTGAGTTCGCGGGGGCGGTCTTGATGGGTTACAAGCATTGTTCTAGAAACTCGGGGAACACAAAACACACACCATAAAACGAGGCGTCGCCGAAACGGAACAGGATGCAGAATCTCGCGGTGCGGGAATCGTTCTATGAACTATGCTTCAGGACTCCGGTTTCTCTCCAGCATCGCCTACGAGGTTAGCTGTCGGGCTGGGCCTGCTGTGGTCGGCCCTGGATTCACACAAATCCATTCGCCCCACCGGCACGGATGCCGGACGGTTGGTTTCCCCGTTGTGCGAAGCGGGCGCATCGGCACCAGCCCGCACATTCGGCTGCATCAGCGATTTCAAGAAAGCATCTTAGCGAGGCGCAGGCGGCAAGCAACCTGCGCGACCCCGGCGGCAACGATCACGACGGATCGGACGAGCGGATCTTGATGGGAATGTTGGCATTGATGATGTGCCGCAGGAGGCTGTCGGGATTGGCAGGCGGCGTGCCCGGCTCGCGGCGATTGCCCACGGAATCATCGGGATCTTCCGCGACTTCGACGTCGCCGTTGTGCTGCCATACCGGCTGCGGAGGCTTAGCGCGGGGAGGCTGTGGTCGCGCGGGCGGTGCCGGCGTGGCGGGCGGCGTGGGGGGCGCTTCGACGATCGGGTCAGGAGCGGCAGCGAGCGGTTGCGCGGCGTCCGGCAACGGAGGCGTCACGGCCGGGCTGGCCATTCGTTCCACGCGCGTGGCGAGCAGCCCCAGCGGCCCCTCGGTGAATTCGTAGTCCACGGTTTCGTGATCTTTGAGAATCCGAAAGCCATCGCCTTCAATGACGGAATAGTGCACGAAGACATCCCGTCCATCGGTGTGGACGATGAAGCCGAAGCCTCGTCGCGCGTCAAACCATTTGACCATCCCCGTGGGCATAGACACCTCTGCTGCGAATCAAACGGCAGTACGGGCAGGCGGATGAAGCCTGTCCGTACGAAACCGCAGGACCGTCACACATGTCTGGCGCACACACAGAATGGGTGGTTACTACTCACAAGCTGTTTTGGTAGAGGCGTGAAAATGACCCACACATGGGCGTCCCACTTATTCCGCCATACCACACGCTTGCTGTTATGTTGGGGGCAGGAGGCCACACCCTCGCTGCCGGAAAAGAAAAGCCGCCCGAAAAGCGAACAACCTTTCGGGCGGCACTATAACGTCAAGAGGTAATAAAAATCAAGCCTCCGTTGGCGCAACCTCAGTGGAAGGTTGGACGGAGTTAGGTGCGGCCTGCTGTGCCTGACCCTGGGCCGGTGGGGCCTGCTTGGGCTGCTCATCCAAAATAGCCTGGCGACGGCTCAGCTTGATGCGGCCCTGGTCGTCGATGGCGATGACCTTGACCCGCACGGCCTGGCCCATCTTGACTTCGCCGGCGACGGTCTGCACGCGTTGCGTGGACAGCTCGCTGATGTGGCAAAGCCCGTCCTGGCCGGGGATGACTTCGATAAAGGCACCGAAGTCCTTGATGCTGGTGACCTTGCCGTTGTAGATGCGGCCGATCTTGACTTCCTCGCTGAGGCGTTCGATTTCCTCGCGGGCGCGCTCGGCCGCTTCCATGCCGACCGCGGCGATGAAGACGGTGCCGTCGTCCTGGATGTCGATCTTGGCGCCGGTGCGGTCGACGATCGATTTGATCATCTTGCCGCCTGGTCCAATGATCTTGCCGATCTTCTCGGGGTTGACCTTGATGGTGAGGAGGCGCGGGGCGAACTCCGAAATTTGCGGGCGATGCGTGGCGAGCGTCTTGGCCATTTCGCTCAGGATGAACGTGCGGGCGGTTTTGGCCCGGACAAACGTTTCTTCGACGAGATCAAACGGCAAGCTGCGGATCTTGAGATCCAACTGCACGCCGGTGACGCCTTCGGAAGTGCCGGAGACTTTGAAATCCATATCGCCGTAGTGATCTTCTTCACCGATGATGTCGGTGATCAGTTCGCGGCGGTCGCCTTCGATGATCAGGCCGATGGAGATGCCCGCGACGGGGCGGACGATAGGAACGCCGGCGTCCAGAAGGGCCAGCGTGCCGGAGCAGACGGACGCCATCGAGGACGAGCCGTTCGATTCCATGACTTCGCAGACGAGGCGGACCGTGTAGGGGAACACGTCGGGCGGCGGGAGCACGGGTTCGAGCGAGCGTTCCGCCAGAGCGCCGTGGCCGATTTCGCGGCGGCCGGGGCCCATGATGCGTTTGACTTCGCCGGTGCTGAACGGCGGGAAGTTGTAGTGGAGCATGAACTTCTTGGCGTATTCATCACCGAGACCGTCGACGATCTGTTCGTCTTCACCGGTGCCGAGCGTGACCGTCGTGAGAACTTGCGTTTCACCGCGTTGGAACAGGCCCGAACCGTGAACGCGGGGCAGCAGGTTGACCATACCAACCAGCGGACGCACGGTGGTGTAATTGCGGCCATCGGGACGCGTGCCCGAGAGGATCATTTCGCGGATTGATTTTTCTTCGATCTGCGAGATCGCCATCGCGATGTGGAAGGGATCGTTGAGCGGCTTTTGCGTCTTGGCATCGACGGCGGCAAACTCGGCCTTGATCTTTTCCTTGACGGCCTTCACGGCGTCGCTGCGTTCCTGCTTCTTGTTGATGGCCTTGGCCGCGGCGATGTCCTTGGCGTACTTGGTGGAGATGGCCTTGGTCAGCTCCTCGCTGGGCTTGTTGAGCGGGGCGATCTTGGCCTTGCCGACCTGCTTTTGCAGTTCCACTATGGCGCTGATGATTTCGCGAATGGCGGCGTGGCCGACCTTCAAAGCCTCGATCACGACCGATTCGGGAAGCTCGCGGGCACCGACTTCGATCATGTTGAGCGCTTCATCGGTGCCGGCGACGAGCACGTCCAGATCCGATTGGTCCAGATCCGCCTGCGTGGGCATGAGGACGAACTGGCCATTGACGCGGGCCACGCGGACGGCGGCAATCGGGCCTTCAAACGGGCAGCTTGAAATCGACAAGGCGGCCGAAGCGCCGATGATCGAGATCACATCCGGATCGTTCTGGCCGTCGGCCGAGAGCACGATAATCTGCAGCAACACTTCGTTGAAATAGCCCCACGGAAAGAGCGGGCGGATCGGACGATCGATCATGCGGGCGGTGAGAATTTCTTTGTTCGTCGGGCGACCTTCCCGCTTGATGAAGCCGCCGGGGAACTTGCCGGCCGCGGAGGGTTTTTCGCGGTAATCGACGGTGAGGGGGAAGAAGTCCGTGCCGGGGCGGGGGTCCGCCCAGACGCTGGTGGCGAGGATGAGGGTGTCGCCGAGGCGCACCGTCACTGCGCCATCCGCCTGCTTGGCGAAGAGGCCCGTTTCGAGCGTGAGGGTTTTTCCACCGATGATGCGTTCAATTTTTACGACTGCCATTGTGAGATCCTTTAGATAACTTTTCTTTTCCTACCGGCCTACCGACATATCTTCTCAACCGACCGACACAATTGAGACACGAATTATCCAGTTTCGGGTTTCCAGTTTCGTGGCGCTTCTGCGATGGGAGAAGCCTGTTTGTGTTTCGAGGATTCAGGCCAACCCGTACTGGAAACTGGAAGCCGGGAATCCGAAACTGCAAACGACACAAGCCAGAAGCCGTTTCAACGACGTTCTGGCTTGGTCATGGTTCATGCGGCGCCCGCCTTACTTACGCAGGCCCAGCTTGCTGATGATTTTCTGATAGCGATCGCGATCCGTATGCGTCAGATACTTCAGCAGGCTGTTACGTTTGCCGACCATCTTCAGCAGACCGCGACGGCTGGAGAAATCTTTCTTGTGCGTCTTCAGGTGGCCCGAAAGCTCGGCGATGCGTTGCGTGAGCAAGGCAATCTGAACTTCGCAGGATCCCGTGTCTTTTTCGTGGATTCGATTACCAGAAATGACTTCCGATTTGGTTTCGACCGCCAACATGCAGGTTTCCTTTCAGCAATGTCCGGGTCACCCCCAGCGAGCGAACAGTGCAAGCCGATGAGTGCCTAATGGCAAGTAGGAATCCGGAAGTATACGAAGTTCGCCCACGCTGGGCAAGGTGGGGTGCAATCAATAGATGCCCGCAACGGAGAATTCCGCCATCCATCGCCCGCATGACGCTCGCATGACGCCCGCAATCGCTGCCCGGCAGAGCCCCAGCCTGCCCGCCCCATGATACTTTTTTCTCGGCAACGGGGTTTCACTTTCATTACACTGGTCCATGATGGTCCGCCACAAATATATCCGTCGCAAGTATTGGCGCATCGCTCGGCTCATCGTCGCGGTGCCGGTCCTGTTGTTGCTGGTGCGCCTCGCCTGGGGGTTCGAGGCCAATCGACGCCTCGCCAACACCCAGCGGTCGCTGGGCGAGCGGGGCCTGCGGGTGCACGTCACCCAGTTCCATCACTCGCCAATGCCCGAGGCCGACAACGCCACAATTCCGCTGCTTCGAGGCGTGCGTGGAATGAAGCTTACCACCGCCGAAAGAAATGCCATCCTTGCCGATGATCCCATCGCGCGTCTGCCGATGCGCTCCCTCGGGCCCGCCGATACGCGGCTGGTGGCCACAGCCCGCACCGCCAACACGCCCCTGTTGCAGGCAATCGACAAAGCGGGGCAGTGTAAGTCGGCCGCCTGGAAGGTGGAGGGAGGCACGCCGATGGCGACCCTTGCCGCAACGATGCCCGAACTGCGCACCGCGACGAATCTGCTGCTGGCCCTGGCCCTGATGGCGCAGGATGAGGGCAATGATGTTGCAGCCCTGGCGCACATCCGGCGTTTGCTAATCGTGGCGCGGGTGCTGGCGCATCATCCGGAACTGACCCTGAATCTTCAGGCCTGGCGCGGGGCGATCGTGGCCGCCCAAATGCTCGAGCGATTGCAAAATACGCTGGTCCTCACGCCGGAAACCACGCCCCTGCTCAAGAACCTCGCCGCACTCATGCTCGACGATGCGCCGTTTCGCGCCGGGTTGCTCACCGCCCTGGAATACGAAGCGGCAAATTGTCCGCTCATGGCCGACAAATACTTTCCGGATTTTTCCGCATGGTGGATTCGGCCCCTCATGACGCGCTCCGTGGAGCGTTCCATGACCCAGACGATCGCCTTGCGCGATACCGTCGAACACTCAAACTATGTGGCCGTGCAGCAAATGCTGGAGCGCCTCATGCCCCAGGGCAACCTCAACGCCATGACGATTTCCTTTGCCGAAAATCTCGCGCCCAGCCGGCAGATGATCGAGGTGCCCTATCGCGCCATGACTGATCGCCACGCTGTCGCCCTCCTGGCGGGGCTGCAGATCTACGCACACGAACATGCGGGAAGTTATCCGAAAACTACGGCTGAACTCGTGCCCGCAATACTGCCGGTCGTGCCGACGGATTTCTTTTCCGCCGAAAACAAACCGTTGCGTTTCCACGCTGAGTCGACGTTGATGGTCTGGTCCGTCGGAAGAAATGGCGCGGATGATGACGGCTCGAGCGATCAGGCGGGCTCTCCCTTTGGGCCCTTCCGCTGGCGGGGGATGGATGCGGTTTACGGGTCCGGCGGCCCGGTCAGAGTGCGTTAAGCCCCCGGCATTTTCCCCCCAACGCTCTCAATGAAAGGTGCTCCACAGCGCCAGTATCAGGTAGCCGATGGTCCAACAAGTGCCTGCAAACAGCAGGACCCAGACACTGATCTGCACCGGCGGCAGGATGAACGTGGCGAAAAGCAGTCGGCCCACGCCCCCTTGCGCCACCACACCGACAAACTGCAGCACGCTCAAAAAATAGACCCCCCCCGCCAAAATCGCGCTCAGCAGATTCACGCCCATCAACACGTGGAAAAATGCCCACGGCATCCAGGGAGGCTCATCGCTGGAGATCACCAGGCAGACCAGCGGCAGTCCCAGAAGCAACGCCTCCAGCGGCACGATCCCCCACAGATAATTGCTCATGACCCAGAGGCGCCGCCGCACGCGACGATCTCTCCCGGCCGATGCGATGATCCACCGCATCATCTGCATGCTCACCCACCAACTCACGGCGATGCTCGGCACGCTGCACAAAATGATGAGTGGCGAATCCATGAGCGCCCGTACCGGCCACCACCAGATACCCGCTGCCGCGTCGGAGACCGGGCCCAGCGCGATGCGCCATCCGGCACCGCCCAGGGCAAATGCCAGAAGCAGCATGAGGATGCTCAAAGCGGTGCCGACCGCCCAACTAATCTCCGCAAAACGGTGGGCGTCTTTGGGGCGGGCGCTGCGGGAAAGCTCGGAGGCGAGGGTGCGGGGGCGCTGGAGGATCACGTAAACGGTTTGGGCGTAGGCACGCAGAGAACCGCGTTTTTTGCGGTGAACCCACGGGATTTGACTGCGCGCCAAAACTTCCCATGAAATGGTGTGACCGCACTCGGGGCACCGCTCGGAGCGATGGCCCCGGAGGTCGTAAGAACAGATGGGACAGTAGATAGCCGAGTGCATGACGGGCATCTTAACGACAAAAAGGCTGGACGGTGCGGTCATTCCTCACCTTGCCGCGAGGGGTGTTCGAACGTACACTGATCAATATATGAAAGACTATCCGCACGTCCCGTTTACGCCCCAACCACAACCCTCAGAAGGACTGGCTTCGCCCGATGGCTCAGGCCCCGGTGGTGGGACCGGTGGTGGCGCAGGTGGGCCCATGCAACGCCGCAGCCGCGGTGGGCGCGGGCGAAATGGTGGCCAGCGCCGAGTCGGCCCGCCTCTTCAGCCCATGAATGATCCCACGGAGTTGGACTCTGAAGACACCAACGCGATGGAACTCGCCGAGCAGCCGAAACCCGCGCCCGTGCATCATGACAAGATTGAACTACCGCCGGCATTTGCCGCACTGGGGCTGGAACCGGCGCTGCTGATGTCGCTGGCCCAGATTCATTTTAAAACCCCCTCCGAAATCCAGGAAAAAATGATCCCCATCGCCCTCACCGGCGTCGATGTCATCGGACAGGCCCGCACCGGCACGGGAAAAACCGCGGCCTTCGGCTTGCCCATCATTCAGCGGATTGAATTAAACCAGCCGTTCCAGGCCATCGTCGTCGTCCCGACCCGCGAACTCGCCGTGCAGGTCGATGCCGAAATTCGACGCTTTGCCGTCCACAAGCCCGTGCGGTTTGCCCTGGCCTACGGCGGCACGAAAATGTCCGGCCAGTTCAAACAGTTGGGCCACATGCCCCACGTGGTGGTCGGCACCCCCGGCCGCATTATGGATCTGCAGGAACGCGGCGCCCTGCCCCTCCAGAACATGCGCTTCGTGGTCTGCGATGAAGTGGACCGCATGTTTGATATCGGGTTCCGCGAAGACATTCGCAAAATCCTCGGACATTGCTCCAGCCCGCACCAGACCATCTTCGTCTCGGCGACCATCAGCGATGACATTGAACGCATGGTCAATCGCCACATGAAAGACCCCGTGCGGATTTTTACGACCACCAAAGAAGAAACGCAGACCGTCTCCGATGCCAAACAGTTCTACGTCGGCGTGCAGCCGTGGGACAAAATGCGGGCCATCCGCCTCTTGCTGCAGCAGGAAAAACCCACCCTCGCAATTATTTTCTGCCGCACCAAACGCGCCGTGGATAAGGTCGCCGCAGCCCTCGAACACTCCGGAATCGCCGCCTCGCCGATTCACGGCGATTTGATGCAGAACAAACGCGAACGCGTGATGCGTGGCTTCCGCACAGGGAAAATTCACGTCCTCGTCGCCACCGATCTCGCCTCCCGCGGGATTGACGTTCACGAAATCACCCACGTCATCAATTACGATATTCCCGAAGATCCCGAAGCGTACGTGCATCGCGTCGGACGCACCGCCCGCATGGGTGCCACCGGCCGCGCATTTACGTTCGTCGCCAAAGGCGAAGCCCAATTGCAGACGGAAATCGAAAAGCTGACCAACTGCCTCCTCGACGAATACCGCCTCGACAATTTTGTCGCCTCGATTGAACCCTCCCTGCGTCCCGGCTACGTACCCGGTCCCGGCCAACCCGCCCACGCTGGCCCCGCCGCCCCCGCCCCCGGTCAACCAGCCGCTCCCCCGCCGCCGGTCGTGGAAGAAGGCTTCGGCAAAACCGGCTTCGGCGACGTAAACCTGACCAGCGCCACGCGCCCTCTCAACGGCCGCTACTACGCCAAACGCCGCAGGTAAGATGAAGGTTGCGGGCAGAAAACCGCAATCGTCATTATTCCCTCAAAAAGCCCATTCCCTACAATTCCTAGCGGGACTCGGAGAAGATTGCCAACCTTCATCTCTCTTTCTGGCGTTTTTTGGCACTCTGTCATTTTTTGCCCAAAAACGCCACTCCATCCCCGCAGCCGAATTGCCCATCTTCCCAAATCTAACCAATCAACCTAACTCGATACTTCATCCATCACATGCTCCGCCACAAAGATCGGCACCCCATTGGCCACACCCAACGCGATTGCATCACTCGGACGCGAATCCACCTCCACCATCTTGCCGTTGTGCCGAATCACCAGCCGCGCAAAGAACGTATGCTCCTGCATGTCACTGATCAATATCCGCTCCAGTTTCGCATCCAATTTTTCAATCACATCCGAAAGCAATTCATGCGTTTGCGGCCGCGGCGTCGCCTGCCCCTTCAACCGCCGATCAATCGCCAGCGCCTCCGGCGTGCCTATGACAATCGGAAACGAGCGCTCCCCCGCCACTTCCTTCAGGTAGATCACCTGCTGATCGGAGGTCTCCGTAATAATGATTCGCTTCAGCTCAATCTGGATGGCCATGAAAACTCCCGCGTCACAACGCTTTCAACGATCAAATCATATACTGTTTCGCATGAAGGAGCTGCAATAGTGAGGCCAATTTGCCTTGCAGTCTATGTGCGGGTTCTAGCGCCGCCCACCGCGTGTGTCAAGGGTTGGAGCGCCTATCGCTCGCGCAGCCATCGTGAAATCAATAACAAACCCGCGATCCCTTGCTACAATAACGTGCCGTAAATGAAGTACACCTATTCAGGAGCCCCCTCCCGTGAGAAGCCCCAAATCTCGAGTTCTCGCCCGCAATGGCACCAGTTGGTATGTCCTGCTTTTGATCATGGTGATTGTTGTCGCGCTGGCTTCCGCCGGCATCTGGTGGTTCACCCGCGGCAAAACCGTGCCCACGCTCACCGTGCAAAAAGGTTCCGTCGTCAAGGCCTTCTACGCGACGGGCGTGGTCCGACCGGACTACGAGTACATCATCAAAAGTAAAGCCCAAGGCGCATTGATTGGCTTTGAAAAGCGCGAAGGCGCTTCCGTCAAAAAAGGCGAACTGTTGGCGCGCATTGACGACCGCCAATTGCGGTTTGAAGCCGAACGTTGCGCGGCCGAACTTGCCGAAGCAAAAAAACAAGCGGATGACAAAGCACCGCAACGCATGGAAATCAGCGCCCGCCTCAACGAAGCCAAGGAGCAACTCGAGATCGCCACCCGCACCATGACCCGCATGAATGCCTCGTTTGATAAAGGCGCCTCCACGCTCACCGATGTCGACAACGCCCGACGCTTTCAAGTGCAATGGGTGAACACCATTGCGGCCCTTGAGAGTCAACTGGGCACGTGGAAGATCGAATCGCAGCGGCGTGTGGATGTCGCCGAGGCCAACCTGCGCAAGGCCCAGGCGAATCTCGAAGATTCGAATGTTCTTTCTCCGATCGATGGCGTGATCCTTGAGCGGCATGTGGAAAACCAGCAGGTTGTAGGCATCAACGAGAAGCTCATGCTCATCGCGGCCCTTGACGACATGCTCATGAAAGCGGCCGTGGATGAAGAAGATGTGATTCGCACGGCGATTGGTCAATTGGTTAAACTGCAGTTGTATGCGTTTCAGAACCGCGACGAGTCTTCTCGTTCCGACGCTGGCCCAACTATTTTCGAGGGCCGCGTTACTGAAATTCTGCCGTCCGCCAATCCCACCAACAAGACCTTTGAAGTGAAAGTGAAGTTTGTCGAACGCCCGCTGCACCTGCGCGTGGGCATGACCGGCGAACTGAATTTCATCGAATCCGCTTCGGAGATTCGCGGTGCCATTGTTGTTCCCTCCTCTGCGGTTCTCGATAAAAAAGTCTATCGCCCCACCGGTGCCGGCAAATACGCGCCCGTGGATGTCGTGATTGGCACGCGTACGCTGGAAAAAGTGGAGATCAGCAAGGGATTGGCGGAGGGCGATATTATTGTCGCCGATGCCAAGCAGGTGGCGCCCGTTAAACTTCCGCCGCGCAAAGCACCTTCCGTCCCCACGCGCACCGGCGATGACGTCGTCAAAGAATAATACCGCCTGCCTTTCCCTGTCTCCGTTCCAGGTGCCCATGAATACGCTTCAATTCAATCTCGCTATCCGATACGTCCTGCGGCGGCCGCGTCAGACCATCATCTGCATGCTGGGCGTCGCCATTGGCGTGGCGATCTTCATCGGCATGAACGCCATGATGAAAGGATTCGAGGTCAAATTTATCGATGAAACCGTCGAAGGTTCGGGGCATGCAATCGTCAAGAATGAACCGCGTGAAATGCTCGCGCCGTTCCTGCAGAAAATCTATGGCGAAAACTCTGCCATCGATCTTGTGCGGCAGAAACCCCAAGACAAAGTCGCCAAGATCCGCAACCCGGAAATGACCATGCGCATCATTCGCCAGTTACAGGGTGTGGTCGCCGCAGCCCCGAACGTGACCGGCTCGCTCACGATTTCCTACGGTGCCAAGACCACGCCAGTCGAGGTCATCGGCATCGAGCCGCGCGAACAAATCCGCGTGACTTCCATTGGACAGAAACTGGTGGAAGGCTCCGAAGGGGGCTTCGATCGCCTCTATTCCACGGCCAACGGCATCCTCCTGGGCGACGGCGTGGCCAACCTGGTGGGTGCAAAACTCGGGGACACCATTATCGTCACCGGCCCCACCGGCATTCGGTCGTCCGCACGAATCGTCGGCGTATTTTCCACAGGGGTGACACCCATCGACTACACACGCACATACATGCTGCTGCGCGATGCTCAGGTGATGCTCGACAAACAAAACATCGTTTCGGAAATCACCGTGCGCGGAGATGATCCGGAAAAAGCCCGGGCTCTGGCCGCGCAGATCGAAGAAATCACCGGCCTCAAAACGGAGTCCTGGCAGGAGCAAAACCAGAACTTCCTCTCCATCTTCGTCGTGCAGCAGGCCATCACCATGATCATCTGCGGTGCCATTCTCATCGTGGCCGCCTTCGGCGTCTTCAATATTCTCACGATGTCCGTCATGGAAAAAATTAACGACATCGCCATCATGCGTTCCTACGGCCTCACGCGTTCCGATGTCCGCAACTCGTTTGTCCTGCAGGGACTCATGATCGGAATCGTCGGCTCCACTCTCGGCCTCTTTGCCGGCGCCGGCATCATCTGGTTCATCCGTCTCTTCAAGTTCCCCGTCGAGGGCCTTGTGAAGGCGCAGGGCATTCTTATGGCGGAGCGCCCCCAGGATTATGTCACTGCCGCGGTCAGCGCGCTTATCATCACGTTCATCGCTGCCTTTCTTCCCGCGAACCGCGCCGCAAGATTTAATCCCGTCGATATACTGCGGGGACGGCATTAACCGACGATAGTGCCTGTTCACAATGCCCAGGAGAAAGAAAACATGTTCGGCCGCAAACTCACACCTTCTCCGGCCGCCTCGCCGCTCGAACAATGCGTTGCCACCTCACCGCCGTCCTCGCCCATTACCGCTCGCGCAACCGCGACCATCACCTGGGAGCAATACACTATCAACATGAATATGACCATTCTCGAATACATCACCCTCAACGCCCAAGACCGCGGCACCGTACCGCTCCCCAAAATCCCCATGCCCCAAGGCTTGTTCGGCCTCGGCGGCCCGGACAACATTCAAGCCGTCGCCGATGCAATGTCCACTCCCGCCTCCTTTGAGCAGCTTACCGCCTACCAGACCGAACTTACTCCCGCGGCGTATTTCATGAGCCCCCCACCATCATCTGGATTTTCACTTTTTACTCCTGGCTTCACCCAAGGACACGACCACATCCCGCAGCCCGACCGTTACCCGCGTCAATACTAAGAAATCAATCTGTTCCATCGTGTCGTTCGGCGTGTGATATTCCCTCCAGCGAAAAAATGCGGTATCGCTCACCATTACCGCCGGGTAGCCAAATTGCCAAAAACTCCAGTGATCTGAAAACCCCACGCCATCCAGAAAGCCCGGCAGGGCGGCCCCCTCGCTGGGTACGGGGGTCTTCTCGCAGAACGCCCCCACCGTGTCCCGCACTAACCCCACATCTTCCGTTCGCGAAACAAACGCCACGAAATTCGCCGTATCCGGAAATTCCTTCGCCAGCATCGCCGGATAATGCTGACTCTGGGGCTCCTCCGAAAAACGTCCCAAGCTATCCAATGCAATCATGGCACGTATGTCTTCCCCCTTCCTCTTCGACTCCCGCGCATACTGCCAACTTCCCATCCGCGAAGTTCCAAAATATGGTGGCTCCTCGTTCACAAAAAACACCAGCCGCACCGTCCGCGACTGCGGATTGTCCTTCACCATTCGCGCGATCTCTAGTAGAGCTGCCACCCCACTCCCGTTGTCGTCCGCACCGGGGCTTTGCCGTGCCGAATCATAATGCGCCCCCATCACCACAATCTCCTTCGGCCGCGTTTTTCCCTCAATGGTTACGTCCAGATTCCGCACCGGCCTCCCCCCTTCATCCCATTCCTGACTTCGCACCGCATACCCCATCCCCTTCAACTCGTCCTCGACATACGCCGCCGCCTTGACCAGGTTCGCATGTTCCCCCACATGCCGCAGCCCAATCTCCACCGACAACACACGCACATGTTCGCGCAACTTTTCCTCCCGCGCGTGCTCCTCTGCCGTCGCCACCCCGCGCGTTCCCGCAAAGCTTTCGCCTGGCATGTCCTTCTGCATGCATCCACCCAGCGCCAACACCAACCCCACAATCACGCAAGCATTTCGTATCATCACACCCTGCTTTCAAAAATCATCAGACGACATCCGTTGGCGTGGCTTCTTTACCTTCCAGTAACGCGCGTATAATACTTCCACCCCAACGGACGTGCATCATGAATCATGCCCTTTGAACCTACGAAAGAACACAATGACCACCACCACATCCCAAGAACTCGAAACCCCAGCCGATCTCGCCGTCTACTCATGGCCCACCATCACGCCGCCTGATAAATCGACCCTCCTCGCGGCGCGCCAACTGGCCAAAGTCATCGGCACTAACGCCTCGAACCAATCCCTCGTCCTGC
>JBBRWV010000037.1:0-26668 GCA_038248985.1 Phycisphaerae bacterium
ACGCGTCGCTTCCGAGATACGGGCGGCCTCCCTGCCGAGCCTTAACATCGTAGCCTCCTTGCCACGTTGGACTTATGACAACACCATCATGGCAGGAGGCTGCGATTTTCCCAAAACTCGTTGAACGGTATTGCGGCTAAACTTGAGGGGAGGAGATGGGGGAGGATTGGGGTGGCTGGTTGTTGGGGGCGAGGCGTTGTAAGCTAGGGTTCTGACTGAGCCCAGGGGACTTGGGTTTTGGGTATGGATGTGTTTTGTTGGAGGTGCGAATATGGCGTTGTCGGCAATTATTCTGGCGGCGGGGAAAGCGACGCGGATGAAGTCGGAGCGGGTTAAGGTTTTGCATGAGATTTGCGGGCGGCCGATGCTTTCGTATGTGATCGATGCGTGTCGGGAGGCGGGGGTGGAGCGGTTGTATTTGGTGATTGGTCATGACCGGGAGCGGGTGATTCATGAGTATTCGAGGGAGAAGGATATCACGTGGGTGGTGCAGGAGCAGCAGATGGGGACGGGTCATGCGGTGCTGGTGTGCAAGGAGAAGATTGCGGAGCATGGGGGTTTGACGGGGGAGGATCATGTGTATGTGTTGGGCGGGGATGGGCCGCTGATTCGGGGGGCGACGTTGAAGGCGTTGGCGGAGAAGCATTTAGCGACGGGTGCGGCGGTGACGCTGGCGACGAGTATATTGGAGAATCCGACGGGGTATGGGCGGATTGTGCGGGACGGGGCGAACGGGGTGGCGGCGATTGTGGAGCAGAACGATGCGACGGAGGAGCAGAAGAAGATTCGGGAAGTGAATCCGACGTACTGGATGTTTCGCACGCAGGATTTGTTTGAGAGTTTGGGGAAGGTGAAGCCGAACAATAAGAAGGGGGAGTATTATTTGACGGACACGCTGGCGATTTTGAAGGAGATGGGACGGCGGTTGGAGGCGGTGGCGAGCGTGCCGGCGGAGGATGTGTTGAGCATTAACACGCGGAGCGAGTTGGCGGATGTGACGCGGGTGATGGAGCGGCGGATTCTGAGGGGGCACATGGAGGGTGGTGTGACGCTGGTGTCGCCGGAGAGCACGTTTATTGAATATGGGGCGGTGATCGGCCAAGATACGGTGATCGAGCCCTTCAGCACGATACGCGCGACGGCGCGGATAGCGAAGAATTCGCGGGTGATGTCCGGCAGCGTTGTGGTGTGATGAGTTGAGTTTTTGCAGAGAGTTCACAACCGAATCGGAGTTTGCATGGCCCTGGCCGACACGTTAAAAGTTTTCGCGGGGCGTGCGAGCGCCGATTTTACGAAGCGTTTGTGCGGGGAGATCGGGATACCGGTGGGGAAGGCGCACGTGGATTTGTTTCCGGACGGGGAACTGCTGGTGAAGTTGGATGAGGACGTGCGGGGGCGGGATTGTTTTGTGGTGCAATCGACATCGACGCCGGTGAACGAGCATCTGATGGAGTTGTTGATTTGGATTGATTGTTTGAAGCGTGCGAGTGCGTACCGGATCACGGCGGTGATGCCATATTTTGGGTATGCGCGGCAGGATCGGAAGTCGGAGGGGCGGACGCCGATCACGGCGAAGCTGGTGGCGAATTTGATCACGGCGGCGGGAGCGGACCGGGTGATCGCGATGGATTTACATGCGGCGCAGGTGCAGGGTTTTTTTGACATACCGATGGATCATTTGCTGGCGAGCCGGGTGTTTTCCGATTTTTTTCGGGAGGAGGCGGCGGGGATGGGGCGGATTGCGATTGTGTCGCCGGATCCGGGGAATTTGAAGGCGGCGTCGTATTATGCGGAGGTGGTGAATGCGGATTTGGCGTTTATCGACAAGCGGCGTCAGTCGGCGACGTCGGTGGCGATGACGAACATCGTGGGGGATGTGGCGGGGAAGACGATTTTGATGATTGACGACATGATTACGACGGGGGGTACGATTGCGGAGGCGTCGAAGATTTTGAAGGAGAACGGGGCGGGGAAGATTTACGTGGCGGCGACGCACGGGGTGTTCGCGGGGAAGGCGATTGAGCGGCTGACGGAGGCGCCGATTGAGCGGGTGATCATTACGGACACGGTGCCGCTGTCGGAGAAGTGTGCGCCGTTGCTGCCGCGATTGAAGATTTTGTCGGTGGCGCCGTTGATGGGTGAGGCGATCAAGCGGATTCACTTGAATCAATCGGTGAGTGCGGTGTTGAAGGGGGCGCAGGCGGGGAAGCGGTGAGGGTGGAAAAGGGGGGCGGAATCGGGTAGATTACGTGGCTCGCCTTTCGGGGCGGGGATCCAGTTCGCCCATGGTAGGCCGTGGTGGGGTTCATGCGAACCCCCATAGGTCGAGAGTCGGCGGCGGTTACGGAAGGATTATTTTTATGGCCAAGACACATGCGGTAATGCAGAAGGCGCCGATCAAGGCGCATGCGCGGGAGAAGTTTGGATCGCGGGCGACGCAGCGGATTCGGGCGGAGGGTCTGACGCCGGGGATTATTTATGGGTTGGGCACGGCGCCGGTGGCGATCAGCGTTTCGACGCCGGAGACGGTGGCGGTATTGCGTTCGGGGTCGCACGTGATTGACATTGATTTGAACGGGAAGGTGGACAAGCTGCTGATTCAGCAGGTGGGATATGACTACCTGCAGACGAACATTGAGCACATTGATTTGCTGCGGATCGACCCGAAGAAGAAGGTGGTCGTGAAGGTGTCGTTGGAATTCCGCGGTCAGCCGAAGGGGGCGAAGGAAGGCGGGATCTTGGAGACGCAGATGGCGGAGATTGAGATTGAGGTGGGGCCTTTGGAGATTCCGAGTTCGATCCGGGTGAACGTGGACGATTTGGAACTGCATGCGATTGTGCATGCGAAGGACGTGGCATTGCCGCCGGGGGCGACGCTGATCACGAACGGTGAGCGGATTGTCGCGGCGGTGCGGACGGTGAAGGAAGAAGTGGCGGCGGTGGCAGTGGAAGCTACTGCGACGGAGCCGGAAGTTATCGGCAAGAAGAAGGAAGAAGAAGGGGCAGAGGGCGCGGCGCCGGCGAAGGGCGATGCGAAGGCGGCGCCGAAGAAGTAAGCTCGCGGCGACGCGGGCATTACCATTCGGGCAGCAGGTTGATAATCAAGAAGCCGGAAGGATCGTCCTTTCGGCTTTTTTCTTTATACTGGCGCGCGTAGATTTTGGGCGAACGTTGCGGATGCGGTTGGGCGTTTATGAAGTTGATAGTTGGTTTAGGAAATCCGGGTTCGCAGTATGAGCGGACTCGGCACAATGTGGGTTTTATGTGCGTGGATCTTTTTGCGCGGAAGCATGGGGCGGGGAATTTTCGGTTGGCGCATGAGTCGTTTGTGGCGGACACGCTGGTGGGAGGGGAGAAGGTTATTTTGCTGAAGCCGCAGACGTACATGAATTTGTCGGGGCGGGCGGTGGCGTCGGCGATGCAGTTTTACAAGATTGTGCTGACGGATATTTTGGTGGTGCTGGACGATATTGCGTTGCCATGCGGGACGATACGGATACGGCCGTCGGGCTCGGCGGGGGGGCATAACGGGCTGAAGGATATTCAGCGGGCGATGACGAATTTTGCGCTGGAGATCGGGAAGACGGGGGAGGGGTATGCGCGGTTGCGGGTGGGCATTGATGCGCCGGGGCGGGTGCCGCAGGTGGATTATGTGTTGCAGCCGTTTTCGTCGGTGCAGAGGCCGCTGATTGAGGGGGCGGTGGAGAAGGGGGCAGAGGCGGCGGGGGTGTGGGTGACGGGGGGGGTGACGGCGGCGATGAACAAATTTAACGCGGTGGAGAAGGCGGGATGAGGCGGGGTATTTTGGGGAGTCGGCTTGCCACGATGGGGTGGAGGCCATACTGTCAGGGAGAGAGTGTCCTGGCGCATTCACAGAGGAACTTTAGTCATGCCACATCCCGTTGAACTGCAATTGCTGAATGCACCGACGATGCCGGGGGCGACGCTGTTGCTGGCGTTGTCGGGGTGGATGGATGGCGGGTTGGTATCGACGGGGACGGTGCGGCGGATCATGGAGTCGACGCGTCCGGAGAAGATTGCGAAGATTGAGTCGGATGCGTTTTATCTGCATGCGTTTCCGGGATCGATGGAGATTGCGGCGGTATTTCGGCCGGAGATCAAGATTGAAGGGGGGCTGGTGGAGCGAGCGCCGCGGTTGCCGCGGAATGATTTTCATGCGGATGCGAGTGCGAACCTGGTATTTTTTCTGGGTCAGGAGCCGCACATGAGGTGGCAGACGTTTGCGGACGCGATTTTCGGATTGTGTGAGCGGGTGGGGATTTCGCGGATATTATTCATGGGGAGTTTTGGGGGATCGGTGCCGCACACGCGTGAGCCGCGGATGTTTGGGGCGGTGTCGCATGCGTATTTGCTGCCGATATTGAAGGAACATGGGTTACGGCCGAGCGAGTATGAGGGTCCGACGAGTTTCGCGACATTTTTGTTGTCACAGTGCCCGAAGCGGAATGTGGAGATGGTGAGTTTCGTGGCGGAAATACCGGGGTATTTAAACGGGATCAATCCGCTGTCGATTGAGGCGATTACGCGGCGGCTGGGGAAGTTGCTGGGGATCACGGTGGATTTGGCATCGTTGCGGGAGGCGTCGAATGCGTGGGAGGTGCAGGTGACGGATGCGGTGGAGAAGGATGAGGAGTTGGCGGCGACGGTGAAGAAGCTGGAAGAGCAATATGATGAAGAGTTGTTGAAGCAGCAGGATGAGTGAGGGGGGCGACGGGGGAGAATGGCCACGGACAGACGTGGACAGACACGGACGGACGTGGGCATCATTTTTTTTCACCAACTGCAGCACTGGGGGACAGGATTGCAAAAAGAAAGCCGCCCGTCGGGCAACGATCGAGACGATTGAGGGGGAGGAGAAGCTGCCGAAGAAAACGGGGGGCGGGGCGGGTTGGTCATTGAGGAGAAAGAGGCCAACGGGATCAAGGATGTGCCGCTGCATTAAGGGCGGCGGGGGATCAGGGTGGGAAGCGTTCGGCGGCGGCGGTGAGGATTTTTTGGACGCGGTGGTGCCAGGTGTGTTGTCGAAGGGTGCGTTGTTTGCCGGCGGTGGCGATGGCGTCGTAGGCGGCGGGGTTGCAGAGGATGTCGTCGAGTTGTTGGAGCATTTCGTCGGGGGTGCGGAAGGCGACGCATTCTTGGCCGGGTTCGAAGAGGGAGGGGAGTTCGCGTTGGTAGTGGGTGACGATGAGGCCGTGGGAGGCGGCGATGTCGAAGGGCCGGAGAGGCATGCCGGCGTGTACGCAACCGCCGAAGAGGTTGAGGGAGGCTTTGGAGAGGGCATAGATTTTACCGGTGTTTTCGCGGGCGTGTTCGGAGTTGGCGCGGAGGCCGACGGCGTCCCAGCCTTTGCCGATGAGGGCGAGGCGGCCGTGGAGATGGTGGGCGGCAGTCTGGACCATGAGGTTGCGTGAGCGGTGCATCCAGACGGCGTTGAGTATTTCCCAGGGTCGGAAGCGGTGGGTCCAGTCGTGAGTGAGGGCGGAATCGTAGAGGGAGGAGACAAGCGGGGCGGGGCCGACGGAGGCGAGGGATTCGATCATGGGGGAATCGAGGTGGGCTTGTTTGTGAGCGATGACGGCGTTGGCCCAGGTGAGTAGGGGATCGGATTGGGTGTCGACGTAGTTAGCGGAGAAGTGGCAGTTGCCGAGGAAGCAGGCGTCGAGGGGGCGTTGGGCGAGGGGGAGGCGGAGGTCGGGCCAGAGGTCGGGCTCGGTGGCGAGGGGGAGGTGGAAGCTGTTGTGGATGTTGAAGAAGGTGCGCATTTCTTCGAGGACGTCGATGTCCCAGAAGACGTTGAGGGTGCGTTCATCGCGGAGGAAGGCGAGGTAGTCATCGGGGGTGAGAGAGGGGAGGGTTTCGGCGAAAGGGGGTTTGGCGCGGGGTTCATCCCACCAGTAATGGACGACGGGGATGCCGGCAGCGCGGTGGAGGAGTTCGTGGGTTTTGGGATGGGGGACGAGGGCGGTGGTGTTGCCGGCGAGGAGGAGGTCGACTTTGTAAGAGCGGATGTCCTGGAGGGTTTTGTTCCAGAAGAGATCGAAGTGGTCGCGACCGAGGGGGTTGGTGTAGAGGTAGTAGAGGGGATGGTAGAGGAGGAGGTTGCAGCCGCTATTCAGGATGGCGTAGGCGAGGAGTTCGGTCCACCAGATATGGGAGGAGACCATGATGGTGCGGGGGGCAGGTGGGCCGCCGGGAGAGGCGGGAAAGTATTGAGTTTCGTAGGTTTTGCGTTGGGCTTGGAATTGAGCAAGGGTGAGCATGAGGAGGAGTATAGCGGAGGCGGGGAGGGAGGAGGAGCGGCGTGGATTGAGGGGGCCAGGAGGCTATATTTGGTGGGAGGTTATGGAAAGAGGTGTTTATGGCGATTCATTTCGAGCTGCGGGAGTTGGAAGAGTCGCTTCGGGCGGGCTATGGGGATTTGAATGAAGCGGCGCGCGAGGCGTTACTGATCGATGCGTATCGGACAGGTCGGCTGAGCGCGGGACGACTGGCGGAGACGTTGGGGCGATCGGTTTCGGCGACGATGGTATGGCTGGACGAGCATCGAGTAGGGCCGAATTACAGTGTTGAGGACTATGGGGTGGACTGCAAAAGTATGGGACAGTCGGGTGGAAAATAAGCATGGTGGTGATCTCGGATACCGGTCCTTTGTTGTATCTTTTTCTGATCGGGCACTTGGATATATTGCCGACGATGTTTGGTCGCGTGATTTTGCCACGAGCGGTGTTGGAAATTGAGCTATCGGACGAATCGACAGCCCGGGGGTTACGGAAGTTTCTAGAAAATCTTCCCGAGTGGTTGAGCATTTATGAAGAACCTTTGAACGCGCATCCTGAGGTTGCATCACTGGGGAGGGGAGAACGAAACGCGATATCGCTCATGTTGGAGTTGAATGGTGACCTGCTGCTGTGCGATGACAGTGCGGCGCGGCAGAGAGCCATACGGCTGGGGGTGGAGGTAATGGGGACGCTTGGTTTAATCGACGAGGCGGGGTTTCGCGGATTGATAGATTTTGAAAGCGCGATTGAGCGGCTGGTAGGGGGGACGAGTTTTCATCACAGTGTGGCACTCATTGAAGAGGTGCGAGAACGGCATCGGCAGCGCAAGGAGCTGAAGTAGGCGGGGCGATGGGGGGGAAGGGTCTTGGAGAAATCAGTTGGAAGGGGCGTGGGCGCGGACGTGGAGGGCGATAGCTTCGCGGAAGGCGTGAAGGGCTTCTTCGCGGCGGTCCATCTGAGTGTAGAGGCCGAAGAGGCTGCGGAGGGCGGTGATCTGGTTGTGGCTGTCGCTGCGGGAGCGGGCGAGGTCGAGTTGGGAGCGGAGGGCGAGGATGGAGGCTTCGGCGGAGGATTCACGGGGGCGCGGGGAGGGCGGGGCGGAGGCGGGGGCAATTTTAGAGGGGGCGGGTTGGCGTTGGACGCGTTCGATGGCGGAGCGCATTTCGGCGGCGGAGGCGTAGCGGTCGTGGGCTTTTTTTTCGCCGGCTTTCCAGAGGATGGGCATCCAGTCGGGGGGGAGGTCGGGGCGGGTTTTGCGGGCGTCGGGGAATTTTTCGTGGAGTTGGCGGCGCATGACGTCGGCGGAATCTTCGGAGACGAAGGGGGGTTGGCCGCAGAGGAGGGCGTACCAGGTGGCGGCGAGAGCGTAGAGGTCGCAGCGGCCGTCGATGGAAGGGGAGGCGCAGATTTGTTCAGGGGCGGCGTAGGAGGGAGAGCCGACGAACATGCCGGAGTGGGTGAGCTGGGTATCGCGCGGGGAGGGGTTGGTGAGGATGCGGGCGAGGCCGAAGTCGCAGAGTTTGAGTGAGCCGTCGGCGGCGCGGAGGAGGTTGGCGGGTTTGATATCGCGGTGGATGAGGCCGGCGGAGTTCATCGGCGAGTGAGCCGCCGGGGCAGTATTCCATGACGAGGTAGGGGCGGGAGGCGTGCTGGCCGACGGCGAGGATGGTGACGACGTGGGGGTGATTGAGGCGTGCGGCGGCGCGGGCTTCGCGGAGGAAGCGTAGGTTGAGGGCGGGGGAGATTTCGGGGGCGTCATCGGAGGCGAGATCGGCGCGGAGGACTTTGACGGCGACGTGGCGGTCGAGCGATTCATCATGGGCGAGGTAGACGGTGCCCATACCGCCTTCGCCGAGGGAGCGGAGAATGCGGTATGGGCCGAGGGTGTTGTCGGCGCTGACGTCAGGGGGAATCATGAGGGGTATTGTGCCAGAAAGTTGGGGGATGGCAAAAGGGTTTAGCCCATGGTGCCGGCGGTCATGGAGTCGGGGGAGGTTTTTTCGGAGGAGGGGCGGGTGGTGCCGCAGGAGGGGTCGATGCCGGCGAGCATCATGCCGATGCCGCGGCTTTCGTGGGTGCGGATGGTCATGGGATCGGTGGGGTCGCGCATTTGGACGAGGAGGGTGGTGCGGGCTTCGTTGGAGGTGTTGAGGCCGGAGCCGTGGACGGTGCGGTAGGAGAAGAAGATGACGTCGCCGGCTAGGGCGGGGATGGGGGTGGCGGCGGAGAGGGGGTATTTTTCGGGGGAGAGGTGATGGTTGCCGGTGGAGATGTGGGGAAGATCGGAGGTGTGGGTGCCGGGGATTACGCAGAGGCAGCCTTTTTCGAGCGGGGCATCATCGAAGTGGAAGATAGCGGCGATCATGGAGTCTTGGTCGTGGGGGAAGAAGGGTTTGTCCTGGTGGAGGGGGAAGGGGGAGCCTTTTTCGGGCGGCTTGATGAACATTTTGGTGTGGTGGAGCTGGACGTTGGGGCCGATGATGTCCTGGGCGACGCGGGTGAAGCGGGGGTCGGTGATGAGGCGGGTGATGGCACCGGAGTGGAACTGGACATCGTGGGAGTGGAGGAGGGCGGTTTGTTGGCCCATGGAGACTTCTTTGGCGCTGCCCCAGGAGGCGTCGATGTCTTTGATTTTCTGGAGGCGCGCGGCGAGGTCGTGGATTTCGGCGCGGTAGGCGGCGGCCTCTTCTTTGCAGAGGAGTCCCTTGATGACGATGTAGCCATTGGTGTGGTAGAAATTCTTCTGTTCATCGGTGAGGCCGGTGGCGCAATGTGTCTTGCAGACGGTGGACATGGTTTTGGCTCCTGAAGGGTGTTGAGGGAAAATGGAAGGGGAACTGAGCATATTTTTGTAACATAATGCGGGGGCGGGCCGCAATGGGAATGTTTCGCGGTTGGGCGCGGGGGTTTTGAGAGGTTGGGGGGTTTGGTTGTGCGCACGAGGGGTGAGACAGTGGCGGGGAGGGTGGGGCGGGGAATTTGTTTTGTAACGGGTTGATTTGACGAGGGTTGCGTGCGGGGAGCGGGAGGGATTGTGCGCGCGGGGCGCGGTCATTTCGGTTGGGGTAAAGGGCTTGATTGAAAAGGAATGGACGCATGAAGATGGAATTGGACTTGGCGGGGTTGGGTGAGACGGGGTTGACGGCGGAGGCGGTGACGGGGCGGTTGGAGTGGATGCGCGAGGTGGTGCGTCCGCGGCTGGGGCGGTATTTGGGTTACTACCGGAATGCGTCATCGGAGTTGGCGCGGTATTTGGCGTGCGGGCTGGGGGCGAGTTTGGTGGTGCGGCCGTATCGGCAGTACCAGGAGATGGGGTTGCCGGCGCGGATCACGGGTTTTCGGCACAATGCGGCGGGCGTGCCGACGGTGAATGGGCGGGTGGATCTGCAGCGCAAGGAGGTGGTGATTGAGAACGATATTGGTTGGCGGGTGAACACGCTGGTGGATTTTGTGGCGGGGCGGCTGCAGGCGATCGTGAGCACGGCGCGGGATGAGCGGGTGCGCGGGAAGGTGACGCGGTGGGTGAAGGAGTTGCTGGCGAGTGCGGGGGGCGTGGGGTTGTTGCAGGAGATCGCGCTACAGGGGGCGATTTATGGGAGCGCGTGGCTGCGGATTGAGCCGACGGAGGAATTGCTGGGGCGACTGAATGGGAAGGCGGGGGGCGGGGATGGGGAGTTGGGGGATGGGGTGCGGGGGGATGGGGGTCAGGGGGAGGCTGGTGGAGCAAAGAGCGCGGCGTCGGATGCAGAGGCCTGGGCGGAGGCTTCTGAGGGTGGCCTCACGCGATGGGTGCGCGTGAAGGTGATCGAGACGCCGCGCCTTTGCCCACTGGTTGCGGGGGAGAAATGTGTGGCGGCGGCGGTTTTGCGGGAGGATGAGGGGAGTGGGGTAGAGGGGGCGGCGAAGTCGGGGCTGATGGAGCGGGTGTCGCGTTTTTTTCGCGGGGATGGGTTGAGCGCGACGAAGAGTGTGCCGCCGAGCTTTGATTTGTTTGGCGCGGAGCATTGGCAACGGTATGTGCGGGGGGAATTGGCGGAGGAGGGGCGGCACGGTTTGGGGTGTGTGCCGTTTGTGCGTTATGAGAATCAGCGTGATCCTGCGGGGGAGATGGGTGGGGTGGGGCTGGGGGAAGTGGAGCCGTTGATGGCGTTGCAGGATGAGTTGAACACGCGGCTGAGTGATCGGGCGTATCGGGTGACGATGACGAGTTTTCAGATGTACCTGGGGAAGGGGATCGAAAATTTTACGGAGCGTCCGGTGGGTCCGGGGCAGATGTGGGCGACGGACAATCCGGAGGCGTCGATCACGGCGTTTGGGGACGACGGTGTGATGCCGAGCGAGGATGCGCATATTGGGGAGATTCGGGACGGGTTGGACAAGGTGAGCGGGGTGTCGCCGGTGGCGGCGGGGTTGATCCGCGGGAAACTGGGGAATTTGACGAGTGCGGTGGCGTTGCGGATCACGCTGATTGCGTTGTTGGCGCGGACGGAGCGGAAGCGGTCGGGTTTGGCGGAGACGTTGAGCACGTTGGTGGAGAAGGTGCTGGAGATATTGGATCGCGCGGGGGTGATGAAGACGGGGGTGGAGGATCGGGGGATTGATATCAATTGGCCGACGCCGCTGCCGGAGAACGAGATGGATCGGTTGTCGCAGGCGGAGATGAAGTTGGGGTTGGGGATACCGCGGGAGGTGGTGCTGGGGGAGCTGGGGTATGGGGAGGTGGAGGCGAAGACGGGTTAGACACGACGACACGACGGATGCGACGACGGGTTGGGGATAGGACCGCCGAGTGAAAGTGAAGGTGAGTTTCGGAAAATTTTGAGGAGCGGACGGGAGAGGGGCCCGAACGTGGGTGGCCGGTAGGTCGAGTTTGGCGAGTCCGCCGGTCCGCTCCTTTTTTTCGAGACTGAGGGGGCAAATGGGGAATTGGGAATGTGGAATTGATATTTTCTTTTTAGGAAAGGGGTGATGTATGTCGGAAGTGAACAAGGATGATGCGAAGTGGCCGGAGGGGACGGGTGCCGGCGGCGGCGAGAAGGTGCCGGTGAGTGAGGCGTTGCTGGCGAATGCGGCAGCGCGGGCGGCGGCGAGCGGATCGAGGAAGGAGCTGGTGGAGTATCTGCGGCTGCGGCGGCAGAAGTAGTTTTTGGTGAATCTGGTTGAGTAATTTTGTTTTTTCTTTTTTGATGGTTCTTTTTTGTTGAGGGGTTTTTTATGGGTTTTTCGGGGAAGGCCACGTATTCGGGCGGCAGCGGTCTGGCGGAGATGGTGGATGATGTGAGCGATCTGGTGAGCATAGTGTCACCGCACGAGACGGGTTTGCTGGATGCGCTGGGTGATCCGTTGACGGCGGCGACGAGCACGCGGCATGAGTGGTTGGAGGATGAGATTTTGCCGAACCAGGATGCGATTGATGACGCGGAGCTGGCGGACACGGGCACGACGACGGTGAATTTTGACGTGGAGAATGCGGGACGTTTTCGCGTGGGGGATTTGCTGCAAGTGGAAGGGCGTGCGGAGGTGATGCTGGTGACGGCGCTCAGCGGAAGCACGCTGACGGTGTCGCGCGGGTATGGTGGCACGATGAAATCAGCGCTGGCGGATGAGTTGAAGATCACCATATTGGGCAATGCTTCGTTGGAAGGCGCAGATGCGGGGCCGGCGCGGTTTACGGTGCGGGCGCGGCAGAGCAACGTGACGCAGATTTTTGCAGCGACGGTGCAGGTGAGCGGCACGGAGGCGGCGGTGCGGCAGATCGGGGTGGATGATGAGATGGCGTACCAGAAGACGAATCGGTTGCGCGAGTTGCTGCGGGACCTGGAGAACACGGTGATCAACGGTGTGGCGCCGGACGCGACGGTGGAGGGTTCGGCGACGGTGCGGCGGACGCTGCGGGGGATTCTGAACATGCTGAGCGGCAGCGCGATGGCGTTGGGGTCGGGGTTGATTCCGAGTGAAACGGATTTGAGCGAGGAGCATCTCAACCAGGCGTTGCGGACGGTGTGGGAGCGTTCGGGCGGGAAGCCGGATTTGATTGTGTGTGGCGGATCGCAGAAGCGGCGGATCAACGGGTTCATCGCAACGGCGCAGCGTTTTGCGCAGGGGGCGGAGTCGTTCAAGAGTTTGGTGAACACGTATGAGAGTGATTACGGCGTGTGCCGGGTGGTCTTGAGCCGGTATGTGCCGAGCGATGCAGTGATATTGCTGGATTCGAGCAAGATCAGCGTGTTGCCGCTGGTGGGGAGGAGCTTCCACTTCAAGCCGTTGGCGAGCACGGGGGATTTTGAGAGTGGGGAGTTGATCGGTGAATACACGTTGGAGTTGCGAGGGGCGGCGGGGCACGGGGTGTTGCGCGGTCTGAACTCGTAAGGCAGGGGTGGGGGAGGCACGAGGGCGCGGGCTCTCGTGCCTTCTTTTTTTGGAGGACGGGTGATGACGTATTTTTGTCAGGATGTGGATTTGCTGGCGTGGGAGCCGGGGATTTTTGTGGAGAGCGGGTGGGCGCACCAGGGGTTGCTCAAGAATGTGAGCGGGGTGATCAGCGGGACGGGGCTGACGGTGAGCGGGGCCTCGTTGACGAATGCGGGGATTGCGGCGGGGATGGTGGCGGTGTTGTCGAACGCGGATGCGAGTTTGACGCAGTTGGTGGAGATTGTGGCGGTGACGAGCGCGACGGCGATGACGGTGAGCGCGTTGCGCGGGCGGGCGACGGAGGCGGCGGTGGGGCCGTTGTTGCAGGGGGCGGTGGGGGTGACGGTGGGGAGTTTTCGGCCGCAGATTGGGGCGGTGGGGGATGGGTTGCTGGCGCTGGTGGGGGTGAGGACGGATGAGGCGACGGGCGGGAAGGCGCCGGTGCATGCGGATCTGGGCGGGTTTGGGCCGGCATGTGTGTTTGGGACGCTGGCGACGGTGTATCGCGCGTTGAGCGAGGCGAAGCACGCGTCGTCGGTGGTGTTGGCGAAGCGGGAGTTTTATGCGGGGTTGGCGCAAGCGGCGCGGTTGACGTTGACGGCGACGGTGGATCAGGATGGGGACGGGGTGGCGGAGACGCGGGTGCATAGCGCGGTGCGGGAGCTGGTGCGGAATTGAAGCGCGTGAGGCGGCGGGTGAAGGCGGAGGATTGTCGAATACCTGGTGGGTGAAGTGGGAGGATGATTATGTTGGGGCAGGTGGCGACGCCGGAAATTTTGAATGTGGCGCAGTTGGGGATGGCGGGGTTGATGGGGGCATTGTGGTGGTGGGAGCGGAGGTACTCGCGGCAGCGGGAGGAGGAGTTGACGGCGGCGCATCAGCGGATTGTGGAGCAGAAGGAGCATCTGGAGGTGCTGCTGGACGCGTTGCAGGGGAATACGAAAGTGATCAGCGAGTTTACGGCGGTGCAGCAGGAGATGCTGCGGGTGATGCGGGAGCAGGAACGGGTTACTTCGGGGTGAGGATGAGGTGGCTGCTGAGGACTTCGCCATTGGGCAGGGTGAGGGTGGCGGCGAGGGTGAGGTGGTAATTTGTTGCGGCGAGGATTTTTGCGGCGTCGGGGTGGAGGGGGATTTTGAAGAAGTAGGTGCGGGTGATGGGATCCCAGAATTGCTGATTGGTGGTGGGGGAGGAGAGATCGAGAGTGAAGCGGGAGAGGCGCGAGCCGCGGTGATGGGGGAGGAGGAGTTGGTATTCATGGATATCGAGGTTGACGAGGCCGACGGTTTTGCCGGTGTCATTGAATTGGTCGGTGAGTTCGAGGCGAGCTTGGAGGGTGGGGAGCGGAGAGTTGGCGGGAGCGGTGGCGGGGTTGGTGGTGGAAGGTGAGAAGCTGATGCGTGTAAGGGGATGAATGCGGAGGGAGACGGGGGCGAACATATCCATGCCGGAGCCGGTGAGGTTGGCGCGAGGCGAGGCAGGGGGGCATCCGGGGAGAGCCAGGAGGAGTGGGAGCAGGAGGAGTGATATGCGGAGTTTCATAATGGGTGATCGTAAAAACGCGGAAGGATTTCGACAAGGGTAGACACGGGGGAATTGGAAAAGTTTGTGGGCGGGTAGGAAAATGGAGGGTGCGATGAGCGGACGATGGGTGGGCGTGTTGATGGTGGCGCTGGTGATGAGCGGATGCGGGGTTTCGCGCGAGCCGGCAGAGTGGGCGCGGGTGGAGGCGGTGCGGCCGGCGAGAGCGGGGGAGGTGGCGGGTGCGCGGGCGGCGTTGCGGGAGCAGGCGGCGGCGTGGGGGCGGCTGGAATCGCTGTTGCGCCAGAGGGAACTGGGGGGAATCGCAGTGGAGGAGAAGTTTGTGATGCTGGTGAGTCGGACGGCGGCGCTGGCGCGGCGGCAGAGCGAGTTGGCTGAGGCTGAGGCGGGGGAGGCTGAGGCGGGGATGAACGCGGAGGTGCTGGGGGAGTTACGCGAACTATGGGTGGAAGCGGCGGGATACCTGAATAGGTGAGGTTTTTTTGGAGGAGTGAAAGATGAGCTGGGTGGATGAATGGGTGCGGGCGGTGGAGGAGTCGGAGAAAGTAGAGGGGGCGACGCGGGAAATGCTGGCGGCATTTTTACGGGGGAATCGGGCGGTGCTGGAAGGGATCGGGCGGGTGACAGGGGAGGCTTTTTTTCGGACGTTGACGGAGCGGGGGCGTGATGCGGCTTGGGATATGTTGGCGCAGGAGTTGAATGCGGAGCAGGTGTTGGCGTTGCTGAAGAGCACGCGCGGGGAGATGGCGGAGTTGGTAAAAATGCGCAGGGCGCGGGGGGAAGCGGAGCGGGCAATTGTGGAGGGATTGGCGGATGTGGCGCTTGCGGTTTTGGTGCGGGCGCTGGTGGCGGCTTTGTGAGAGTGGCGGAAAAGTGATCGCGAAGTTTTCGCTCGCCTTGTTCCAATGGGGGGTTATAATCCGACAGCAGAGAAGATAGAGAGCGCGGTGGAACCGGGCTGAAGAAACTTTATGGAGGCTTCCGGATGAGCAAGCCGCGTAAACCCGATGGCGATTTTCACGGCGAGTTGGACATCAGTGAAGCAATGCGAGGATGGCCGTTTCATTCGGGCCAGGTGAATGTGCGATTGATTCGGGGGAAGGATCACAAGCCGAAAATTCAGTTGTGGTTGGACCTGGGGCTGCTGCAGATGGAAGTGGATGGGCGACCGGACGGGAAGCGTCCGCATCGGGCGAGTTCGGAACTGGACTATCATAAGAAGCGTTATTACGCGCATGTGGAGCAGCACGGGGATGATGCGGGATTTGTTCTGACCGCGCGGGACTGCCAGGCGCTGCGGGATGAATCCGCGCTATTTTATCATCGGTACTTGGCGCTGTTTGTGCTGGAGCAGTACGAGCGGGTGATTCGGGACACGCAGCATAATTTGGATATTTTGGCGGTCTGCTGGCATCACGGGCAGACGGATTTTGATCGGACGGCGCTGGAGCAGTATCAGCCGTACATTTTGATGATGAACGCGCGGGCGAAGGCTTGCGAAGCGTTGCGTCAGGGATTTGTGTTGACGGCGATTGCGTATTTGCGGGGCGGGATCAAGAGCATTGCGCGGTTGTTCCATCCGGATCAGCGGAAGTCGATGTTGCGCGAGAGCAGCGAGGCACGGGTGCTGCTGGAAATGATCAAGCAGATACGTGCGCAGATGCCGCCGGATCCACGGACGGATTTGCGGAAGCGTTTGCAGGTGGCGTTGAAGATGGAGCGTTATGAGGAGGCGGCGAAGTTGCGTGATGAGTTGACGGCGCTATCAACGACGGTGCCGCACGGGACGATCACGCCGGGGACGCAGGATGCGGCGATCCAGAAGTTGATGACGATGGGGAAGAGCGGGCGGGGGCGGAAGCGGAGCAAGAGCGATGGGGGGTAGTGGCGGGGAGTGGGGCGGGGAGTGCGATCAAGGTGAACAGGATTCAGGTGGGCGCGTTCAGTGAGCGCGTTCAGTAGGTGCCGGTGCCGGCGGGGGCATCGGTGACGATGGCGACGGAGGCGGAGCAACCGAGGCGGTCGGCGCCGGCACCGATCATTTGTTGTGCGGTGGCGTAGTCGCGGATGCCGCCGGAGGCTTTGACTTTGAGGCCGCCGGAGTATTTTTTGAGCCATTGGACGGTTTGGGCGGTGGCTCCGCCTTTGGGGTGAAAGCCGGTGGAGGTTTTGACGAAATCAGCGCCGGCTTCCTGGGCGGCGCGGCAGCCGAGGGCGATTTGTTCTTCGGTGAGGGCGGCACTTTCGAGGATGACTTTGACGACGGTGTGGCGGGAAGCGGCCTTGGCGGCGCGGACGACTTCGAAGACATCATTGCGGGCGAATTCATGATCGCCAGCGATGAGGGCGGGGAGGAAAATCACCATGTCGATTTCCTCGGCACCGTCTTTGACGCAGGTGGAGGCCTCGATGGCTTTGATTGTGGAGCGGCTGGCACCGAGGGGGAAGCCAACGACGGCGCAGGTGAGGACGGGGCGATCGTCGGTGCTTTCGGCGAGGAGTTCCTTGACGAGTTTGACCCAGCGGCCGTTGACGCAGACGGAGGCGAAGCGATGGGTAAGGGCTTCGGCGGCGATTTTGCGGACTTCAGCTTCGGAGGCTTCGGCCTTGAGGATGGTGTGGTCAATCATGCGGGCGAGTTGAGCGCGATTCATGAGCGGACCTCCGGCAAAAGGGCAGATGTGTCCGAGCGTTCGGGCATTCGAGCGCGGGACATTGTAGCGTGGAGGTGGGAGGGCGTCGCATGACGGGGGATTCAGGGAGTGGCGGGTTGCTGGGTGGAGCCATTATTCATGGGAGTGGCCTTGGTGTTTTGGATATTCGCGCGAACGGTCGTCAGATACACAGCCCCGATGACGGCAAAGAGGACGACCACGACTGCCAGCGTAAAGAATCGGGTGTGGGCGGCACGAAGTTGGACTGATTCAGCAACACACATAGAAGACCCCTCCGTGAGAAGTAGGATGCGGATAGGAGCTCGGAATCCATCTGGTTCCGCCTACCCGTTTAACGCAGGTGCAACGACATTACTGCCAAGCTTGTAAGGGCAATTATCACGAGGCTGAACAAACCGTATCAGTATATTTACTTAAACTGATTTGTTCGTCAATTGAAACGCAGAGAAAATGGCGGCAGGTGGCAGACACGGTGTTGTTCGCTAGACCGAAAGAAGAGCAAAGAAAAGGGTTGGTTCATGCTAAGATTGCGCGAAGGTCACATAAAGGCGAAGGGAAGGCCTTGACTCGAACAGGCACCGCACGCCATGTTAAGAGAAACAGGAATTACCGAAACGCAGGGACGCGGCTTTTTCTTACAACACGAGGTACATATGGCACGGCGAAAAAAGATACTGGTGGTGGACGATGAGCGCGACCTGGTCGAGCTGATCGGGTTGAACCTGCAGCGGAATGGCTACGAGGTGGTCACGGCGCATGATGGCGCGATGGGCCTGGAAATGGCGCGGAAGCTGCGGCCGGATTTGATCGTGCTGGACGTGATGATGCCGGGGCTTTCCGGGCGGGATGTGACGATGGCGATCAAGGGGGATCCGGAGACGGCGCAGATTCCGATCGTGATGTTGACGGCCAAGACGGAGGAGACGGACATTATCGTGGGGCTGTCGATGGGGGCCGACGACTATGTCACCAAGCCGTTCAGCATGAAGGTGCTGATGGCGCGGGTGACGGCGGTGCTGCGGCGGAAGGCATCAATGGAACCCTCGCAATCGATGCTGACCTCGGGCCCGGTGCAGATTGACCAGGGCAAGCACGAGGTGACGGTGCAAGGTCGGCCGATCAATCTGACGCCGACGGAATTCAAGTTGTTGACGGCGATTTTCGGGGCGCGCGGGCGGGTGCTGTCGCGCGATCAGTTGATGGACCGCACGATGGGGACGGATGTTTTCGTGACGGATCGGGCGATTGATGTACACATCACGGCGGTGCGAAAGAAGCTGGGGGAGTTCGCGTGGATGATTCATACGGTGCGGAGCGTGGGGTATCGTCTGCTGGAGCGGAAGGAGGAAGAGGCGAACGCTTGAGGGGGTGTTCATTTCCATCTGGCAGCAAAGGCATGTACGATTTTTTTGATGTACGAGTTTATTCTTCTAGTTGCGGTGGTGGTTCTGGCACTGTTGGCGGTGGCGCTTTTCTACGTGCATCGCCGCCAGACTTCGAGCATTCATAATATTCTGCATCTGGTAAGCAGCCTGACGCGGGGCGGACACAGCCGGCGTGCGGATTCGACGGTGCCGGGGGTGGCGGGGGAACTGGCGCGGGCGGTGAATGTTTTGGCGGACGAAATGGGGGGGCGTTCGGCGCAGGCGCAGCTGGATAAGGATCATCTTATTTCATTGCTGGCGATGCTGGATCACACGAATGAGATTGCGATTGCCACGGACAACCAGGATTGCATCCGATTGGTGAATCCGGCAGCGGCGCGGGTGCTGGACCGTTCGCTGGATCAGTTGATGGGCCAGAAGTTGGACCACATTCTGGAGCAGCCGGAGCTTTTGACGCTGTATCGGCAGGCGTTTAGCAGCAACAAGCCGGTGTCGGCGCAGATTGCGTTGTCGACGGCGACGCAGCCGTTCACACCCGGAGGACGGACGATTCATTGCCAAGTGACGGCGGCGACGATTTACAATGGGTCGCACTATCGGGGCACGCTGCTGCTGATGCGGGATATCACCGAGGTGGTACGTACGCTGCAAGTGCGGACTGATTTTGTGGCGAATGCCAGTCATGAGTTGCGGACGCCGCTGTCGAACATTCGTGCGGCGGTGGAGACGCTCAAGGATGCGGACATTCCGATGGATGAGATGTCCAAGCGATGCGTGGACATCATCAGCAACCATGCGTTGCGGCTGCAGATGATGGTGCAGGATTTGCTGGATCTTTCGCGGACGGAGGACCCGCGGGCGGTGGTGCGGACGGATCGGCTGGACCTGCAATTGGTGTGTGACGCCGTGATGGGGATGTACACGACGCAGGCGGGCGAGAAGCATGTGCAACTGCTGGTGGACATCGGCAGCGGGGCGGGCGCGCTGCCCGGCGATGAGCGGCTGTTGACGTTGACGCTGAAGAACCTGGTGGACAATGCCCTGAAGTTTACGCCGACGGGGAGTGTCACGATTCGCTCGTACATCCAGGCGCAGGCGGCGGACACTGCGGGGGCGAGTGCCTCGGTGGTGGTGGAGGTTGCGGACACGGGGTGCGGGATTCCCGAAGAGGACCAGCAACGGGTTTTCGAGCGGTTTTATACCGTTAATCGTTCACGCGGCGGGGCGGATCGGGGAACGGGGCTGGGGCTGGCCATTGTCAAACATGCGGTAGCGGCGATGGGGGGGCAGGTGGAGCTGGAGTCGGAGCTGAATCGCGGGACGACGGTGCGATGTGTTTTTCCGTATCGCAACGGGCATGGAAGTGAAGCAGCGGCTGCGGTTGGGCCGTGAAAATTCTCACGTGAGTATTTCTGCACCACAGGGGTAAAAAAAGCCGGGGGCGGAAAAAAGCGGGCCGGAATGACGAAAAAACGAAAAATAAGCCTTCCACTCTGATACACTTAACCGAAGATAGAGGCAGAGGATTTCATGGCCACGTGGCGCGATGACAAGATTCTGGAGCTGGCCAATCAGCTCACCTACTCGCCCGCCGAGAAGCGGCATGAGCAATTGCGCGCGGCGGTGGCCCTCATATCGGATGTCGATGCGACCAAAACGTATCCCTGGGATTTCGTTCATTTTCGCATCACCGGCTTCCAACCGGTTTCGCACAGCGATCACACGCTGAGCGGAAAAATTCTGCGCAGCGATTTATCCACGCTGATAGAGTTTCTTTCCGACACATTGGCGATTCTGGCCGAAGACGCCGGCGAAACGGTGTTGGCGATTGAAGAGGTCGCCGAGAAGTTCAGCGTTTCGAGCAAGACCATTCAGCGGTGGCGCAAGCAGGGGCTCATGGCGCTGCGCTATATTTATCCTGACGGTCGGCGGCGGCTGGGTTTTCATGAATCGTCGGTGGTGCAGTTCGCGGAGAGCAACAAGGAACGCGTGGAGCGCTCGGCGCAGTTCAAACAGCTCAGCGACGATGAGAAATCACGGATCATCAACATGGCGCGGCGGTTGGCGCTGCAGTGCCGGTGCGGGATGAAGGACCTGACGCAACGGATCGCGCATCGCCTGCATCGGAGCCCCGAAACGATTCGTTATACGATCCGCAAGTATGACCATGAGCATCCCACGACGGCGATCTTTCCTGACCCGTCCGCGACGGTGCAACCCGTCGACGGCGAAACGGTTTTTACCTCCTATCAGGATGGCGTGCCGACGGATTCCATCGCGACGCGGCACGCCGGCACGCCGGATGGCATTATGTCGGTGCTGCTGCGGGAGCGGGCCCGGCGGCTCAAGGGCAAGCTGATTGAGTACATGGCCAATCCGTTGTTTGAGCACCCGGATGCGGAGAACATCATCCTGGTCGTGCTGCCTGCAGAGGCTGCGGCGAAAGCCGTGGCGAGCGTGGCAGCGGGCACGGATGCGAAGGCGACCGATCTTTTCATGGCGCGCATGCCGCGCGATTTACCGCCGAATTTGGCGGAAGTTTTTCATGAGCCGCTGATGCCGCAGGAAATGGAAACGGATGCATTTCGGCGGATGAATTATGTGAAGTTCCGGGCAGCGACGCTGCAACAAAAACTATTGACCGACGAGGTGACGCCGGAAGATCTGGTGACGATTGAAACGCTGCTCACACAGGCCAGTGCAATCAAGAACGATCTGGTGCGGGTGAATCTGCGGGTGGCGGCGCATGTGGCCCGCAAGCACCAGCGACCGGACCAGGGGATCGCGGAGTTGTTCAGCGATGCGGTGATCTGGCTGATGCGCTCAGTGGAAAAGTTTGATTTCGCGCGGAACGTGAAGTTCAGCACCTACGCCGGCTATGCGATCATGAAAAATTTTGCGCGCGACCGTTCCGAGCAACTCACGCGGCGCGACAGCAAGATGGTCACCGGGCAGGAAGAGTTGCTCGCGAATGTCGGCGACCGCGAGCAGACGCATGTGGCGGATCAGCTTGATGCGGCGCAACTGAAAAATGAGCTGCTGAGTGTCATTCAGGAATTGCCGACGCGCGAGCGCGAGTTGCTGACGCATCATTACGGGCTGGATCAAACGCAGGAGCCGCTGAGCCTTTCGGAACTGGGGGAGAAGATGGGGATCACCAAGGCGCGGGTGCGGCAGTTGGAAACACGGGCGCTGCGCAAGTTGAAGTCGCTGCTGGAAACGCGGCGCGCGACGCTCGCCAAGAAATAACCCGCCGCGCTTTATCTTCGCGCCATCCTCATGCACTATTTCCGCATTCTTGACATGCCGGGTCGATACTCTCGGTGTGATGATGCGAATCCATGCAGGGAGAGAGGATGCACACGCTCGAATTACAGGATCAACCGTGTGGCAGTTCAATTTTGACGTGGTCAGCGTCGCGCGAAGAGGTCGCGCAGATCGCCCTGTTAACATCCCGTATTCCCGCGGGCGTGAATCCAGTCGAACCGGCGCAGAATAATGATCCGCAGTTGCTCGATGCATTGCTCATTTCGGACATTCATCTGGGCACCGAAAACTGCCAGGCCAAGGCGCTGGCGGATTTTCTGCAGCGAATCCTCGACGGGCACATCCGCACGCGGCAACTGGTCATCGCGGGAGACGTGTTCGATTCCATCGACTTTCGTCGCCTCAAGAAAACGCATTGGAAAGTACTGTCGCAGATCCGTCACCTCTCCGACAAGATCGAAATTATCTGGATCGCCGGGAATCACGATGGTTCGACGGAAATTGTGTCGCATCTGCTGGGCGTAACGGTTGTCGAGCAGTACCTCCTGAGCAGTGGCCCGCGCCGCATCCTGATCATCCACGGCCACATTTTTGATGACTTCATCGAAGATCACCCGTTCATCACGTGGATTGCCGATTGCGGTTATTACGTGCTGCAAAAAATTGATCGCACGCACTATATTGCGCGCCTGGCCAAGGCGCGCAGCAAGACTTTCATTCGGTGCGTCGACAAAATTCGCGTGGGGGTTATTGCGCTGGCGCGCGAACTAGGCTGCGATACGGCCATTTGCGGCCACACGCATCTGGCGGTCGATGATCCTTCCGCGGATGTTCACTATTTTAATTCCGGCAGCTGGACCGAGAATCCCGCGCATTATTTGACGATACACGATGGCCGCATTCGGTTGCATGCACATTGCCCGGACGCGGCGGTGGAAACTCAGGGAAAGCCGGTCGTTTTGTCCCAGTCACTTCAAGCCTCCCCTCACCAAGGCCGATAGCTTTCGCATACAAGTCGGTTTTTGTGTTGAGGTGATGATGCGTTTGTTTCTTCCGTGCAGTCCCATTTTGCCGCCGCAGAAGCGCCGGGCATTTACCTTGGTAGAGATTCTCATCGTTGTGTTGATTATTGGCCTGATTGCGGCGATCGCCTTGCCCAAGTTTGTCAACGCGACCGAACAATCACGCGAAGCATCGGTGCAGACCACGATGCAATATATTCGCGGCCAAATTGAGCTGTTCAAGATGCAGCACAATGGCACTCCGCCGCAGGTTTCGGCTATGTGGACGCTGCTCCGGGCACGTTCGAGCACCACGGAAACCGCGAATACGGCCCCGGTGGGCACGAATTTTGGCCCCTATCTCCGCGGCACGCCCATCAATCCCTGGAACCTTCACACATCGGTGTCCACCAACATCACCGATACGAATGCCGGCTGGTTTTATACGGCCAATCCCACGTATTACGAGTTCCGTATTCGCAACACCGACGGCAGCATCAACTTGATTTACTGATCACACTGGTGGTGGCGGATGGGTCGCGGATGATTACCGGAGAAGAGGTGCGGCGGGGGGGGGCGGGCTTAACACATCGCGTAACTAGCGCATCTACATGGGGATAGCGGGGGCATCGATGCTGAAGCGGTAGGTGCCGGAGGTTTGGGTGGTGGGTTTTTGGTGGGGCAGGTGGATTTTGGCTTGGACATTTTTGGGAAGTTTGAGGGGGCCGGCGATTTTGTTGTTGCGGCGGTGCCAGGAGGCGTGAATGAGGCCTTGGGGGGTCGGGACGGAGTCTTCGACGTGGGAAAGGCCGTCGATGAGGCAGGCGTCGCCGGTGCGGATGGTTTGGGGCTGGCGGGTGTCGAGGATTTGGTCGTACTGGAAGTCGAGGATTTTGCGGCCAGTGGCGTTTTTGACCCCAATAATGAGGTTGGCGAGGACGAAAGCGCCGAGGTCGATGTAGAGGGCGGTGAAGTCACTGGGGGCGCTAGAGGGGATTTGCAGGGTCATGTTTTCGGGGGTTATTTGGGGGGTGATGGGGGGGAGGGGTTTGACGGTGGGGGCGACGGCTTCGGTGGCCCAGTGCCAGGAGACGTTGGTGGCAGTTTCGTAGCCGGGCATGGAAGTGCCGCGTACGGAACGAGTTACGCGCGCGGGGGCGTGGAGTTCTTCGCGGAGGAGGGGGATGCCGCGGGGTTCGACGGTGTGGTAAGGTTTGGTGGAGATACTGGAAGGTGCTGATGCCGGGGTTGTAGGCTTCGACGGCAATCCAGTTGTGCCCCTTTTTCAGGTAGATGGAGATATCAAGCTGGTCGTAGGGCCAGTGGGACTGATAGCCTCTGGCCGGGCCGCGGCAGATGTACTGGCCGTTGATGTAGAGGCGGTAGCTCTTGTCGGCGGTGATGGAGAGGGGGACGCGCGGCGGGACCTTGGGCAAGTCAAAGTCGCGGCGGAACTGGGCGTAGTGGTTGTACAGGTACATGTAGGCTTCAGGCCAGGTCCAGCGGGTGCGTGTGAGCGGATGGTTTGCCGAGATTCGTTTCATGGTGCCTCTGTTCTATCGAGATTTGGCCAAAAGCCAATGGGCGATGCCGGCCGGGGGCCGAGACAAATCCTAATGCGAAACCGCGAAGGCGCGAAGATCGCGAAGAAAACGCGAAGAAGAGTTTTAGCCACCCGGCGAGTACGCCTCGATGGACACAGATGAACGCGGATGTCACGCAGGCATGCGATGCCACCCAAGCTTAGCGACCTATGACGCACCAGGCTAACGCTGCTCCATGATCCGCTGGAGGTATCGCAGGGCGTTGAGATGGACACGAATGCGGTGGAGGGAGTTGGGGGTGTTCTCGCGGAAGTCTTGGGCGATGGCGGTGAGGCGCTGGGCTTGTTCTTCGCGGACGCGGGCGAGGAGGGAGGCGGTGGCGTCTTTGTGCCCCGCTGCTTCGGCGTCGGTGAGTTGCTCGCGGGTGGCGAGCACGTGATCGAGAAAGCGGTCGGGGAGCGAGTGATTGTCCTGGGATGAGTGGCCGGCGAGTAGACGCAGGAGGTATTCCGCCCGCTGGGCTGGGTCGCAGAGGATGCGGCAGGCTTCGTTGACGGCGGCGGATTGCTCCATGGCCTGGACCTGGGATTCCTCGTCGGCGTCCGCGAGGTCGGGATGGGTGAGACGGGCGGCGGCCAGATAGCGGGACTGAAGAATGGCGGGGTCGAGTTCAAAGACGACGGGAAGGCCGAGCCGCTGGAAGTGGTTGGTTGCGGCCAGCGGCTCGTGCGATGTCGGGTCGTCATTCATCAGGCGTGGCTGCTTCCGCAGCCGCAGGCCGCCGTGGCGTTGGGGTTCTTGAAGACGAAGCCGGCTCCGATGGTTTCATCTTTGTAGTCGATCTCGACGCCGTCGAGGTAGAGGAGGCTCTTGTTGTCGACGAGGATGCGGACGCCGCAGCGTTCGAGTTCCTCGTCGTTTTCGCCCTTGGGTTCTTCGACGAGGTCGAGGATGTAGCTGAAGCCGCCGCAGCCGCCGCCTTTGACGGCGACGCGGAGGCGGGTCTGGTCTGGGGGGAGGCCCTGCTGCTGGATGATGTGGCGGATCTCGTCGGCCGCCCGGAGGCTGAGGATGACGCCCTGGTCCTGAGTCGGTTGTTCAGCTACTTGGCTCATGCTGGGAGTTTAGGTTGAGGCAGGCGTATCGGGCAAGGGAGGGGATGGAATGGAGCGACCCGCCCCGCCACGGCGGACAGGCAGCGGCGGGTAAACTGCGCGACGAAGGGGACGAAGGGGCGGAAAGGGTCGGCGCTGGTGCCTGCCTCCCCAAAGATGCGCGGGTTATTTGGGGAGGGGGTGGGGGGTAGCACGGGAGCTTATGGGATAAGGACTTACGCGCCATTTAGGGGGTCAGATGCTCAGGTTTCGCCGCTTGAGGCGGAAGGCCGAAATCCGAGACGACGGGCGGGGCGAAAAGCTAAAAAGCTGAAAGCAGAAAGCAGAAAGAGGAGGAGCGTGGCCTGGGCCGAAATCACATCTGTTAGGTATGTAAGTCGGCGGGTCAAATCGGACCTGGCGGGTGCGGTCACCGGCCAGAGATAGGGGATATTCACTTGTCAAAGAGCACCGGATCGGCGCACCAGTGGCGCGTCGTGATTTGGGTGAAGTATATGTGTTGGGAGCGAGGGAGTCAAGGGAAACTTGGGGAATTCTCGAGGTGGGTTCTCGCTGCTGTGTAGGGCTGGCCGCGCAGGCTTAATCCGGTCGGTGGCGGCGGCAGTTTGGATTGTGACCCACTCGGTCTAGCGTTCATCCCTCGGGTCGTTTTCCCAGCGCAGCGAGTCCCGATGCGCGGAGGGCATTCTTAAGCAACTGCTGCTCCGCCTTTTCGCCGCGGAGTCCGGTATATTGCCGGCGCCAGAGGTTGGCTGGCCGAAGGCTGGGATGTACAACCACAGCGACCGTCGCGACGACTGCGGAATCCGGCGATCCGAATCGGGCTTGAGCAATTAATGGCCCTGCAGCATCGATTTTCGGGAATGTGTCGCATCTTGCCCACCGGCTGACCTCTGAGGCGGGATTCGTCCTCGCGAGAAAACGTGGTACGTTCGTGCCCAGCACGATGATCAGTCGCGGACGCTGTACGCGAAGCTGCTCGCCGAAGAACTCTCCACACTCCTTCACGAAGCCAGAATCTCGCACACCAGGACATAGCCCTGTGGCCTTTTCGGTTCTTCTTACGCCCATGAAGAAGTTTGTGAAGAAGCAGTTGTCCGGTGGCATGTCAGCAGATTGCAGCATGCGAATCAAATGGTACCAGGTGCCTGTATTGGTTTGCTCGTAGCCCCGCTCTACCGCCCGCTTGTATGAGGCGACGCAGTCAAAATCCTGGCCGAGGATCATGACGCCACCCTCCGGCCAGTGCGGCAAGGCTGGGTCTTGCGATTTCCAGAGCCCATCGCCGCCCGGGAAAAACGCCCTCCCCGGAATCAGCTCGACCGTGGGTTCCATTTGAGGTGGATACGCCCGCAGGCGCGAAAGTCGATCGCGCAGGCGAGACAAGGGCGCTAACGTCTCAGTCATGGTGTGATCGAGAATATCACCC
>JBBRWV010000038.1:0-26492 GCA_038248985.1 Phycisphaerae bacterium
CCCTTTACTACCCCCTTACACCCCTTCCATCACCCCTTCGGACCCGCCGCCACCCCATCGCGCGCGGCCAATGCCGCCGCATGTTTGGCCGCCGCATCCGCCATCTTGGCCTTCATCAAACGTCCCACCTTAAACTTCACCGTCCGCTTGCTCGGCACCGTCACCCGCTCCAGCGTCTTGGGATTCTGCGCCACCCGCGCCGCCCGCACTTTGCATTCAAAAACCCCAAAGTCCCGGAACTCCAGCCGATTGCTCCGGCCCAGCTCCAAAATGACCTCATCCAAAAACGCCTGCGTCACCCGCTTGACCGTAACTCGTTTAACGTTCAAGGTTTCCGCAATGCGGTCCACAAGTTCTTTCTTGGTGATAGTTGCCATGTTTTTCCTTTTCCTGTCCCCGGACAGGACCGATGAGTTGATCCCCCGCACATTCACAAATCCGCTAGCCGCAATTACCGGGGAAGGTAATCACTTAAATTCCAGCGAATTCTCATGAACAGCGAGTATCCCTACATCATGCTCTGCAAATCGCCTGTCGTCAAGATGTGATTTACAAACGACTTCTGTAAATTTCCCAATTCCCCCTCCCCCTTTCCAGTCACCACCAAAAAAGTTCGCCATCACGGAAACGTTACGCCTTCCCGCACCACGTATCGCGTTCGCCAACCCGAATTCCCCGGCGTCGAAATCTGCTGCGCATCATATGTATATTCCCTAAACGCTGATACCCCACCCACTTGCAACGGCCCATACGCCACCCGCTCAAACCGCGGCGCGTACAACGCCAGCGCATCCGACGATGGCAAAACATCCGACGCCAACACATAGCTGTTCCCCCCATCTCCTGCCCGCTGATACTGCGCCGCAAATGGCACCAACAATGGATACTCCGGCGTCAACAGATAAGCCGTCCGATGAGCTTGACCGCTCTCACAACCCCCCATGCCCCCCACCAAAAGCACCGCCCACACAACTGCCGCGGCCAATCGGACAAAATAGTCATAACGCATTCTCATGCCAGACCTTACGCAAGTCTCGTGCCGCAACCCATCCGCCTTCCGTCCGGAAATCGTTGATCCCGCAACGCTCACAACGGACACCCTTACCTGCCTTACCACTTCCTGCGGCAGATCTGCAACACCCCAGCCCTCTCCCTGTGGATTCTATGCCACATGCCTCCCCATCCACACCCTCTCCCGCAACCCAGCCCTTTTTGTGTAAAGTGACACTTTTTAATTACCTATTAAATTGATATGTATTCGGCCTAAAAAATTCAAATATCTCGTATTGACAGCCATTTTTAATACTAGTATTCTTGTAGGAATAAGGGCGATCGTAACGAATACCTTAACACTTATTAAGCGTATTCCTTAATGCGATCCTCATATAAAACCGCTACTTTGCCGTTCCATGGGTGCAAGCGAAACCCAGCTACCGTAGCAACTGGCCATAGGAACTTTTTATTTTTGGAGGCATCGTCCATGCAGAGTCGCCACAACACGCCCCGTAAATCCCGCCAACTCACGCTCGCCACGGCACTTATAGCTGTCGCGTGCAGCACATCGGCCTTCGCCGCCGACACCCCCGACGCCGACCTGAAAACCCAAATTCAGGAATTGCAGTCCAAAGTCTCCCAACTCCAATCCCAGCAAAACGAAAACTGGCTGACCACCGAACGCGCCAACCAGATCAAATCCCTCGTCAAAGAAGTCATCGCTGATTCCAAAACCCGCGGAAGTGACGGTCCTTCCGTAGGTTATGACAACGGCTTCTTCATCCAGAATTCGGACAAGTCCTTCAAACTCGTCATCGGCGGTTTCGTGCAGGCACGCTATGAGTTTGCCCAACACAACGCCTACAACGGCCGAAGGATCCCCTCGCGCACTATCGCCACGGGTGTCACCACCACCCCCAGCGACCCAATCAACTCCAACGGCTTCGACATCCGCCGCGCCCGCGTGAGTTTTTCAGGCAATGCGTTTTCCCCCGATATCACCTTCAAAATGGAAGGCGATTTCTACGGCGGTTCCGGCGGCTCGTTCACGGTGTCTGATGCCTTCGTCGGATATCGCTATTCCGATCTCCTCAAAGTCAAAGTCGGAGCCTTCAAAGTTCCTTTCGCAAAAGTGGAGCTCACCTCCGATACCGCCCTCTCCTTGATGGAACGCCCCGAAGTCTCCGCCCCCTTTGATCCCGTACGCGCCTTGGGCGTCAGCCTCTACGGCGATATCATCAAAGATAAATTCGCCTACGATATCAATGTCAACGACGGCAGCCGAAGCAACACCCTCCGGCAGGTGGATGCCAGCGGTATCACCCCCAACCTCGACAACCGCCTCGCCTTCTACGCCCGCCTCCAATATGCCGGTGCCGGCAGCCTCAAAGACTTCACCGACGAAGCCGATTTCCGCAAAGGCACGGCCAGCAACGAATTCATCTGGATGCTCGGTGGAGCGGCGGGCTATGAATCGCAAAATTCCACCAATAATGGAATGTCTTCGCCGCAAACCACCACGACAGCCAACGGTCTCTCCACCAATAACTCCGCCGGCTTCACAAACTACACGCTCAACGGCGATATCTTCCGTGGCACCCTCGATTGGTCCGCCAAGTACCAGGGTTGGTCGGTCGTTACCGCCGCCTACTTCCAGCAGATCAACGCGAACCCGGGCAATACTTCATCAACCAGCTCCACTTCCATATCCACCGGTCCCACTGGTTACGGCGCAGCCAAGTCGTCATTCTTCCAACATGCCTATTACGGCCAGGTCGGATATATGGTCGTTCCGCAGAAACTTGAGCTCATCGGTCGTGCCGGCTTCCTCCTCACCGAGGGCGCTCCGAACATTGGTGAGTTCTATACCCTCGGCGCCGCTTACTACCTTTATGGCAATAGCGTCAAACTCAGCAGTGACATAACCTATTCGCCCGAAGCCGCTTACACCGATGCCTCCGCCAGCTTGCTGCAAAATACCAGCAATCTCTCGTATCGCCTGCAGCTCCAGGTGAAGTTCTAAGCGGACGTGCCTTCGGCACTCACTCCGTGCGACCTATATGCCGAGGCTCCCTCACGGGAGCCTCGGTTATTTTTGCATCCTGCGAAATGCCCCTGTCGCCGTCCCTCACCGCAACGCCCGCAAAACCTTCGGCCCATACAGTCCCACCAACGTTCCCGTCATCTTTTTATCCTCCAGCTCAATTGCGGCAATCGCCCCCTTCTTCATTTCCAGCCGACAAGCCACGCTCGCCCCAAAACACAGTGCCGCAATCCAGCCACTCAGGGTTGGCTCATGTCCCACCGCAACTATCGCCGGCGTCTTCTTCAACGCGCGCAATTCCTTCATAAACGCCTGCAAAGTGGGCCGGCTCAGCCCCAAGGCCTCCGTAATCGTCACCCTCACGTCGATCTTCTGTCGCGCAAAGACTTCCTGCAAAATTCCTGCCGTCTGCCGCGCACGCAGCGCCGGGCTGCTGTAAATCTGCCTCACCTGCGGCGCCGTCTCGAGAAAGCCCGTGGCGGCCTTGCGGAATTTCGCGATTCCCTCCGACGTCAGTGGACGCTCCGCGTCCGCATTCTTTCCATCTCCCTCTGCCGCGACGGCATGTCGACATAAATACAGCATCATTGCTTGGATACTCCCGAATCACGTTTCATTATTTTCTCCGGATGACGCGCGTGCCCGGCACCAGTGCAGCAACCGTCACCACAATTTTCTTTCTCCGCGCGCCCCTCCACAGGATCGTACCCGCCCCTGGCCCACGGATGACAACGGCCAATGCGCCGCAACGTCATCCATCCTCCACGCCACGCGCCCCATTCCCGCAAGGCCTCCAAGCCATACGCACTGCACGTGGGCACATAGCGACAATTACCACCCAGCACTGGTCCCAGCGTCCAGCGATACAGGTGGACTACGCCCAGGAAAAACAATTGTGCAGCACGTGCCATCATCCCCTGCTAGTATACCGTTTATCCAGCCTCCGATTTGTGTCGCGCAAGTAAAATTGTCCGCCCCCGGCAAGGAGAATCTCATGAAAAAGCATCTATTCATCGCGTGTCTCGGTTTGCTGATGCTCAGCGCGCCCGCGGTACTGGCCGACTTCTGCGCCAAGTGCGCGGACATGGGCTTTACCGCCGACATCGGCAAATGCACCAAGTGCGGCGAAGAAAAGACCACTTCAGGCAGTCACAAGCTCTGCCCGAATTGCTCCCAAAAAATCGGTCAATGTGAACACTGCGCCGCCACCCTTCCCAAGGCCCCACCCGCCAGCCAGCCCGCCACGGAACCCACGGAATAAACTGCTCAGCGTTTGTGACGCGACTTGTTCCTGGCCTGGGGCGTTTTCGCCTGTGCTGCACGTTTCGCCACCAAGCCCGCCAGGTTTCGTTGCGTGAGCATTTTCAAAAATGCCAGAACCGATACTTCCGCCTCGCGGATGTTCAGGCGGTGCGTTGCCGCAAATTCCTCAATCAACGACTCCACCGTCCGCCGGCCATCAATCCTGTCCCAGCACCACAACCCCAAGTCATCAAACTCGAACGACCGCTTGCTGGTCCCCGCATTCACCATCCGCCTGAGCAGCGTCGGCTTCAGCGGTGCCACCAGGCGCAGCGCCTGGCCCGTCCGCGATTCCTCTTTCACCAGTTGATTGCGCACCATCACCGCCGTCATCAATGCGCTGCGATCCGTCGGGGCCGGTTTCTTGAAAAAGCCAAACATAGATGGAGAGTGTACCCCGGCCCGGTAACTCCGGCACGGCCCGCAGGGGCACGCCGTCCCCTTTTTCCAAACTTCCCCCGACCTTTTTCAATTTGGATAAGCTGGGACCTCGCCCCGGCACGTCCCAAAACTTTTTTATCGTGTCGGACTGATAATGCCCCACACATCACCACAGAACTCAACCCTGCATCCGCATAGGATTTTCACTTAGCATTTGCCCATTCCCAACCATGTAGTACATTAAAGGGGTCACAAACATGTGACAGGGATTCGTAAAGGGAAAGAGAGGCCCCTTCACGGCGAAGCTCGTTTCGCGAGCCGGAAAACTCCCGCGACAATGCAACACTCGGGTCCTCCGAGTGCGATTTCGATTCAGGACACAAGTTGATTCTTGTGGCAAGTCCCGATGGGCCTTCGTCACACTCACGCGATTTTTTCGCACGCGGAAGTTCCGCGCGCTGTTTCTTTCGGGGCAGCCCCGAATTCTTAGTTTGGAGAGAGAACCATGAAGTCATTCCACGTCGCCCTCGTCGTCGCCATCCTCGGATCCTCGGGATCCGTCTTCGCCGATAACATCAGCAGCGGTAGCTCCGGCGTAGGTTTCCAAACCTTCGGCACACCCAACGAAAACGGCACCCCGTTCTGGGATCAGCAATCAATGGACGGAAGCCACAAAAACATCGGCTATCTCGTCAACAGCGAATACGGATCGCTCCTGCCTTACTGGGGCAAGTCCGACGGCAAATTCGACAAGAGCTTCAGCTTCACCCGCGGCGCCTCCTCGGGTGATGTCTCCGGCCTCCTCAAAATTGAAATCGCCGGCTACCACAATCTCAATGAAGTCGGCTGGTACGAAGTCGGCAACACCAGCAACAAAAACACCATCTGGTCTGGGTCCGACGGTGCCGGCGTCGACGCACTCTTCAACCCCACCACCAACTGGGGCCTCTACATCATCAGCCCCGGCGGCACCTTCTACTCCGAAAGCGGCTACAACACCGGTACCAACGATGACAAGAAAAACCAGCACTTCGCGGTCTTCCTTGAATCCCCGCTCGCCAACTACGGCGACGGCTATGAAAAATACTACATTGGCGTCGAAGACTTGAAACTCGCCAACTCCGGCATCGAGAAGAGCGGCGACTACAACGATTTCGTCTTCACCATCCAGTCCGCTCCCGAAGTCGGTGGCGGCGATATCCCCGAGCCGGCCAGCTTGTCGGTTCTCGGTCTGGGCGCGGCGGCCCTCCTGATCCGTCGCCGCAAGGCCTAACCCACCCCGGATGACTCGTCTTGTCATGTGAATCGGCCCCGGTCGGTGAATGCAGCGTTCACCGACCGGCGGCTTTTTTTGGCGAGGCCTATTTCTTACTCTGAAACGTCTGCCCCACCCGCTCGACTATTCCCGCCAGCTTCCCTTCCTCCATCGCCGCCACCGCCCCCGTCGTATCCACCGACTCTTCCAGCGTCACCCAGCTCTTGCACCCCGCATATTCGGCGGTGTTGGCAAGCTCTACCGCCTCTCGCAACCTCCACCCCCGCACCACTACCAGGTACAACGGTTTCTCCGGCCGATATGCAAACCGCATGTCCACCAGCGGCGTATCCCACATATGCAAATCGAACAACTCATCCATCGCCGCCCGCGAAGGCACCTCCCACACCCGCACCACCTCGGCAAACCCCTTCAACGTCACCCGCTCCGGCTCGTCCCGCACGTTCGTCACTCCCGCCCGCCACTGCGGTTTGAGCATCTTCACATCCTGATGCACGAACGTCGGAAACAACAAGAAACGTCTGTGCTCCAGCTCAAACTCATTATTCGCCTCCAGAATCCCACCCTTTCGGAGCAAAATCGCCTGCCTCGCGCTCAGCAGTGCTTCACCCAACAAATTCCATTCCTTCAATGCGATATTCATGCGTTACCTGCCGTCAAAAGAACCTTTGAAATCGTGGCCCCCGCTTTTCCCGCTTCTCTCCGCCAAAATCCCCCCGCCCTTTTACCCGAATCCCCCCTTCGCATACAATCTGATGTTTCGACCCCTGCCCCTACCGGAGCTATATCGTGCCTGAACCCCTTTACGATCTCGTCGTCGTCGGCGCTGGCCCCGGTGGCTACGAAGCCGCCGTCTATGCCGGAAAACTCGGCAAAAAAGTTGCCTGTGTCGAACGCGCGGACCTCGGCGGCATCTGCCTCAACTGGGGCTGCATCCCCACCAAGGCCCTCATCCATGATGCCCACCTCTTCACCGAAGTCACCCACGAAGCCCCCGCCTTCGGCATCTCCGTCGATACCTCCAAATTCGACTGGTCCAAAGTCGTCGGACGCTCGCGGAATGTCGCTGGCACCATGTCCAAGGGCATTGAATTCCTCTTCAAAAAAGCCAAGGTCGATTCCATCAAAGGCTCCGCCTTCATTCCCAAAGCCGGCGTAGTCGAGATCAAGGATCCCCAGGGAAAGATCATCCGCACCCTCGAGACCAAAAATATCCTCATCACCACGGGTGCCCGCAACCGCGAAATCCCTTCTCTCAAGCCTGATGGCAAAAACATCATCACCTCCCGCGAAGCGATGGTCCTCAAAGACATCCCCAAGAAACTTGTCATCATCGGCGCCGGCGCCATCGGTGTGGAATTCGCCTACATCTACAATTCCTTCGGCACAAAAATCACCCTCATCGAAATGCTCCCCGCCATCCTCCCCATCGAAGATCACGAAGTTTCCGCCCGCCTCGAATCCCTCTTCGCCAAACGGGGCATCGATATCCGCACCAAAACCAAGACCGAAAAACTCGAAGCCACCCCCACCGGCGTCAAGGTCACTGTCACCCACACTGAATCCAACAAGCAGGAAATCATCGAGGCCGACAAAGTCCTCGTGGCCGTCGGCGTCCAGGGCAATTGGGAAAACATCTTCGCACCCAGTTGCCAGCCGGAAATCGTCAAAAACCACATCAAGGTCGGCAAGGATTTACAGACCAACGTCCCGGGCATCTACGCCGCCGGCGACGTCATCGGCCCGCCCTGGCTCGCCCACGTCGCCACGATGGAAGCGAAAATCGCCGTCGAACGCATGTTCAACACCTCCACGCGCGAGATGGACTACACCCTCATCCCCGGTTGCACCTACTGCGAGCCCCAGGTCGCGTCCGTCGGCCTCACCGAAAAACAATGCCAGGACCAATCCATCGAATACGAAATCGGCAAATGGAACTTCTCCGCCAACGGCAAGGCCCAGGCCATTAACGCCCCCGATGGCTTCATCAAGCTCCTCTTCCGCAAATCCGATGGCGAACTGCTCGGCGCTCACATGCTCGGCGCTGAAGTCACCGACATGCTCGCCGAACTCGTCCTGGCCAAACGCCTCGAATGCACCAAGAATGAAATCGCCTCCACTATTCACGCCCATCCCACCCTCAGCGAAGCGGTGATGGAAGCCGCGGCCGTCGTGTCGGGCCACTGATTTCTCCTGATCCCCTGGCGATAATTTCGACAAAGGCCTCCGTTCATGACCGCACTTCCTCATAATGCCTTCACCTCCGATTCCCAAACACCGCGCGAGGAAAATCCCCTTGCCGGCATCATCGATACCATCGAAGCCATCATCATCGCCCTCATCCTCGCGCTCACCTTCCGCGCCTTCGTCGTCGAAGCGTTCGTCATCCCCACCGGCTCCATGGCCCCCACGCTGCTGGGCGCTCATTTCAAGGCCACCTGCCCCAAATGCGGCTACGGCTTTGATACCGAAGCCGATCTCCGCCACCAGTACTTCAACGACCGTGGAACCCGCACCATCAACAACACGCAAAACCAGGAACTCGTTTCGAATCGCAACCTCCCCTGCGACAACGAAGACATCCTTTGTCCCAATTGCGGCTATCACATCGATTCCACCGCCCTCCCTCAGTATCAGGGAAAATTGCCGGTGGACAAAGATATGCGCGGCCGCCACGGCACAGGCTCGGCCGAGTTCGCCTGGGCCAACAATGGCGACCGCATCCTCGTTTTGAAGTATCTCTACGCAGTCCTTTCGCCCCAACGCTGGGATGTCATCGTTTTCAAGGAACCGTCCACCGCCCAGAACAACTACATCAAGCGCCTCATCGCGCTGCCCGGCGAAACCATCGAAATCATCGATGGCGATATCTATGTCGCCCCCCAGGGCAAAACCGGTCCTGCCGATCGCCGAATCGCCCGCAAACCCGTACACATCCAGAATGCACTTTGGCAACTGGTCTACGACAATGACTTCCTCCCCACCGATGCTGGTTCCCCCCGTGATGATGGCCACTCTTGGAACAATCCCTGGGAAGGCGCCGGTACCACCGCCGAAAACTGGAACTTCTCCCAATCGAAAATAACCTACAACGGATCAGAACCCGGCACTGCCCAGTTCGTCATCCGCGACAATCAGACCTTCTACACTTACAACGTCCTCGGCTACAACCGTGACGTTACCGAAACCGCCAAGGACAATCCCGGCGGTCCACGCACCCGCGTCGGAGATCTCCACCTCGAATCCACCTGGACTCCCCAGAGCGCCTCCGCCGAATCCGTCTCCATGGTCCTCGGCCTCCCCCGAAACTGCTACAAAATCACCTGGAACAAAAAAGGCGTCGAACTCTCCCACCGCACTGCCGATACCCAGCCCTTCGTTCCCCTCGCCGCCAAAATACTCCCCCACAAACCTCCCCAGGCCGGTCGTTCCTACAACCTCGTCTTCAACAATGTCGACCGCTCCGCCCAGTTCTTCATCAATGGCACACTCGTCGTTGACCATCACCCCGATTGGTCCGCCCTCGATGCCTTCGCCGAAAAACAGGCCGCCTATGCCGATCCTTCCCATTTCCTCAAGCCCCACGTCTACATCCAAGTCGATGGCGCCTGCACACTCGGACATCTCAAACTCGCACGCGACCTCTACTACACCAACGTTACCGTCGCCGGACAGCCCGGCACCGCCACAGAGGGCAATCCTCTCACCCTCGGTGTACACGAATTTTTCGCCCTCGGCGACAACTCCCGAAAATCCAGCGATGGACGCATGTGGAATACCGTCTTCCCCGCGCTCGATGACCTCGGCACGCGCCGCGGTATCGTCCCGGAACGCTACCTCCTCGGCAAAGCCTTCTTCGTCTACTGGCCCGCCGGGTACCGTCTCAGCACCTACAAAAACATCAGTGCCCTCGAACTCCCCATCGTCCCCGATGTCGGCGACATGCGCCTCATCCGCTGATCATCCTCCCCCCGTATTCCTCACCCCTCCACACCCTCCCACTTGTGCTCCCCTATCGCCGTCGTAATCTTCGACGCCAGATCCACCGCCGCCAGCCCGTCTTCCCCCGTCACCTCCGGCACGCCGCGTGTCTGCACCGCCCGCAAGAATGATTCCAATTCCGCCCGCACCGGCTCGATATCCACAATCTTCAAATCGTCATACTTCACCAGCTCCTGGTAGTTGAGCTGCGCCAAATCGGTGATCCGCCCCTCCGCCACTTCCTTCCGCACGTACATCAGTTGCGCTTCGTTCGCCGTCTTCGTGATCACCGCCACCGACTTCTTCTGATAGTCCATCGTCACGTATGCCGTCGGCGAAAACAATCGCATCTTCCGTTCCGTCCGCAGCGCCAGCCGCGACGCCGTCAGATTCACCACGCACCCGTTTGCAAACGTCAGACGTGCGTTGGCGATGTCCTCGTACTTCCCAATCGCCGGCACACCCACCGCCTGTACCCCAATCACCCGCGACTTCACCAGGTTGTTCACAATATCCAGATCGTGAATCATCATGTCCAGCACCACCCCCACATCAATCGACCGAAATGTCATCGGCGAAACGCGATGCACTTCCACAAACTTCGGCTGCAGCGTGTACTTGCTCTTCAATGCCACATACGCCGGATTGAAACGCTCCGTGTGCCCCACCTGCAGAATCCGCCCATGCGCCTTCGCCAGTTCCACCATCGCCCGGCAATCTTCCACGCTCGGTCCCAGCGGCTTTTCGATCAGCAAATCCACCCCCGCCGGCAGCAATTTCTCCGCCGCCCCACGATGATAAATCGTCGGCACCGCCACCGAAGCCACCTGCACCCCCAGGCCCGATCCCAATAATTCTTCCACTGTCGCAAACGCCCGGCAGCCAAATTTCTCCGCCGCCAAACGCGCCGCTTTTTCATCGTGATCCACCACCGCCACCAGTGCGTATCCGCTGATCCCCGCGTAATTCCGGGCGTGATGCTGACCCATCCGCCCCACGCCCACGACCGCCGCTTTCACCACATCCGAAGATTCGCTCATAGCCATCCGCCGTTACTTCCCGTTCGTGTCGCCATTCTCTTCTTCATCCGACCAGGTATTCTTGCCCCGCAGAGTCTCGCGATACCGCCCGAATTTCCCGCCCATCGAACGCCGAATAAATTCGATCAACTGCCGCACGTCCGCGTTATCCGGATATAATTTTTCCAGCTCGATCGATTGCGTCAGCACCGGCGTGCGATCCGAAAACAACAGCTTGTACGCCGTCCGCAACGCCTCCAAACGCTCTTCCGTTATCCCCCGCCGCCGCAAACCCGTGCGATTCACGCCCCGCGGCATCGCCGGATGACCATCACTGATCATGAACGGCGGCAGATCATGCACCACCGCCGCAAACCCTCCGATGAAGGCATGCGTCCCGATCGACGCGTAATGCGCTGCCGCCACCCCGCCCGAAAGCACCACGTGATCCTCCACGCTTACATGCCCCGCCAGCATCACGTTGTTGGCGAACACACAATGATCGCCCACCTCGCAATCATGCGCTACATGCACGTTCACCATCAGGAGGTTGTGCGAACCGATCCGCGTGTATCCGCCTCCGGCTTCCGTGCCGATATGCACCGTGCACGCTTCCCGAAAAGTATTGTGATCCCCTATTGCCAGCTTGCAGTTGCCGCCCCGGTACTTCAGATCCTGCGGCGCCGACCCAATCACGCATTGCGGATAAAACATATTCCCTTCGCCCGCCGTCGTGCTCCCTTCAACGCTCGCATGATGGTACACCACACAACCCGCCCCCAGCTTCACTTGACCGCCAATGTACGCAAACGGCCCGACGACCACGTCGTCCGCCAATTGCGCACCCGGCTCAACTACCGCACTCGCATGTATCTCTGGCATCAGTACCCTCGTGTCGCCTTTCTATCTTTCCACCGGATGCGCCTCATGCCGCACCCCCGCTGGTCATCTCATCGTCCACCAGCATGAATTTGATCTCCGCCTCCGCCGCCACTTCGCTCCCCACATACGCCCGGCATTTCACGTGCCCCGTCCGCGCCTTTACCCGAATGCTCTCGCTCTCAATGATCAATTGATCCCCCGGCACCACCGCCCGACGCAACTTCACCTTGTCCAAACTCAACAACATCGGAATCTTCCCCGTGTGCTCCAGCTTCCGGCTCATCAGCAATCCCGACAACTGCGCCATCGCCTCCACGATCAACACCCCCGGCATCACCGGTGTCCCCGGATAATGCCCCTGAAAAAACGGCTCGTTCATCGTCACGTTCTTGATCCCCAGCGCCCGCCGATCCCCATCCATCTCAATCACCCGATCCACCAGCAGCATCGGATAACGGTGCGGCATCAATCGCAGTATCCGCCGAATATCCATTACAGCCTCCCCCAACGCCAGCTTCGCCCTCTTCTGCGCATGCAGCATCTGCGTCAACCGCCGCACCAACGCATGGTTCAGCGAGTGCCCGCTCTTGCTCGCGATGATCCGTCCCTTGATCGAACACCCCAGCAGATACAAATCCCCAATCAAATCCAGCACCTTGTGCCGCACGCACTCATCCGGAAAACGATACTCCGTCCCGATCGGCCCGTTCTCGTCCAGCACCAACACATCCCCCGGCTCCAGGTGCGCCCCCAGCCCCCGCGCCCGCAACGCATCCGCCTCCGGCTTCGTTACAAACGTCCGCGCCGGTGCGATCTCTTGCCCAAAATTCGCCCCGAGCGTATACGCCTTCAATTGCTGCTTGATCGGTTCCACCGCCCCGTAATCCAAGTCATAAATAATATGAAACTCATCCGCATTCGGGGGCGTCGCCACCAGCGTACACGTCCCGTCCCGCACTTCCACCGGCTCCGTCACCGTCAGATACATCTTTTCCGCCGGTTGATCCACAATCCCCGCCGCCGTCAACAACTCCACGAACGGCAAACACGATCCATCCACCCCCGGTACCTCCCCTCCAGTAATCTGCAGTTCGCAGTTATCAATCCCCAGTCCCGCCAGCGCCGACATGCAATGCTCAATCGTCTCCACCGCATCCGCCCCATTCCGAATCGCCGTCCGACGTGAACGCTTCGTCACATGCTGCACCAACGCCGGTATCCGCACCGGACGCGCCAAGTCCGTCCGCACAAAAACAATCCCATGACCCACCGGTGCCGGCTTGAACGTCAGCGTCGTCGCCGCTCCCGTAAACAATCCGCGGCCGGAGATCGACGTCTCCGTACCCAATGTCTTTTGCGGGGTGATGACGCTCACAGAGGGCTGTACTCCCGATTAACAGGGCTTTATACGATGCGCAACATGCATTATGCCCGAAAAACCAAACCCGGTCTATGACCCCCACCCACCGTGTCGACCCCGCCCGCTGAACCAAAAAAAAAACGCCCCGTCATCGATAGGGCGTTATACGACGATCATCCGTAATTGAATCCCGCCCCTCACTTGCCCATCTTGAATTCCGTGTTCATCACTTCGACAATTTTCTCCGAAATATCCAACGTCGCATGCGCGTACATCACCTTCCGCATCGTGATTCGCGAAAGCAATTCCTCGTTCGTCCGCACGTTTGACAGATCCAGTTCATCCACCACCATCACCAAAGCCACCCCGTTCTTGATCGCATAGCTCTCGATCGCCTGGTTCATCTTCCGATACAAGTCCGTCGTCTTCAGCCGCCGCTCCAGCATCAGCTTCTGCTGCACATACGCTGAAAACGACTGTAATTCCATCCCCTTTTTCAGCAGCTCCTCCGCCGCCAGTTTGAACTCGGGACTGCCCTGCTTGAACTCCTTCATCCCTGCATCGATCTTCCGGACTTCCCCCTCCAGCTTCGCCCGATCATCCGAGAGCTTCTTGTTCAATGCATCGATATCCTGGTCCCCCGCAATCTTCTCGTTCAACGCATCAAACACCTTCACGAGATTGATCGTCGCCAGACGCGTCGGGGGTGGATTGTCCGCCCGCGCCACCCCCACCAGCCCCGCCAGCACCAGCGTCCCAATCACCGTAAACATCGTCCATCGCATCGAATTCTTCATGATCTTCTCCTGAAACTCTTGTGTTCAACAATTATCAACAACTTCGTTCGTCCTGAATACCGCGCACCGCATTCCGCCGCGCCCAGTTTTTATCAAAAAGGAATGCCCAGCGAAAAGGAGATAAGCTGCGTCTTGTCGCCCGATTTCTTGATCGCCGGAAACGCAAAATCCACCGCCAGCGGCAACTGTCCGAAGAACGGGATCGTCACCCGGAATCCCGCGCCCACATCCATGCGAATGTTTTCAATCGTGATGTCCGGCTCCACCGTGCCCACATCCACAAACACCACCCCGCGCAGCAAATCCTCATAAATCGGGAAGTTCACTTCCGCCGTCGAGACCCACATGAAATCCCCGCCTATCGGATCGTTCCGCGGCCCTTCCCGCGGCGATACACCGCGGAATTCAAAGCCCCGCAATGACCCAATCCCACCCGCGTAAAACCGCTCAAAAAAGGGCGAGTCCCCAAATATAAAGCCCGCCTCGTTCCGCAAACTGAACACCGTCTTGCGATCAAAAAGGTCGGTATACAGCGGATAGAACCAATCCAGCTTCAGCACCAGCTTCGACATTTCCACATCCCCGCCAATCCCTCCGTATTGCTCCCAACTCGCCGACATCCGCGTCCCCGTCGTCGGAAAACTCCGCGAATCCGTCGTGTCTCGCGACACCGCCGGCTTAATGGAGGTCAAAAAGTGCGAACCCTTCTGATCCAAAACTTCCTGCGCCGAATCGTTGTACGGCCCAACCAGTCGCCCCGTCGAAGGATCCGTCAAAAAATAGTTCGCATCAGAAATGCCGTTCCCGTTCGTATCCGAAGGAGACTTGATCGTCACCTGCTCCGCCCGGAATGCCAGCGTCGCCGACCAGATGTCCCCGAACCGCCGGCCAAACGCAAAAATATCGCCCAGACGCTGCTCATCCCACGTTTCACGCTCACGCGTAAAGTAGTAAAAATCGTTCGAAAACGAATATGGAGAATCTAGCAGATACGGCTCTTCAAACGTCACCCGGTAACGCTGAAATTCCGTCCCCGGCTCCATCAATATCCGGAAAAACTGCCCCGCGCCCTTCCAAGCCTGGCCACGCATTAACTCGCCGAAATCCCGCGGCGGATTCATAATGTCAAAGTTCGACTGCTCCAAACTGATCTGCCCCACCAGACCCGCGTTCGTCGATACGCCCGCTCCCACCAAGAACCGCCCCGTCTGCCCTTCCGCCACCGTCACCAACGCATCCCGCACCCCGTCCGGGTTCCCCGCCGCCGTGATCGGCGTGATCGTCACGTCCTGAAACAGCCGCGTCCCCTTCAGTCGATCAATCGACTTCTTCACCCGCACCATGTCAAACGTCTGATCAGGATATATCCGAACCTGCCGCCGAATCACCCGGTCCTGCACGTTCGGATTCCCCCGCACAATCACCCGCCCCACCAGGTACGGCTTGCCTTCCGTAATCGTGATCCGCAAATCCACCTTGCCCGGCGTGTCCGTGTACCGCGTCGTCAACTCCACGTTGCGATAAATATACCCTTGCTCCCCATACAGATTCTCGATCTTCTTCTGCAACGCATCAATCCTGTCCCGCTCCGCAAACGCCCCCGGCGCCAGCTTGTTGTCCCGCAGCACCTCCGCCTCCGAGAACACCTCGTTCCCACTCACTTCAATCTTGTCGACCTGGTACCGCGGCCCTTCCACCACGATAAACCGCACCGTCACGTTCTTCTTGTCTTCGCTGTATTCCAGCGAATAAGAAACCCGCGCATCCAGAAAACCCTTCTTCAAATACTGTTCTTTAACCGTCACCAGATCCGACATCAACTTCTCGTCGTCCAGGATCCCCTTGCGAAAAAACCAGAACGTCGTCTTCGTCGTAACCTTCCACTTCAACCGACCTGATTTAATGTTCGAGTTGCCCTCAAATAGCACCTTCCGAATCACGCTCTTGGGCCCCTCAATCACCGCGTATCGCACCACCCCCTGTTTCAGCAATTCCTTATCGACATCCACCGACGTCAGCCCGAACCCCTTCTTCTTATACATGTCCAAAATCGTCTTGCGATCTACCTCGATCCCGAACGTGTCAATCCCCTGCCCCACCCGCACCGTCAGCCCATCCCGTATCTGCTCTTCTTTAAACTGCCGCACCCCCGTCACCTCCACCGATACCACCAGCGGTCGCTCCTCCACCACAAATCGCACGATCACCTGATCGTCCGTCGTCGGCACCACCTCCGCCCGCACCGTTACAAATCGCTCCGTCGCCGCGATCGTCCGCAAATCCTGATCCGACGTCGCCCGCGTGTAAATCTGCCCCGCCTGTGCCCGCACCTGGTCCAGAATATACTTCGCTTCCGTTCGCACATTCCCCACCACCTCCACCCGCTTGATCACCTTCCCATCCAGCGACTGATTCGCCGCCTGCCCCCGCGCCTGTGGCCCCGCCACGCCAATCGTCAGCACGCCCGCCACCACCGCACGCAGCAACATCGCCCTGCGCATCGCCCCCCGACTACGTCCGTCACCGCCACGACCTGCATTTGAATTCAACCGCATGTAATCCTCGGGGTACTCGGGAAGCGAATGCAAAAACCTGCGCCGAAACAATCCGGCACAATGAGGCAGTAGTGTAGCGGGGTACGAAAAAGGACGCCACAACTTGCCCCGCCCCAATTCGCCGCTCCGCCAATTGCCCGTTCCCCCCGCCCCTCACACTCCCGGATTGTAATTCACAAACCGCGTCTGACCCGCCAGGAACGTCAACTTCACATTGTCGCACGGCCCGTTACGCTGCTTCGCCACAATGATCAACGCCTCGTTGATCTTGTCCGGATTCGCATCCATCCACTCCTGATCGCCCCGGTGCATCACCGCCTCGCGATGCAACAGCATCACCACGTCCGCATCCTGCTCAATGCTCCCCGACTCCCGCAAATCACTCGTCCGCGGCAACCGTTGCTCCGACTCGCTCGCCCGATTCAACTGCGACAAACAAATCACCGGCACGTTCAACTCCCGCGCCAGTGCCTTCACCCCACGCGAGATCGTCGCGATCTCCTGCTGCCGATTGTCCGCCTTCCCCGGCGCTTCCATCAACTGCAGATAATCCACCACCACCAGTTGGATATCGTACTGCTGCTTCAACCGCCGCGCCTTCGTCCGCAAATCCATCAGCGTCAGCCCCGGCGTGTCATCAATATAGATGCTCCCCTGCGACAAATCCCCCACCGCGTACGCCAGACGATCCCGATCCTGCTTCGCCAGCAAACCCCGCCGCAGCTTGTGCGAATCCACCCCCGACCGCGAACACAACATGCGCTGCGCCAACTGCTGCTTCGACATTTCCAGCGAAAACACCGCGCATGGTATCTTCTTGTCAATTCCCACATGCTCCACAATGTTCATCGCCAACGCCGTCTTCCCCACGCTCGGCCGCGCCGCCACGATGATCATCTCACCCCTCTGCAAACCGCACGTCAAATTATCCAACTCGATAAAGCCCGTCGGCACCCCCGATATATGCTCCCCCGTCTGCCGCTCCAGCATCTCCAGCGTCTCGTGCAGCACATCCGTCAAACTCGTCGCCTGGTTCGTCAGCCGCTGCTGCGCAATCTCAAATATCCGCGTCTCCGCCTTGTCCAACACCGTCCGCGCAGGCTCCCCAGATTCATAACAATCCCGCAGCGTCCCCGTGCATGCGGAAATCAGCGACCGCACCATCGCCTTCTCTTTCACGATCGCCGCGTAATACTCCGCATGCGCCGATGTCGGCACCGCGTTCGCCAGATCCTTGATGTACTCCAGTCCCCCCACCGCCTCCAGCAGGTTCTTCGTCTTCAACGTCGAATGCAAAATCATTGCATCGACCGGCGTGTTCGATTCGTACAACTCCGTCAACACCCGAAAGACAATCTGGTTCTCTTCCTTGTAAAACATCTCCGCTTTTTGAATGAACATGCAGACCGGACCGATCGTCTGCGGATCAATGATCATCGACCCCAGCAACCCCGCCTCCGCCGCCAGATCATGTGGTGGTACCCGGTCGATCAACGCCCCCGCATCCCCGCCGCCCCCCAACCCAAACCCCCGCGGCCGCGCCGTCGTCGATGTCCCCGAAGTTGCCGAAAAAGCCGTCATACCATCCTTGCGCACAAAAGTTCATCCGTAGCACCTGCGGCCCGATCCGGCCCGACTGTGTAGTTTATCACACTCTACCCGAGGACGTAGCCTCCCCGCGCGAATGTTCCCTCGCCAGCTTATCCCGAACTTATCCACCGCAAAACCCCACGCCATTTTCCTTGGCAAAAATTGCCAAGGTCTGCCATAATGCCTTTACCTGTTGTATATATGAGGTGAAATAATGCCCCCAATGACGACCATGAACGTTTCCCTCCCCAAAAGCCTTCGCAAGTACGTCGAAGGCGAAGTGGCCAGGGGCGGCTACAGTTCCGCCAGCGAGTTGTTCCGGGAAATGGTCCGGCAACGTAAAAAAGAAAAACGCTGCGGCCAGCAACATCTCGAGAAACTACTCCTCGAAGGCCTCAACAGCGGGCCCGCAACTGAATGGACCCCTGAAGATTTCCAGCGCCTCCGCGAGGAAGGTCGAAAACTTGTATCCGAACTGAATGCCAAAAAGTAAGGCCCCCTTTGATGTCGCACCGCATTGTCAAACGACGCAGAGCAGAATTTGACCTCCTCGAGCATTACCTTTTCATCGGCCAAGACAACCTCGACGCCGCCGATCGCCTCATCATCGCCGCGGAATTGGACATGCGCCGCCTGGCCGAACATCCCGCCCTTGGCCAAACCTTCCCCCTGAAAATCAAACGATTTTCCGCCCTCCGATACTGGCCCATAAAAGGCTTCCCCAACTACCTCCTCTTCTACGTGCCCGTCGCCCACGGCATCGAAATCGTCCGCATCCTCTACGGCACGCGCGATCTGGCCACCGCCCTGCGACGCGACGATTGATTCGCCCTCCCCCTCTTCACTGCCATTTTTCGCCCTTTTCTGACCCTTTCTCACTTCTACCTCGCCCCCTCTTCGGGTATCTTCCCACAGCCCGTTTCGCTCCCTATTGAAAGCCCAAAATATGAAAAAACTCCTTGTCGCCAACCGCTCCGAAATCGCCATCCGCGTCCTCCGCGCCGCCACCGAACTCGGCATGCGCACCGTCGCCATCTACTCCCATGAAGATCGCTACTCCCTCCACCGCTTCAAAGCCGATGAGTCCTATCAAGTCGGCGGGCCCGATGCCCCCGTCAAAAACTACCTCAACATCCCCGCCATCATCCAAATCGCCCAAGACGTCGGCGTCGAATACATCCACCCCGGCTACGGCTTCCTCTCCGAAAATGCCGACTTCGCCGCCGCCTGCGCCCCCGCGGGCATCACCTTCGTCGGCCCCTCCCCCGATATGCTCCGCGCCTTCGGCGACAAAACCGCCGCCCGCAAAATCGCCGAACGCGCCGGCGTCCCCATCGTCCCCGGCACCAACGAATCCCTCTCCGACTGGAAAGATGTCCAACGTGAAGCCAAACGCATCGGCTTCCCCCTCATCATCAAAGCCGCGCATGGCGGCGGCGGCCGCGGCATGCGCGTCGTCCGCGAATTCTCTGAACTCCAGGAAAAACTCGCCGAAGCCGCTCGCGAAGCCGGCGCCGCCTTCGGCAAGGGCGAAGTCTTCCTCGAACGCTATATCGAAAAAGCCAAACACATCGAAGTACAACTCCTCGGCGATTCCCACGGCAACCTCGTCCACCTCTTCGAACGCGACTGCACCGTCCAACGCCGCCACCAGAAAGTCGTCGAACTCGCACCCGCCGTCTCCCTCCCCCTCCCCGTCCGCCAAAAAATCTGCGACGCCGCACTCCAAATTGGCCGCCAGGTCCACTACCGCAACGCCGGCACCGTCGAGTTCCTCGTCGATTCCTCCACCCATGAATTCTTCTTCATTGAAGTCAACCCCCGCATCCAGGTTGAACATACCGTCAGCGAAATCATCACCGGCATCGATCTCGTCAAATCCCAAATCCGCATCGCCATGGGCCACAACCTCCACGATGATGTCCTCCGCATCCCCCAACAACCCGAGCTCACCTTCCGCGGCGTCGCCCTCCAGTCCCGCATCACCTCCGAAGACGCCGCCAACAACTTCACCCCCGACTACGGCCGCATCACCTCCTACCGCTCCCCCGCCGGCTACGGCGTTCGACTCGACGGCGGCACCGCCTACTCCGGCGCCGTCATCACCCCCCACTTCGATTCCCTCCTCGTCAAACTCACCTGCTTTGGCAGCTCCTTCGACGAAGTCATCGCCCGCACCCAACGCGCCCTCGCAGAATTCCGCATCCGCGGTGTCAAAACCAACATCCCCTTCCTCCAAAACCTCGTCGCCCACCCTGACTTCATCAACGGCAACGTCACCACCACCTTCATCGATCAAACCCCCTCCCTCTTCAAATTCTCCCAACGCAAAGATCGCGCCACCAAGGTCCTCACCTACCTCGGCGACGTCATCGTCAACGGCCGCCCCGAAGTCAAACGCCTCCCCGACCTCACCGTCATGACGCCCCCACCCGTTCTCCAATACCCCCACACCGACGGCCTCCCCAAAGGCACCCGCGATGTCCTTAAGGGTCTCGGCCCCAAAGCCTTCGCCGATTGGATCCTCAAACAAAAGCGCGTCCTCGTCACCGACACCACCATGCGCGACGCCCACCAATCCCTTCTCGCCACCCGCGTTCGCACCATCGATCTCCTCGGTGCCGCACCCTACATCGCCTCCCAACTCCCCGAACTTTTCTCCCTCGAAATGTGGGGCGGTGCCACCTTCGACACCGCCCTCCGCTTCCTCCACGAAGACCCCTGGGAACGCCTCGCCCAGCTCCGCAAACGCGTCCCCAACATCCTTCTCCAAATGCTCTTCCGCGCCTCCAACGCCCTCGGATACACCAACTACCCCGACAACGTCGTCCGCGAATTCGCCAAGCTCGCCGCCCACCAGGGCATCGACGTCTTCCGCATCTTCGACTCCCTCAACTGGACCGCCAACATGAAAGTCGCCATCGAGGCCGTCCTTGAAACCAACGCCCTCTGCGAAGCCGCCATCTGCTATACCGGCGATATCCTCGATCCCAAACGCGACAAGTATTCCCTCACCTATTACGTAAAAATGGCCAAAGAACTCAAGGAAATGGGCACCCACATCCTCGCCATCAAAGACATGGCCGGACTCTGCAAACCCCTCGCCGCACGCAAACTCGTCAAAGCCCTCCGCGACGAAGTCGGCCTCCCCATCCACTTCCACACCCACGACACCGCCGGCATCCAGGGTGGCGCCTACCTCATGGCCGCCGAAGCCGGCGTTAACATCGTCGACTGTGCCATCGGCTCCATGTCCGGCATGACCTCCCAGCCCAACATGCACGCCTTCGTCGCCGCCCTCAAACACACCCCGCGCGACACCACCCTCAGCGAACAATCCCTCTCCAACCTCTCCGACTACTGGGAAGCCGTCCGCCGCTACTACTCCCCCTTCGAAGAGGGCATGCTCGCCCCCACCGCCTCCGTCTACCAGCACGAAATGCCCGGCGGCCAATACACCAACCTCCGCGTCCAATCCAAATCCCTCGGCCTCGAAGCCCGCTGGAACGAAGTCGCCAACATGTACGCCCAAGTCAACCAACTCTTCGGCGACATCGTCAAAGTCACCCCCTCCTCCAAAATCGTCGGCGATATGGCCCTCTTCATGGTCACCAACAACCTCAAGCCCGCCGACATCCTCGACGAATCACGCCACCTCTCTTTCCCCAAATCCGTCGTCGAATTCTTCCGCGGCGACATCGGCCAACCCCCCGGCGGTTTCCCCAAAAAACTCCAGCAGATCGTCCTCGGAAAAGAAAAACCCCTCAAAGGCCGCCCCGGCGCATCCCTCGAGCCCATCAACCTCCAATCCACCCGCGAAGACCTCGCCGAAAAAGTAAAACACGAAATCAACGACACCGATCTCGCCTCTTACCTCATGTACCCCCAGGTCTTCCTCGACTTCGACAAGTTCCGCAAACCCTACGGCGACGTCTCCATCATCCCCACCCCCGCCTTCTTCTACGGCCTTCAGCCCTATCAGGAAGTCCCCATCGAAATCGAGCCGGGCAAAACCCTCCTCGTCAAATTCCTCACCGTCGGCGACCCCGACGCCGACGGCCTCGTCACCGTCTTCTTTGAACTCAACGGCCAACCTCGCGAAGTCAAAGTCCCCGACCGCAAACGCGGCGTCACCAAGGTCGAACGTCCCAAGGCCGACCCGCAAAACCCCTCCCACGTCGGCGCCCCCATGCCCGGCAAAATCACCGCCATCAACGTCTCCCTCGGCCAATCCGTCACCAAAGGCACCAAGCTCCTCAGCATCGAAGCTATGAAAATGGAAACCGCCGTCTACTCCCCGCGCGAAGGCAAAATCAAAAAAATCAACGTCCTCCCCGGCAACCTCGTCGCCACTACCGACCTCCTCATCGAAATAGAGTGACCCGCCATCGCTGCGCACCCACACACCAACGCCTCTCGATAAGGAGTCCGCACAGGGGACCTCTGGACTCTTCAGTCCTTCAGTCCTTCACTCCCCACTTCACCCCTCCCACTCCCTCTTCAAAAACCCCAAAACCTCCCCCGCCGTCCCCAGCCCGCCCACAAACTCCGCCTCCACGCTGATCCGCCCCTCGTACCCCCCGCGCTTCAACACCCCAAAAAATTCCCGATAACTCCCCCCGCCCTGCCCCGGCGCCACCCGACCCTCCTTATCCGCCAGATGCACATGCCGCACCCACGGCAACGCCTCCTCCACAATCCCCAGCCCTTCTCCTTCCAGCCACCAATGCCACGTATCCACCAATCCCATGAAGTTCGGATGCCGCAGCGCCCGCACATACTCCAACTCCTCCTCCACGCTGTTCACAATGTTGCATTCCTTCCGATTCAAATGCTCCAGCACTATCGTCACCCCGTGCGCCGCCGCCACCTCCGCGCTCATCCGCGCAAATTCCAAAATCTGCTCCCGCGCCGCCTCCCTCTCAAAACCCTCCGGCACGTTCCGCGCACCCCCGCTCCCCAACACCAGCGTCTCCATCCCCACCTCCTCCGCTCGCCTCAACACATTCCGCATATACCCCTTCAACTTCCCCAGGTCCGCCTCCGGCCCCACAATCTTCAACGCCCCCGGCACCAGACAATTCGCCGCCGGCATCTTCAACTCCGCCCCCTTCAACTTCTCCTTCCAGCCCGACGCCTCCCACGCCCCATCATCCTTATCCCCCATTAACACCCCTTGCACATTCCCTTCAATAAAATCCCAACCCACCGACTTCACCACCCCCGCATTCTCCACACCTGTGCATATTCCAAATAGCGGCATGTAACATTCCTCCAATCGAGTCACCCAAAATGTACCCCTTCATCATCGCCACAAATCCCCCTCCTGTCACCCTCACGCCTCCTCCCCCCAAAAACCGTATAATCCCCCCATGCGCGAAAACGACTTCCTCAAGTGGATCCAACTCAACTCCCCCGCCCACCCGCGCGTCCCCCTCCCCATCGGCGACGACATGGCCGCCGTCCTCCTCAGTCCTCAGTCCTCCGCCCTCAGCACTCCACACTCCCCCCTCCTCAAAATCGATCAAGCCCTCGACCAACTCCACTTCGACCTCCGCCTCCACTCCCCCGCGCAAGCCGCCGCCAAAGCCGTCAACCGCTGCCTCTCCGATTGCGCCGCCATGGCCGCCTCACCCTCCGCCATCATGCTCTCCCTCGCCCTCCCCCAAAACGTCACCGACCCCTTCGCCCAGCAACTCTTCCTCGCCGCCCAGGCCGCCGCCGCACTCTTCGACTGCCCCCTCGTCGGCGGAGACACCTCCATCTGGAATCACCCCGAAGGCCGCCTCGTCATCACCGTCGCCGCCCTCGGCACCTACTCCCCAACCCCCTTCAACCCCCACCCCATCACCCGCTCCGGCGGTCAACCCGGTGACACCCTCTTCGTCTCCGGCTCCCTCGGCGGTTCCATCCTCTCCCGCCACCTCGACTTCACACCCCGCATCCGCCTCGCCCAAAAACTCGCCGCCGCACTCCCCCTCCACGCCATGATGGACCTCTCCGACGGCCTCTCCCAAGACCTCCCCCGCCTCGCCACCGCCAGCGGCACCGGCGCCATCCTCTTCCCCCACCGCTTCCCCCTCCACCCCGACGCCCACACCCTCGCCGATCGCGACCACCTCCCCGCCGCCCTCCACGCCCTCGCCGACGGCGAAGACTACGAACTCCTCCTCGCCATCGACCCCGACGACACCCCCGCCCTCGCCGCCCTCTCCGAACGCGAAATCGCCGCCGGCCGCCCCGGCCTCACCGCCATCGGCACCCTCACCCAAAGCCCCGCCCTCCTCCTCCAATCCGCCACCGCCCAACAAACCCCCTGGCCCAACTTAGGCTGGCAACACGCCTCCAAATAACCCCCCTCATCTTCCCGTCACAATTTCCCATTCGATGAAAATCTCACGAAAATCAAACGCCCGCCCCCATTCTCGAAACTTGAACCTTCGCCCGCTCACTCGTCGAATCCCGTCCCGCCCGCTACAATCCCCTCATTAACACTTCACCTTGGTCTGTGGGAGAAATCGTCATGAAGCCAAGCCTCACATTCTGCATCTTCTGCGCTGCCCTCGCCTGCGCAGCCACACCCATTCTCGCTGCCGACCAGCCCGGCACTCTGTTCCCAAAAGTAAAACCCACCTTCGTCGCCTCCGAATCCGCCTCTCCAGCGGAAATCACCGCACCTCTCGCCTCCCCCGCCGAAACCGCCGATGCCGAAAAATCCGTCCGTCCCCTGATCAATGAAGCCACCAAAGGCACCAAGGAAGATCGTGCCGCCGCCATCGAACTCCTCGTTCAACGCGCCAGCGCCGCCGACAAATCCGGCGGAAAACGCCGCCTCCTCCTCCTCGCCGCCTTCAACCTCTCCAAAGACTCCTCCCTCACCAACGAGGAAACTGCCGCCCTCGTCGAAACCCTTCTCGACTCCCTCGACACCCCCACCCTCGCCACCTACACCCAACAAACCATCGTCCTGATGGATATCTTCGCACGCACCAATGGTAAATCCCTCGTGTTCTCCGCCGCACGCGCCGCCAACGCCTTCTATCGCCTCGCTGAACTTCAATTCAACGTCGCCCAGTACGCCGCTGCGGAAAAATCCCTCGCACTGGGCGAAGATTGGGCCAAGCGCGACGCCGCCTACGACATCCTCACCCAAAAAACTGTCGCCCGTTTCCGCGCCCAACTCCTCGAAGCCACCGCCGTCGACCGCCTCCTCGCCGAAAAACCCGATGACCCCGAAGCCAATCTGAAAAAAGGCCTGAAACTCCTCGTTCGTTCCGCCGATGCCTCCGCCGCTGCCCCCTACCTCGCCAAAAGTGGCAAAAAAGAATTCCAAACTTTCGCCGCTGCCCTCACCAACAAAACCATCGGCCTCGATCCCCGCCTCAATGTCGCCGCCGCCGCTCTCGACTGCCTCCCTTTGGCCCAGGACGAAGCCCTCGTCGCCCTCTGCCTCCTCGCCCGCGACCAACTCCAATTTGTCTCCGCCGACCGCAAAGCCACCGACACCCAACGCACCAAGGCCGAACTCCTCAACGCCAAGCTCGAACGCGCCATGCGAAAACTGCAGGAATCTGACAAACTCGCAGAAACCCAACCCAGGGCTTCCCAAGCCTCCTTCTTCCAAGTCAAGATCAACGCCACCCGCATCGTCTACATCCTCGACCACTCCGGTTCCATGCTCGACAACTTCGACTACCTGCGGCAGGAAGTTAAAAAAAGCACCAACGCCCTCGATTCAGATCAATCTTTCAACGTCGTCATGGTGTCCGAAACAGCAACCGTTCTGGCTGAAAAAGGCAAAACGATGCCCGCCACCCCAGAACTCAAAAAAGAAATCATCGATAAACTCTATAAAGAATTTCGTGCACAAGGCCGCAACGATGACTTGCTTCTACCCTTTCAGAATGCCTTCGAAGAAGCCTTCAAAATGAAGCCCGACTTGATCTTCTTCCTCACCGACGGCCACTTTGACCCCAAGCTGAGCGACATCGTAAAAAAACTCAACCAGGCCCAAAAAGTAAAAATCAACACTTTGGCCTTTGTAAACCGCGGTGCTGAATACGAAGCACAACTCCAATCCCTCGCCAAAAACAACGGCGGCACCTACAAATTTGTCTCCGAAAAAGATCTCCCTCAATTGGGGGCTGTCGTTCTGCCCATCCGCGACGGGCTCGACGCTGGCCGGCGCCGGGCGCGCCGCCCCCGCGGCCCCGGGCGCGGGCCCCGCCGCGCCCCGCCGGGCGGAGGCGCCCGCGGCGGGGGGGACGGACAGGGCCCGATTGAGGGAGATCTTTTTCGGAGACAAATTTGTA